>SKGM01000023.1 GCA_007117455.1 Candidatus Methanomethylophilaceae archaeon
CAGGTTTCACCTTGGTTGTGTCCCGTCTTACGACGACACATTGTTATGGTACATCATCGAACGTCAGAAACAAGAGGGCACGCCTTGATGAGGCGGAGATCTTGCTTCTCCATATCTTCCGCGTCCAGATGTCTGCAATTCCCCGGTAATCCGGGGCGCCTCACACTTGACGCAATCCTCCGAACATTGATGTTATACTTAAATGTTTCGGGGGTGCTCCTCCCTTATCAGCAAGAGCCTCACTATGTGCCCTTGTCGATATTTAAACGTTTGTGGTTTGACCGGAAATATGTAGGTTTCAAACCGATAGAGGCCGAGGTCGTTTACCAAATGGCTCAAGGTTGCTTACCCGGGGATCCAACTGGTTAGGTGTACAAAGATTTAATTACAGTATCCCTTTTCCACAAACACTGCGGAGATAGCCCAGCCTGGTAAGGCGATAGACTGCTAATCTATTGTCCGCAAGGACTCGGGGGTTCAAATCCCCCTCTCCGCGCCACACAAATTCTTCTTGGCACCCCCGGATTACAATAATCCAGGGTCCGACCTCACAATTCCATAACCATTCTCAGACTGTAGCCGGGACTTTGGAACAGACCGGTCATTTTCTGAATCAAGATCTTCCTTTCTCCATGTGTAATGCTCTGAGATTCACTTTTTTCAATCCTTTTCTGTAAAGCTGTCTGTGAAGCCTCGTTGCTCATTCGACCTTCTGATCCACACCCATGGTCATCATTAATGCCCCGACCCTAGCAGGCTTTCTATGACCGCACTCTGCATATACAAATAATTATCACGCACACGGTTGCCAAAACATTGGTGGCGTTCTCTCATAGTTCATTTTTCATAGGTGAAGTGATTCTCTGCTTCCAGAATATATTGAATTCAATTGGTAAGCGGCACATAGGTCCATTCTCTTTTGCCTGAAGGGGGTGTCACAACGATGACCAACATCTTCCTGGGATTATTCCATAATTGACATATCAAGGAGCCTAACAAACGGAAACTATGCGGGATCGTCCGGAAACTAAAAGGAAGCAATAGATCCTAAAGGTTCAAGAGATGACAAGTCACTGGAATATCGAATCCCAACGTACCCTGCATCTCCAGTGGCTTGAGGGCATCTTTATGGCTTCGAAGCAAACGATATTGAATGTCTCATCCAATATCAGAAATTATCACCTCATAAACAGCTCTTGAAGCATCGTTTCACCTCCACCTTCGGCTAATCTATACGGCTGATTGTTCATCATGCCCTGGTTTGAATCTAAGGTGCTGTTACCGTCCCCTTAGTATCTGGTCACCGTGCTGATTGGAGGATATGAAAGATTAATGTATTAACAACTGATATGCGACCTTGCCATGAGATTCCTAGTCATCTCTGACGTACATGCTAAGAAGGACGCCATAGAGGCGACGAAAGAAAGGATTGAGCGTTACGAGGCCGAAGCGGTCCTGGTGCTCGGTGACATAACCCATTTCGGACCTGCCACCTGGGCGGCCGACTTCATCGGAGCCCTCGATGTCGATGTCTATGCCATTCCGGGCAACTGTGACCCGCCTGAGATACTCGAGGCCATAGCTGAATCAGGCATATCCATGCACGGTGAGGTCCGGGAGATAGGGGGAGTGGTCTTCGCAGGCCTAGGAGGGTCGAATCCCACCATCTTCGAGACCCCGTTCGAGTTGGATGAGGAGGATATTAAGACCATCCTCGACCCGATCGCCGAAGATGCAATGGTATTGATGCTCCACACCCCGCCCTACGGCAGGAATGATGAGATCCCCTCTGGCATCAGCGTGGGCAGTCATTCCATCCGTGAGATAGTAGACAAGCACCGCCCTCTTCTGGTTTTGGCGGGTCATGTGCATGAGGCACGCGGCGTCACCGAGGAGGATGGGATAATATTCATGAATCCGGGTCCAGCACGTGACGGTTATGCGGCTATCCTGGATATCGATGAGGATGATATTTCGATAAAGCTCCTCGGCCCACAGGACTGAATTCCAGGATTTTTTGTTCGAAAGATGAGTAAATGTCTCTGGACTGTCATATCTGAGAGGTGGAAAGGGGAAAAACGTTTTATACACCCCTTTGATTAGCACCACAGGAGTAGACATGGCACTTTGGCAGGGTAAGTCTAAGAGGAAGCCGTCCGGCGGACGTTTGAAACTCAGCCGTGGCAAGAGAAAGTTCGAGATCGGAAGAGAGAAACAGTTCACCAAGGTCGGCCCCTTGACCCTTAAGAAATATAGGACCAAAGGCGCCAACACCAAGATGAGGATGCTCTCGGCGGACTATGCCAACGTTATGGACCGTAAGACCAATCAGGTCACCAAGGCCAAGATCATCAACGTTAAGAGCAACCCCGCCAACCCCAACTACGTCCAGCGCAACATCATCAACAAGGGAACCACCATCGAGACCGATATCGGTGAAGCGGTGGTGACCTCCAGGCCCGGTCAGAGCGGGGCTGTCGATGCTGTGCTGGTAGAGTGAAGCGCAGCGATAGCAGCGCTCTATCCATCGTTCCATGACCTACGACGAAGACACCGCCTGGGTCCTGTGGCCGGAATATTTCGATAAGAACAGGTCCAGGGCCCAGGGGCGGAAGGTCAATCGTCGGATTGCGGTCCATGATCCCGATCTCGACATGCTCGAGCATGCGGTCGGTGAACTCGGGCTTGAATACAGGGTGGAGAAGGAAAAACTCTATCCTGGCAATTGGCATTCCTCAAAGGGCAGGATAAGGGTGGAAAGGGTTTCATCAAAAACCGAACTGCTGGAGAAGGTCGCCAGATTATTGCGTTCTCAGCGGTCCTGAGGCGTCTCAACCTCTTCTACGAGCAACTTACCGGATGATACCGAATCGATTGAGTGCACCACAGCCCCGGTCTGGGCTATGGCGTCGGTGACCGATTCGTAATCTATTCCGTTACCCTCGATCGTGATCTTGATTTTCTGAGTCTCCTGGTCAACCTCCCACACCGTGCAGTTGACGCCCATCACCCCTTTCGCCACCGAAAGCTTGTCAGCCATCTCGATGATCGAAGGGTGATGTGGTTTCAGGACATCCAGTACGAGTCTTCTTATCTCATTCAATCAGATTCCTCATCATTTCTAATGCTGTTGGAGGTATATAGAATTGTCCAGCTGATGCGAAAAGGCTTATCTTTACTCCCATCCATGGAAGAGGCATGCTACCCGTCTCCGAGTTCCGCATACTCGACATCAACTCCGCTTACTGGGGCGTTTCAACTGACGCGCTCATGGAACAAGCAGGTTGCGCCGTGGCGGACCTGGTGATGGACAGGTATCCGACGGATGGCAGGGTGGCGGTCGTCTGCGGATCGGGCAACAATGGCGGGGACGGATTCGTTGCCGCGAGGCATCTCATCCCCTACAAAGATGTCGATGTCGTCCTAGTGAAGCCGGCCCAGACCATCCGTACAGAGGCTGCCCGCCGGAACTACTCCCTTGTGGAGGATAATTCCATCCTGATTGATGACACCTCCCTTGATGAGTACTCGTTGGTGATAGATTCCGTACTCGGACTGGGCGTCAGTGGCAGATTGAGGGAACCGTTCCTATCCACCGTTGAGGCCATCTCTTCTTTCGTTGGCCCGATAGTCTCTGTCGATTGTCCCTCCGGCATGGGGGCGGATGTCGCCGTGTTCCCTGATCTGACGATAACATTCCATGATGTGAAAGAGGGGATGGGCGAGCACAACTGCGGCGAGATCGTAGTGGCCGACATCGGGATACCGTATGAGGCGGGGGCATTCACCGGACCTGGAGAGGCGCAGCTCTATCCCATTCCTGGAATCGACTCCCATAAGGGGCAGAACGGCAGGGTCCTGATCGTCGGAGGAGGTCCATATACTGGAGCCCCAGCATTGGCTGGCTTGGCATCCTATCGGACCGGGTGCGACCTGGTCCACATATCCACTCCAAGGTCCAGTTGCCCTGCGGTCTCATCTTATTCCCCGATGCTGCTGACCCATTGCCTGGAAGGGGATATCCTGGATGGGACGCATACCCGACACATATTGGACATAGTCCCCGACGTCGATACCGTCCTTATAGGTCCGGGCCTGGGCCGAGCCGAGGTGACTCTGGAGGCCATCGGCGATATCCTCAAGCTTATCGATATCCCCGTGGTATTGGATGCGGACGGTATAACCGCTTACGGCCTGTTAGACGAACCTCCGACCCTGGACAATCTCGTGCTCACACCGCATGCCCGTGAGATGGAGAGCCTTACTGGAGAGGCCTGTCCATCCGATTTGGATGAACGTGCCCAACAGGTGCTCAGGACCGCCGCCAGCTTGGATGCCACCATACTGCTCAAGGGCACGGTGGATATGATCAGTGATGGTCGCAGATTGAAGATGAATCGGAGCGGCAACAGCGCCATGACCGTGGGCGGTACCGGCGATGTGTTGGCCGGAGCCGTTGCAGGGTTGATGTCCAAAGGCCTGAGTCCCTTTGACTCCGCCCGTCTGGCTTCGTATCTGAACGGAAGCGCGGGAGAGATGGCTTTCTTGGAACAAGGTTACGGAATGATGGCGACTGACATACTGGACCGCCTCGGTCCATCTTTGATGTCCGCCCTTGAATACGGCAGGGGAATATGAGGATCCTACCTCTGCACGGCCGTCCGATGCTCCACCTATCCGGTGCTGAGGAAGTTCTCGTGGTGGCGGATCTGCACATCGGCCTCGAGGCCCACCTCTCATGGAAAGGATTCCATATGCCGTCACAGACCAACCGGATGAGGTCCGATATCATCAAGGCCGCCGAGGGTATGGATGCGCTCATAGTGCTGGGCGATGTGAAACATCGTGTTCCAGGTAGTACCCGGCAGGAACACCGGGAGATCCCTCCGTTCTTCGAAGCCCTTCTCGACGCCTTCGGACGGGTGGAGGTCGTCCGGGGCAACCATGATGTCAGCCTGGAGGAGTTCCTCCCTGACGAAGTGGTCATCCATCCGGCCAGCGGCCTCCTCATGGACGGAATCGGTCTGATGCATGGCCACACCATCCCTTCACCGAGACTTTCTTCCTGCCGGACGTGGATTTGTGCTCACAACCATTCCCGGATATCGTTCCCAGGCCCCCAGGGTTCGGGCCCGACCGAGCCTTGTTGGATGAGGATCCCCTTCAGAAAGCCGGAGGAGCGTCCTGAGGAACTGGTGGTCATGCCGGCTTTCAACCCTAATCTAGGCGGTTCCCCGGTGAACATAGAGGGCGAGGGTCTGCTCGGCCCGGTCCTCAACAGTCCGCTTCTGGATGTCGATAGATGCCGCATACACCTGCTGGACGGTGCGGATATGGGCCTGTTGAGGGATCTGATGGTGCCAGGCAGGATATATAGAAAAAGAAAGTTGTTGTGAAAGGGTTTGGTTTCAGGCTCAGTTGCGGGAGATGGTCTTGTAGATATCTCCGTCAGCATCCCTGATGACCGCCTTGAGGGGCATCTGACCCGGCAGACTGTGCGTGGCACAGGAGTTGCAGGGGTCGTAGCACCGGAAGGCCATCTCCACCATGTTCAACAGACCAGGTGACACCATTCCGTCCTTGATCAAGGCCTTGGCGGCCTTGGCGACGCTGATGTTCATCGGACCGTTGTTGTTGGTGGTACCGACAACGAGGTTGCAGTCGGTCACTATGCCGTTCTCGTCGCTGACATAGTGGTGGGTCAGGGTACCGCGTGGGGCCTCGACACAGCCGATACCGACGCCTCCAGGGGAGATGTCGCGCTGCTTGATGTCGCCAGTGGTCAGGTCGGGGTTGGAGGCCACCTCGAGACAGAGCTCGGCGGCATACAGCAACTCGATGACCCTTGCCCAATGGGTTGCCAAGGTGAAGTTCACCGGGCCCTCGACACCGAGGCTCTTGAAGAGTCCGAAGAACTTCTCGTACTCCTCCTGGGCCAGTGGCGTCTTCATGCCATCGGCGGCGTTCAACCTGCTGAGGGGAGTGGCATGGTACATGCCGCTCTCCGGACCATCGGTCATACCCTTGTATCCGACGTTCTTCAGGTAGGGGAACTTCTGGTAGGACCAGGGCTCCACGGCCTCGGCGATGTTGTCGAGATAGTCGACAGGGTCGTACTTGGCGAATTCCTTCCTCTGCTGGTCGACGACCCTGACCGGGCCGTCATGGAACTCCACCTTGTTGTCCTTGTTGACCATGCCCATGTAGTAGGTCTCGGAGTAGAAGATGTCCGGGTTGGCGATGATGTCCACGTAATCCTTGTTTTCCAGGACGACATCGTTGAACACCTTCAGAGTGGTCTGACCGAAGTTGACCAGGTATTCGGACATCTCGATGATCTCCTTCTGCTCCTCCTTGCTGATGGGCTTGGAGACGCCACCGGGCACACCCATCACGGGGTGTGTTGCCTTACCGCCTATGATGGCCTGGATCCTCTGGGCGAGGGCCCTTGCCTTGATCACAGCGGAACCGAGCTCCAGACCGACCGCTCCCACCACGCCCAGGACATTCCTGGTGGCGGCAGGGGAGGATGGTCCGAGAACGAAGTCTGCGGATGCCAGCGCATAGAAGTGCGCTATGTGGCTGTGCACGAAGTGGGCACCGTAGAACAGGTCCCTTATCATGAACGCGGTGTCGGTCGGCTTGGTGTTGTAACACATGTCGATGGCCTTGGTGGAGGCCATGTGGTGCGCACCGGGACAGACTCCGCACAGTCTTGCGGTCAGCTGGTTCATCTCCGTGACGCGGCGACCGATGCAGAATCTCTCGAAACCACGCAGCTCGGGCGTCTGGAAGTAGGCGTTCTTGACGTTTCCGTCATCGTCCAGGAAGATCTCTATCTGTCCGTGACCCTCGAGACGGGTTATCGGGTCGATGGTGATCCTGTTGGACTCGCTCTTTGTAGGTTCATCCCATATGATTGGGCCTGCCATATTACTTACCCCCCTTCTCCTTAACGGCCCTCTTGATCAAGGACTTCGCCAGAGTGAACTGGTAGAAGTATCCCAGGGGATCCTTGACCTGGCTCATTATGTCGATGATAACATCCTCGTCGATCAGCGCATCGTTGTCGAGCACTGGGAAGAGTGATGCGACCGCAGTCAGCATGCTAGCGCCCTGCTCAGAGACGGCTCCGGTCGGACCGTAGCAGCCACGACAGGGTTGTCCTCCCATCGTACAGGGGGAGCCACATCCGGCGCGGGTGGCCGGTCCCATGCAGAGTATGCCCTGGTCCATGAGGCAGAGGTCGGGGTCGACATCTATCTCGTGGGGCTCCACGACCTTGGTTATCCTGCGGTTCTCCTTCTTGCGCGGACACTCCTCGCACAGGGTCTTCTCGGATGCACCGATTATCGTACCCTTGGGCGGAAGGTCAGCACCGTTGTACACATGCCCCACCAGAGCACCGAGGAGGACCTCGATGCTGGTCTGTTGTGGCGGGCAACCGGGGACGTAGTAATCTACATCGACCACATCATCTGCCGCGACCACGGTATCGTAGAGCACGGGTATGTGCAGTTCACCCTCAGGCGCCTGGTACTTCTCCTGCGGTATGACCGGGGAAGGCTGGGTGTCCTGGAACGCCTTCATGGTCGGCGTCTCGGTGTACACATACTTCTTGATCTCCTCGGTGTTGTGCAGGTTCGCGAGACCGGGCATGCCGCCCCACATGGCGCAGGCGCCATAGGACACCAGAAGGGTTGACTTCTGGCGGAGGAGCTTCAGCATATGTTCGTTCTCAGAGTTCCTGACAGCACCGTTGAACAGGGTCACGGTTATCTCCCCGTCATCAAGGGCCTCGAGGTCCTTGACCTTGCCGTCCATGGCTATGGGCCAGAAGACGATCTCGGCCATGTCGTTGACGGTGAGTATCTTCTCGCGGATGTCGAGAAGGGACACATCGCAACCGCCGCAGCCAGCTCCCCAGTAGTGGGCGAACTTTATCTTGCCGCCCGGAGGCGGTCCAGGCAGGATCGCCTTCAGCTCAGGCGGGAAGAGGGCTTTGTCGGAGACCAACTGAGGTACAGGTGAGTCGACGATCGCCGGGGCAGCTCCCGCATCCGCTTCAGGGGCGGGTGCGGCCTCGGCGGCCGCTGGTGCTGCCGCCTCTTCGGGCTTTATGGCAGCATCTTCAATCTTGTCACCGACCTTCTTGAAGAACTTCTCTTTCAACTTACTGATGAAGGACATTCACGCACCCTCCTTGATGGGGTTGGGGCCCAGACCCTTGATGTCGTCTATGAACTCCGTCATGGTCTTCTGGAACTTCTCCCCCTCGGAAGCGGAGACCCATTCCAGCTTCAACCTCTTGGGGTCGAAACCGTACTCCTCCAGCACGAAGCGGAGAAGGGCCATCCTCCTCCTGGCGCGGTAGTTGCCGCCGATGTAGTGGCAGTCCGCGGGGTGGCAGCCCAGCACTATCACGCCATCCGCTCCTTTTGCGAGAGAGCGGAGGATGTGCTCAGGGTCTACCCTTGCGGAGCACATCGTGCGGATGATGCGGAAGTTCGTTGGCATCTGCAGCCTGGCGACACCGGCGCCGTCAGCACCGGCGTAAGAGCACCAGTTGCAGCAGAAGGCTATGATTTTCGGATCGAATTCGCTCATGGATATCACTCCTCCAAGGCGGCATCGATCTCCGCCTCAATCTGGATGTTCTTGAAGCCCTTCTGCTCCATGGCACCTGAGGGGCATGAAGCCACACAGCAACCACAGGCCTTGCAGAGACCGTCATTGACCTGGCTGCGGAGGCGTCCGTCGCCGATGTCTACGATCTCTATGGCATTGTACTCACAACATCCCTCACAAACGCCGCAGCCATCGCAGATGGCGTCGTTGACGCTGGCGATTATACCCTCGGATATCAGCTCCGACTTGGAGATGACGGTAAGGGCGCGGGAGGCGGCACCTGATGCCTGAGCTATACACTCGTCTATGTGCTTTGGCCAGTGAGCCAGACCGGCAACGTAGACCGCCTCGGTGGCGAAGTCCACGGGGCGGAGCTTCTGGTGAGCCTCGAAATAGAACCCATCCTTGCTGATGGGGACCTTGAGCATCTTCGCAAGCTCCTCCTTCTCTGCACGGTCAGGTGTGATACCCACACTCAGGACGAGGCAGTCCACCGGTACGGACACATCCATGTTCAGGATGGTGTCGTAGGCGGTGACGTTCGATCCATCGTACTCCGGCATCTTGTCCTCGGGGAACCTGAGGAACATGACACCGACCTCAGAGGCCCGGCGGTAGAGCTCCTCGCGGTAGCCGTAGGTCCTGATGTCCTTGTGGAACACAGAAACATTGGCACTGGGGTCAGCCTCCTTTATGGCGATGGCGTTCCTCAGAGCGGTGGTACAGCAGACACGGGAACAGTACTTGACCTCATCGTTCCTGGAACCGATGCACTGGATGAAGGCCACGTTCTTGGCGTTGAACTTACCCTCGCTGAGCATCTTCTCGACCTCGAGCGCGGTTGCGACCTTCTCATCCTTACCGTAGTTGTACTCCTTGGGCTGGTATGGGCTCGCTCCGACAGCGAGTACGACCGCTCCGACCGGGATCTCATCGGACCCGATCTTGAGCTTGAAGTTACCGATATAGCCTGGGATGTCATCGACCACGGTGTTCAGATGGACCTCTATCAAGGGGTTGGCGTCGATCTTGGCGATCATCTCAGCGAGGTGGTCGCTGACCATCTTGCCATCCTCTGCATGATACAGGTTCTTGGCGTTACCGCCGAGACTGTCGGTCTTCTCCACGAGATGGACCTTGAATCCCTGAGCTGCCAGATCCAGAGCGGTCGACATACCGGTGACGCCGCCACCGATCACAGCGGCGGAGTTGGTCACAGGTATCTTGGACCCCTGCAGAGGCTCCAGGAGCAGGGACTTGGCGACGGCCATCCGGACCAGGTCCTTGGCCTTCAAAGTCGCCTTCTCCGGCTCATGCATGTGAATCCAAGAGCACTGGTCACGGATGTTGGCCATGTTGCAGAGGTACTGGTTGAGTCCTCCCTCACGGCAGGCGTTCCGGAACAGGGGCTCGTGGGTACGGGGAGTGCACGAAGCGACGACCACACGGTTCAGGTTCTTCTCCTTGATGGTCGCGGTTATGTCCTCCAGACAGTCCTGGGCACAGGCGTACATGCTCTCAGAGGAATGTACGACGCCGGGTAGGCCGGAGGCGTACTCAGCGACCGTGGGCACATTGACAGTGGCACCGATGTTGATACCGCACTCGCACACCCACACACCGACACGGGGCTCCTCCTCGGAGATATCGCGCTCAGCGGGGAACTCCTTGGGCTCGCAGGGCTCGAAGTTCTCATCGACTATGTAAGAACCAGCCTTTGCGGATGCACCCGAGGCTTCCGCCACTGAGGTCGGGATGTCCTTGGGAGCTGCGAAGGCCCCGGTGACATAGACACCATCCCTGGTGGTTGACAGGGGGTCGAATACCTGGGTCTTGCAGAAACCGTACTCGTTGAGCTCGATGCCAAGGGTCTTGGCGAACTCGGCTGCGTCCGAGGGCGGATTCAGACCGACCGAGAGGACGACCAGGTCATACTCTGTCGCCTGAGGGTTGCCCTCTGCGTCAGTGAATTTGATGGTGAGCTTCTTGGTCTCAGGGTCCTCGTCTATCGCTGCGACACGTGAGGACCTGTGCATCTTGATGCCATACTGGTCCTCTGCGCGGTGGATATAGTCCTCGAACTCCTTTCCATAGGAACGGATGTCCATGAAGAATATCTCCTCATCGACCTCAGCGTGCTCCTTGGTGATGATGGCCTGCTTGGTGGCGTACATACAGCACACGGAAGAGCAGTATTTCTGCCATCCCTTCTTCTCACTGCGTGAGCCGCAGCACTGTATGAAGGCTATCTTCTTGGGGTCCTCACCGGACGAGGGCATCCTGATGTGCCCATGGTCGGGACCGGATGCGCACATCATCCTCTCGAACTCCATGGCCGTCACAACATTCGCGAAGCGACCATATCCGTATTCGGTGGACACACTTGCATCCCAGACCTCGAAACCTGTGGCACATATGACCGATCCGATGTCGAGGACTATCTCCTCATCCTTCTGATCATAGTCAACCGCACCTCTGGTACAGACCTTCTTGCACACGCCACACTTATCCTCGAGCAGCTTCTTGCAGTGCTCGGGATCGATGATCGCGACGCGGGGGACGGCCTGAGCATGGGGTATGTAAATAGCCCTTCGGTTCTTGAGACCGTACTCATACTGGTCGGGAATATTCTTCTGAGGGCACTTCTGAAGGCAGTCGCCACAGCCGGTACACTTGTTCTCATCAACGTACCTGGCCTTCTTGACCACTTTTACCTTGAAATCCCCTGGCTTGCCGTCGACTGCCTTGACTTCTGAGAAGCTCAAGACGTCGATGTTCGGGTGACCGAAACAGTCAGCCATTTTGGGCGACAGGATACAGGCGGAACAGTCGTTCGTTGGGAACGTCTTATCGAGCCGGCACATCACACCGCCTATGGTAGCATCTTTCTCTACCAAATAGACGTGGATGTCACGGTCCGCAAGGTCCAACGACGCTTGTATGCCCGCAATCCCTCCACCGATAACTAATGCCGATTTTGTCAAATCAATGCCTCCGTTATTTCGACAGTGTTTGGATTAAGAACGTGAATAACCTATCAGTTCTTTAATGCTTTCTCCAAAACATTCATAATAAATGATGTATCTATGTAAAGGCCTAGTGGACTCAGGGAGAACACGAACTCCGTTAACACCCTTGCCCCATCGCCCCGCCATGTAAATATCCAGACATTGCGGAACTCCATGGTTTTCCACCGGAAATATAGGGGTGTTTCAACACTTTCCGGGATTTTTGTTAAGGACTGTTTAAATCGATATCCTTCGTATAGATACGAAATAAATCCTCCTTGACATCAACTCTTAAAACATAGAACCGTAAAAACCTTTTCAAACATCTGCCCGGGACCGGGAACATTATTTACGAATGATTGGCATAGATGGGTGGAGCCGATGATCAGCAGTCCTTTCCTCATTGCTGTATCCGTGACCGCCTTGGTTATGATCCTGGCCTTGGTCCTAGGGAGGAGGCCTCCAGAGGAGGTCTCGACCATGGGCCCACAGTCCTCCGAGGTGGAGGTGGAAGGGGCAAGACAAGGCCCTCTGAGCATCCGCACACCCAAAGAGAGGTCCGTCCAATGTCGTATATGCATGGGAAGGATCAAGCTGGGGCAGGGTTATGCGGTATGCCCGTGTGGACAGGACTTCCATCGAACCTGCGTGGAGAGGACGGGTTACTGCCCATACTGTAAAAAGGAATATTCCCGTCAGGAGTTCAAACGACGATATAACATACCAGAGGACACGAATATAACCCTGAGACGTTGTCCGGTTTGTGGGGATTTCATTCCTCGTGAGGCACGGATATGCGACTGCGGTGCGGTTTTCCTAGGGGCCGATGGATCATTCTCATGCCCCTCTTGCAAGGTCGAGGTGGCCGGGGGCGACCTAAGGTGCGGGGATTGCGGGGTGAGGTTCAAAGAGTACAATGCCATCCATTGCAAACACTGCGGACTATTGATTCCAGAGGGCGAGAACGTCTGCGAATGCGGAACGCTCCTGGATGACAACTGTCCGGACTGCGGATGGAGGCTTGGCAAGGATGATGAACGTTGTCCCATCTGCGGCCTGGTCTTTGAGTTCGTGAGGGACTGACGGATGGTTGTAAAAGAGAGAAGAGGGCGCCGGAGATACGTAGTCATAGCTTGTGATCCAGCATATGAGGGCAGGGACGAGGCGGTGAAGGAGCTTAATGCCTTGTTCCGGAGCCTGGGAATGCAGCCACCGCATGTGATAGACACCGGCGATTGGCATCTCATCATCCGTTGCTCGCCCTCGGAGAGGGACGGTGTGCTCTCAGCCCTCGGCGACCTCGACCGGTCCCTCACGCCGCTACGCACATCGGGAACATTGAAAAAACTCCGCGCCAGATATGGACTGCCGAGATGATTCAGGCCTATGCTGGCACCACTTATCGGCTGACAGGTTCCAGGTAAATTGATATATATGTGCTTTCAATAACAAGGAGAGAATCGAGAAGAGGAATTTTTATGCAACCAGGACAGATGGCTTATGATAGAGGAATCACGGTTTTCTCCCCTGACGGTAGGCTTTTCCAGGTAGAGTATGCCCGGGAGGCGGTGAAAAGGGGGACCACCACGATCGGTCTGAAGTACAAGGACGGAGTCATCCTGATCGTGGACAAGCGGATTTCCAGCAGGCTCATGGAGCCTAAATCAATCGAGAAGATCTTCCATATCGACGAGCACGTGGGATGCGCCACCTCCGGACTGGTGGCGGACGCCCGTATTCTGGTCGACCAGGCCAGGCACCTCGCCCAGGTCCACAAGGTGACCTACGACGAGAAGATAGGTGTCGAGGGGCTTGTTAAACGCATATGCGATTACAAGCAGAACTTCACCCAGTACGGTGGACTCCGCCCCTTCGGGACCGCTCTGCTCGTCGCTGGTGTGGATGAGATGGGTTGTCATCTCTATGAGACCGACCCCAGCGGCGCCCTTGTCTCCTACAAGGCAGGCAGCATTGGCTCTGGAAGGACCGCCGTCAACGAGGTCTTCGAGGCCGATTACCAGGAGGGCATGAAGTACGATGACGCCCTCCAACTCGGACTGAAGGCCCTTGCCTCCGCAACCGAGGAGGGACTCAAAGCACAGGCCCTGGAGGTCGGAGTGGTCAAGAAGGGTCAGGATTTCCAGAAGATCTCCGAGAAGGAGCTGGAGAAGTTCATCAAGAAGCTGGAGTAAGGCCACGGTGGTCGACATGGTCAGTTTGGAGGACGCGATCGTAGCCAGACTCGAATCCCACGGGGAGACGTTCGAGATACTCATCGACCCAGACGTCGCAAAGGATGTCAGGGATGGTAAGGACGTCGAGCTCGAGGACCGGATGGTTGTCGATGAGGTCTTCAATGACGCCCGGAAAGGGACCCGCCCCACCGAGGAGAAGATATTGGAGGTGTTCGGAACCGACGAGTTGGCCGAGATCGCCCGTATCATCATACTCAAGGGCGAGATCCAACTCACCACCGAGCAGAGGCGGGAGATCCTTGAGTCCAAGAGGAAGAGGATAGTAGCCGAGATAGCCCGCAACGCCATCAACCCGCAGACCAACTCCCCCCACCCGCCTGCCCGCATCGAACTGGCTTTGGAGGAGGCGCGTTTCCACGCCGACCCCTTCAAACCATTGGACCAGCAGATCAAGAGGGCCATGGACCTCCTGAGGCCGATGATCCCCATCAAGTTCGCCCGCAGCCGGGTCGCCGTCCGCCTCAAGGGCGATGATTACGGCCGGTGTTATGATGACATCCGCTCCATGGGGGACATCGTGGAGGAGGAATGGCAGGCTGATGGCCATTGGATCGGCATCATCGACATACCTGCCGGGGTGAAGGACGAACTGACCTCCAGGATCAAGGGCAAGACCAAAGGAGAAGGGGAGATAAAACCCCTATGACCTTTTCTCAAAAATTACATTCGTGAAGTGATACTATGGAAAATATGAACGCTAGGCCCAAGAGGGAGGTCGTTGTACCGGGTGACCTCCTCGATGACAAGGGGCTTCGCCCGGGAAGCGGCACCTATGTGCTGGACGGTAAGGTTTACTCCTCCTTGTTGGGCGTGAAGAACATCAGATCGAACTACGTCAACGTCATCCCCTTATCAGGCAGATACCTGCCCCAGACCGCCGACACGGTGGTGGGGAAGATCATAGACATCGGCCCATCCAACTGGCTGGTGGATATAAACGCCCCTTATCCGGCGCCTCTGCATGTCAACGAGGTGCCCTGGAGGGTGGAGTTCGGCGATACCGCCCGATTCCTGAGGGTCGGGGACGTCATCATGGCGAAGATCCTGATGATGGATGAGACCAACAAGATACAGGTCACAATGAACGATTCGGGCATGCGCAAGCTGCAGGGCGGCCATGTCATTGAGATATCCTATTCCAAGGTCCCCCGGGTCATCGGAAAGGGTGGATCCATGATACAGATGATCAAGAGCATGACCGACTGCCGCATATTCGTGGGACAGAACGGCGTGATCTGGATCGAGGGCGAGTTGGAGAACGTCCTGGTGGCCGCCAAGGCCATTCAGATGATAGATGAGGAGGCCCAGTCCTCCAATCTCACAGAGAGGGTCAAGGAGTACATGGAGAAGGCCCTCCCCGCCTCAGAGCAGGCGGACATCCAGGAGTGATTGTAATGGATTCAGACATCGTAATGGTAGATGATAAAGGCAAGAGGCTCGACGGCAGGACCGCTGACGAGCTGCGCCCTATGAAGATCGAGGCAGGCGTGCTGTCAAATGCGGACGGTTCCGCATACCTCGAGATAGGTAAGAACAAGGTCCTCGCGGCTGTTTACGGCCCGCGTGAGTGCCACCCCCGTCACCTGCAGAACCCCACAAGGGCCATCGTGCAGTGCAAGTACAACATGCAGTCCTACTCGGTGGGCGACCGTAAGAGACCTGGACCCGACCGCCGTTCCGTGGAGATATCCAAGATAATCTCCGAGGCTCTGGAGGCCGTCATTCAGGTCGAGCTCTTCCCCCGGGCATCGATAGATGTGTACATCGAGATCCTGCAGGCCAACGCTGGTACCCGCTGCGCAGGCCTGACGGCAGCATCGGTGGCCCTGGCTGACGCCGGCATACCTATGCGCGACCTCGTTCCCTCAGTTGCCGTGGGCAAGGCCAACGGGCATCTGCTCCTCGACCTGAACAAGGAGGAGGACAACTACGGTGAAGCGGATCTGCCTCTGGCCATAGTGCCCAAGACCAATGAGGTGGTCCTACTCCAGATGGACGGACATATGACCCGTGAGGAGTTCGGTACCGCCATGGAGATGGGCGTGAAGGCCTGTCATGAGATCTATGAGATGCAGAAGGACGCCCTCCGCAGGAGGTATTCCACGGAGGCGGATGAACAGGAGGTGGAGGAATGAGCCGGTCGGTCGTATCTGAGATAAGGAGGAACCATATCTACGAACTCCTGCGCAAGGGCCGCAGGATGGACGGTCGCGAGCCCCTCGACCTGAGGGAGATAAGCGTTGAGACCGGTGTCATCGACACCGCAGAGGGGTCCGCCCGCGTCCGGTACGGCGAGACCGAGGTCATCGCTGGACTTAAGATGGCCATAGGCACACCGTTCCCGGACACCCCGAACAAGGGCGTTCTGACCACCAGTATGGAACTGATCCCCATGGCCCATCCTGATTTCGAATCGGGACCTCCGGGCGGGGACGCCATCGAGCTCGCACGTGTCGTGGACCGCGGAATACGCGAGAGCGGCATGGTGGATGTCGAGAAACTGTGCATCACTCCGGGCGAGGAGGTCTGGATGTGTTTCATAGACATCTACTCAATCAACTACGACGGCAACCTGTTCGATGCGGCAGCCCTGGCAGTGGTGGCGGCCTTGAAGAGCGCCATCGTGCCGGCATCCAACCACGACAAGGGTGAGGATTTCCCCCTGCCAGTGACCTGCGTGCCCATAACTGCGACCATGGCCAAGATAGAAAATACTTTAATAGTTGACCCAACTTTCGACGAGGAGATGGTCTCCTCAGCGAGGCTCACTGTGACCTCTGACGGCAACGGCGATGTCCGGGCCATGCAGAAGGGCAAGAGTGGGGCTTTCACCGTCGAAGAGGTCAACTACATCGTCGACGTCGCCCGGGAGAAGGGAGACGAGATAAGGAAAATCATTGGGTGATCAAAATGGCCAAGAGGACAGTCAAGGCGGGAAGCTCGGGCAGATTCGGCCCCCGTTACGGGGTCAGGGTCCGAAAGAGAGTCAAGGACATCGAGAAGACTCAGAAGAAGAAGCACGAATGCCCGTCCTGCCACCATGAGAGTGTGAAACGCGAGGGCTCCGGCATATGGCTGTGCAGGCGCTGCGACACCAAGTTCGCCGCTTCCGCCTACACCCCTGTGCCCAGGAAACTCATTTCCCGGGTGTCCGAGAAATGAACCCCTTCGAGGTGATGTGATTGTACAGATGCGGTAAATGCAACGAACCCATAAGGAACGTCAACGCCCTGGGCCTCCAGTGCGAGAAGTGCGGATCGAAGATCTTCTACAAGGACCGGCCTAATGTCAAGAAGGTGTTGAGGGGCCGCTAGTGCGATCATGTTGAAGGCCACCCTCAGGATGGACTCTGACGACGCATCCGCCGTCCTGGCCTCACTCTCCCCCGAGATGGGGAGGGAGGTCCCTCGCAGCCGTGTAGAAGGCCGCGTTGAGGATGGGGTGCTGGTGCTGGAGTTCGAGGCGGAGGACGTCTCCTCCTTGAGGGCGGCCCTCAACTCCTACCTTGGATGGATAAGGATTACAGAGGATATCAGCGGTTTGACAGGTGAATGAAATGAAAGATATTAGCCCCCAGCTCCAGAACCAGATTACCCAGTTCCAGCAGGTGCAGCAACAGCTCCAATCGGTAAGCGCCCAAAAGTTCCAGATGGACGCCCAGATGAAGGAGATGGACAGGACCCTAGAGGAACTGGCCTCCACGCCGGAGGAATCGGACGTCTATCGAAGTGTCGGCTCACTACTGATCAAGGTCCAGGACAAGACCAAGGTGAAGAACGACCTGGAGGAGAGCAAGGAGACCCTCGAGATACGCGTCAAGGCATTGGAGCGTCAGGAGAAGACCCTCCGTGAGAAGTTCCAGAGCCTCCAGGAGAGCATCAACAAGGCTCTCGGCAGCGGACAAGGCAACTGAGGGAAACCACTTCCGAAAAATCCTTTCCCATCATTCTATTCTGGTGAAAGATAAATACCCAATCGCGTCTATCCTTTTGAATCCTTCAGAAGGTGGCAGAATGGACGCACTAATGGTCAAGGACTTCACGAAGTCCTATGGGAAGCATGTCGGTGTGGACGGCATAAGCTTCAATGTCAAACATGGAGAGATATTCGGCCTCATAGGTCCCAACGGGGCGGGTAAGACTACCACTCTGAGGGTCCTCTCCACCCTCCTCTCTGTCACATCCGGTGAGATGTACGTTTACGGCAAGAGTGTTGTGGATGAGCCCAACGAGGTCAGGAGGATCATCAGTTACCTGCCTGAGGACGCCGGAGCCTACAAGCACTTGACTGGCAGGCAGTACCTGGATTTCATCTCCACCTTCTTCGCTTCCGGAGAGGAGAGGAAAAGGATGGTCTCCAGAGGCATGGAGATAACCGGCCTCGGAGATAGGATAAACAGCAAGGTCGACACCTACTCCAAAGGCATGATGAGGAGGCTCCTGATAGCCAGGGCCATCATGACCCGTCCCAAGTTCGCAATCCTTGATGAGGTGACCTCGGGACTCGATGTCGTCAATGCCACGGAGATAAGGCAGATCATAAAGGACCTCTCGAGCGAGGGAGTGACCATACTCCTTTCGTCCCACAACATGTTCGAGGTGGAGTATCTCTGCGACCGTGTGGCGCTCATCGACAAAGGTAAGATAGTCGCAGAAGGGGCGCCTGGTGAGTTGAAGAGGAAGTATCAAGCCGAAAACCTGGAGGAGGTTTTCACCAAGGTGGTGAGGGGTTGAGGCATCTCCTGAGTCTTCTGAAGAAGGAGGTCCGTGAGCTCCTGACCCCTGCCACCGTGCTCCCCATCGTGATACTCGCAGTACTGTTCGCATCATTCGGCGGCTTCACGGGCGGTGTCGTCGAGGAGGCCCTTGGATCACCACCCACGGTGGCCATTGTCGATCTGGATGAGGGGAAATACTCGGCCCTGTACTTCGACGCCTTGATTTCCAGGAACGCCACCATAGTCTATAACGGCAGCAACGTCGATGATGCGATATCAGCTATGAAGGAATCGGGGGCGATGGCCACACTGGTGATAGGCCAGGACTATTCATCCCTGATAGAGTCCGGTGAGCGGGCCAACATCACCGTGTACTGGAACCTCAAAGGCACCGGCCTCTTCAGCTCGATGTCCACAGCTCCGGTCGATATGGTGATCAGCGAGGTCAGGACCAAGACCTCCAAGCTTCTCATCGAGGATGGGATGGCTGGAGACCCGGACATCATAATGTCGCCCATCGGCTATCAGTCCACAACATTCCTCGGTGACAACAGATTGGACGGTGTGAGTCCGGCAGAGGTTTCTGCATTCATGCAGACGCAGTCTTTCATGATGCCCCTGCTGATAATGATCGTGATCGTCATGCTGGGCGGGATAATCATCTCATCCATGGGCCAGGAGAAGGAGAACAAGACCTTGGAGACCCTGTTGACCCTCCCTGTCAATCGAACGACGATCGTAAGCGGGAAGCTTCTGGGATCCGCATTCGTAGGTCTGCTTTTCGCGGGGATCTACATGATAGGCCTGAACTTCTACATGGAGGGCCTGATGGACACCGCCGCTTCAATGGAACTGTCCCAGTTGGAGCTTGGCACCACGGACACCGCCATCGTGGGCATAATGGTCGCACTGGCGATACTCTGCGCCCTCGGGCTCTGTATGATACTGGGTGCTTTCGCAAAGAACTACAAGGCCGCTCAGAGCCTGACCATACCCATAAGCTTCCTGGCGGTCATTCCGTTCTTCGTCGTTCTTTTCGCAGACTTCAGCAGCCTGCCCTTGCCGGCCCAGGCCATATTGTTCGTGATCCCGTTCACCCATCCCATGATCGCCATGAACAACATGATCATGGGAGACTACATGTTGGTCTATTACGGCATCGCCTACCTGGTGGCATTCACCCTGGCAACGGTCATCATAACCGTCAGGTTGTACAAGTCCGACATACTGCTCACCGGATTGGGAACGACCATCGCCAGCGGCCCGTTGGGCAAGCTCTTCGGCAAGAAGTGATGACCAAACCATTTCCCCATTGACTTGCAAAACAACAAAATACCCAATGGACATCAGAATAGCATGCGTGAGCTCATAGATATCCTCCAGGTCGGCCGCAAAGCCATACTGGTGCACAGCAATGCCGACCCTGACGCATTGGGATCCGCCTATGCCTTGGCCACCACCTTCCCGGAAGCGGACATATATGCGCCAGGAGGCCTAGACAGATCGGGGAAGGCATTGCAGGCCTTCTTGGGGATCGAGGTCCTGGAGAATTACGAACCTGATGCCTACGAGCTCACCGTGGTCGTTGACACCTCTTCCCCGGAACAACTTCATCCCGCCAAAGTGCCCCCAGGTTCAGTGGTCATCGACCACCACCGTCCCAACGGCAAATGGGAGGGTATGATGTACCATTGCGATGACACCCGCTCCTCATGTGCTGAGATCGTCCTCGACATCATCGAGGCCGCCGGCCGCCGTATCGACAGGGAAGTTGCCATGGCATTGATGGTCGGCATGTTAACCGACAGCGGGCATTTCCAGTATGGGAACGCCGCCCTCATGCATCGTTTCGCCTCCCTCATGGAGGCCCATGGTATCGCGGCTGACGAGGTCATGGGAGTGACCAGGGCACAGACTGGCATGTCCGAGAAGGCTGCAATCCTCAAAGGGGTCTCCCGGTCACGGTTCGATAGGTTGGGCAGATACATAGTAGCCGTATCCTACGGAAGCTCCTACGAATCATCCATATGCCGGGCATTGTTGAATTGCGGCGCCGATGTCGCTTATGTCGGCTCCCAGCGTGACGAACGATTCCGTATCAGCGCCCGATGCAGCCAGGACATCGTCAGAGAAGGGCTTCACCTCGGTCAGATACTTGACGAGTTGGGAGGGGAGACCAGCACCGAGGGCGGAGGTCACGGGGGGGCGGCCGGTATGACCGGAACGGGGGATGTGGAGGCCATGCTCCATATGTGCATGAAGAAGACCATGTCCCGTTTCCGGGAGTTCCGGGACCGTTCAGCGCCCCAATGATTTCAGGACCTTCCGGATGCCCTCATAGTTATCCGGCCGGGAGTGGAAATATTCGGACACTGGCTCCAATATCTCCCAAAGGGCAGATGCGGCCCCCTTCTTGAGGTCCATGGGATGGAGCGATCCTGAGAAGTAATCATCGCGTAGCGATTGGTAGTCCCCATATGACACAGGACCGCCGAACTTCTCCGGCCTGTCAACGTCTATCCTGCCCAAACGGGGGAACAGGACCAATCGGCAAAGCATGAGCACCGGGTTCCGATCCTCCTCCTCAGCCTCAGGCGGACAGTAGGCCTTCTTGAGCTTCCTCTGCACATCTTCCAGACTGTCGTGTATCATGATGCCGCTGTCCGGGTCGCTCTTGGACATCTTGGCGGCGGCGGGGTCCATCCTCTCGCCCCCCTTGAGCCCTGGAAGAAGGGGGGTATGCATCGCGATGGGTTTCTTCCAATCCAGTTTCTCCGCCGCATCCCGGGCCAGCATATGGGCGCGCCTCTGGTCCATCCCCGAGTAAGCGAGGTCTATGTCCATAGCGAACATGTCAGTCGCCTGGAGTATGGGATAGAAAAGCTTGGATGAGTCCAGCTCAGCATCGTCCTCCCCCCGCCCCATGATGGTCATGGCCCTCTTGACGCGGGACAGGGAGGTGGCCTTGGCCACCTTTATGACCCTCTCCCAGTAATCCATGTCATCCAGTATATCACTGGCATAGCGGTAATCCACCTTCTCCCGAGGCACGCCGAGGGACTCGAAGCAGTCCTCCATGTAGCGGGCGCAGACCCGGATGTTGTCTATGTCGCCACCGAGTTTATCGTTGATGTATGCGTGCCAATCGGCCCAGAATACAGTTACATCGAAACCGGCGTCCACCAGGTCCCGTATCTTGGAGGCGCAGATCAGCCAGCCGATGTGGACAAGTCCCGAGGGTTCGAAACCGATATAGGCCCGGGGCTTCCTGCCGCTAGCCAACAGTTCCTTCAACTCCTCCTCGGTGACCAGTTCCTCCACATTCCTGGTCAATAGATGCAGCCTCTGCTCCAGGTCCATTTGAATCACCCTCTCAATCCCTAGACCCTTATAAAATGATATTGAATAGGTCACATCCAATGCCAGTTCGTGTCCTCTTGTATAGTTCGGGCGGGGTTGCCTGCCACCACGCTGCCATCGGGGACATCACGTGTGACAACGCTGCTTGCCCCGATAACCGCGTCATCGCCTATACTCACTCCTTTGAGGATCGTCGCATTCGAACCTATCCATACATGGTCGCCTATCCTCACCGGAGAACTCTCATTGCACCTTTCGCCTTCCTTCACCAGAACGTGGAAGTCGGTATCCATTATTCTCACTCCCCAGGATATGGCACAGTCATCCCCTATACTGATGCTTGACCGGCTGTAGACCGTACAATTCTCATTCAACAGGCAACGACTCCCGATGGATACCGAGGCATCCGGACCGAGGTTGAATCTGGACCCCGGACCCACTACCGTGCCGTTTCCAATCCGCAATCGGGAACCGTCCATCATGGTTATGACCGTCCTGTCCCCCGACAACCTTGCGGAGTACGCCTCCACCATCTCAGGCAGAGCTATGAAAGACGCCTGGCCATCGATCTCGAAGGTGGCCCTGCCGCCTTTGTGGATCCTAAGCGGGTAGTTGCACACCAAGGGGAACCTCCAGAAGTCCCGCGGGAACCAGCGCAAACTGTATATCAGACTCCTTGGACCCGGTGTAGCCCTGAATGCCGGCATGGCGTGTTCTTCCATGGACATGCCACCGAGCATCTTACGACCCTACTAAAAATCTATCCACTGCATGGCATCAACCCTCGTCCTTGTAGAGTACCTCGCCTTCATAGGTTATCAGGCGGATTCGGTGATACGGTATCATGGACCCCCTCACTCTGAAGAATGACCTGCCCAGTTCGATTATCTCATCCCCTCTAACAGACCTGCTGTCATTCTCAGCACCCCGATGGAGATAGGTCACCGTGCAGCGTGAGATGTCCATCGTATCACGCCATTTCACAGCATTCAGAACCTCACGTGGGAATACCATTGTTTCAGTCTTCCTGATGAATTATTTATCCTAACACCATGTTCATAAGCATATGGTAGGCCTTACATTGGAGGGTAATCTTGTCGACTTGGTTGGTGACAGGGTCTATCCTGCAAGGATAACCATAGAGGACGGTCGCGTATCTGACATAATTGAAGTCGATGGAGATTTCGACCGTTACATACTGCCGGGACTGATCGACTCCCATGTACACATCGAGTCCTCTCTCATGGTCCCCTCACGCTTCGCCGAGGCGGCCGTTCCGCGTGGAGTGACCGCGGTGGTCACTGACCCCCATGAGATAGCGAACGTTCTGGGCATGGAGGGCGTGGAGTTCATGATGGCCGATGGGGAGCGGGTTCCAATGCGTTTCCATTTCACCGCACCCTCCTGCGTCCCTGCAACCCCCTGGGAGAGTTCCGGCGCGGTCATGGGTCCCGGTGATGTCGAAAACCTCTTGGAGCGCGATGAAGTGGTCGCCCTGGCCGAGATGATGAACTTCCCGGGGGTCCTGAACGAGGACCCGGATGTGATGGCGAAGATAGATGCCGCCCTATCCCGTGGGAAACCGGTGGACGGACATGCCCCCGGACTGAGCGGAGATGCGTTGGAGCGTTACATATCCGCAGGCATAAGGACCGACCATGAATGCACCTCTTTGGCGGAGGCGGAGGAGAAGGCCTCCATGGGGATGTTGGTTCAGATCAGGGAGGGGAGCGCCAGTAGGAACATGGAGGACCTGATAGGGATGGCGGATGACTATGAGTTCCTACTGGCCACGGATGACATGCACGCCGGGGACATATTGCAGGGGTATATGGACCGTCTGCTGAGCCGCATGGTTTCTTTGGGACTCGATCCGCTGCGGGCCATAAAAGCCGCCAGCCTTTGGCCTTCCCGGCACTACAGACTGCCAGGAGGCTACATTGACCTGGACATGCCCGCGGACCTGGTTGTGGTCTCAGACCTGAGGACCTTCCGCATCGAGGAGGTGTACATCGGAGGGGAGCTCGTCGCAAAGGATGGTCAGGCTCTTTTCAAGGCGGAACCAGGAAGCGCCCCTACGAGGATCGTGAGACGGGAATGGTCGGCTGATGATTTCCTCATCCCCGCCCAGGAGGGAAGGTCACGCGTCCGTGTTATAAGGGCATACCCCGACCAGATAATCAGTGGCTCAGAGGTGATGGACATCGATGTCCGTGATGGTCGTCTGTCGACCGGCGTCGACCAGGACATATCCTTGATCGCCGTCGTCAACCGTTACGAGGAGGCTCCGCCGGCGCTAGGCCTGATAACAGGTTTCGGACTGCGGCGGGGAGGCATGGCCTCAACCGTCGCACACGACTCGCATAACATAATCGCCATCGCCAACCAGCCTGAGACGTTGGCCAGATTGGTCAATGGTGTGTCGGAACAGGGAGGATACTTCGCCACGGATGGCGAGATGGATGTTTCCCTCCCCCTTCCCGTGGCAGGTCTTATGAGCACCTTATCCGCCGAAGATGTAGCCAGGAAGGAGAAGGAGGTCACTGGATTCGTAAGAGGATTGGGTTGCGAGATGCATGCTCCCTTCATGACCATGGGATTCCAGAGCCTATTGGTACTCCCCAGCCTCAAGATTGGTGACAGGGGTCTATTCGATTCCGAGAACTTCGAGTTCGTGGGGTTGGTCGTCGGTCAATGAAATCTTTTAATCCCCGCATCCCCTTGACTTGCATATGCTGGATAGGCTGAAGCGGAGCGTCGAGGAATGTCCTGTGGTCCGTATCGGGGATTACCATTATTTCGTACACCCCATAACCGATGGCATCCCACACATGGATCCCGCGCTCTTGCAGGAGGTGGTCGATGCGATGCTGGCTATCGGAGACTTCCAATGCGACCGTATCCTGGCCCCTGAGGCCATGGGCATCCATCTAGCCGTCCCCATATCGATGAGGACCGGCGTGCCTTACAGCGTTGTCCGGAAAAGAGGATACGGCCTCGAGGGGGAGACCAACATCGCCCAATCCACTGGCTATTCTCGTTCTGACATGTACATAAACGGCCTTAAAAAGGGGGACCGGGTCACCATCGTCGACGACGTCCTGAGCACAGGAGGCACCCTGAAGGCTTTGGTCTCTGCGCTCAAGGAACGCATGGGCGTGGAGGTGGTGGACATCATCATGGTCTTCGAGAAGACCGAAAGGAAGAAGGAGATGGAGGAGGAGATGGGGATTCCAGTGAAGACCCTCCTCAAGGTCGATGTCGTTGACGGACGTACCGTGTACTACGAATGAAAGCCTAGATGCAGGACTCCCTTTTTTCCCATCCACCGATGCTCCAGGGATGTGGATGCGGAGACGCTCCTGTTCCTGGCCTACATGGTATTGATCGGTTCTGCCATAGGCAGCTTCAGTGGCCTCATACCGGGCATACATGTCAACACATTGGCGGTGTTGATGCTGGCCTCTTATCCTCTCCTGGCGGTGCTGTTATCAGGGCTCATCTGCCCCTCCCTGCTACCGTTGATGGTGGCCGCGGCGGTGGTGTCGGCGGCGGTGGTCCATTCATTCATGGACTTCGTACCGTCTGTCTTCCTGGGCTCACCGGGGGAGGAGGACGTTCTGAGCGTGCTGCCGGGGCACAGGATGCTCATGGATGGGAGAGGTGCGGAGGCGGTGGCCTGCTCCGCCCAGGGGAGTATGGTAGGGGCAATGGCCGCTGTGGCCCTCGCCCTCCCCGTGCACTTGGTGATGGAATCAGGCGGATGGTCGGTGCTCCAGACCCATGTCCCCTTCATCCTACCGGTCTGCCTCTTCCTGATGGTGATGTCCGAAAGAGGAAGGGGTGCCAGGAGGAAGAGGGCCTGGGCCTGCCTGCTCTGCCTGGGATCATCCTTGCTGGGATTGGTGACCATGTTCGGAAGCCTCCCGGCAACCGCAGGCATGGAGGGCATGATGCTCCCTCTGCTGGCAGGCCTCTTCGGAATGCCGGCACTCCTCATCTCCCTGGGAGGAGGGGGTGTGCCGGTGCAGACCGGGGCGGCGAGGGCTTCCATCGACAGCGGTCCGGCGCTACGGGGATTGTTGGCCGGCCTGGCGGTGGGATGGCTCCCGGGCATAACCGCAACCGCCGGGACGGTGGTGGCCTCGATCAGCTCTCCGGAGAGGACGCCTGAGAGGTTCATAGCCATGGTGTCATCGGTGGGGACCGCGGCAACCGTCTTCGCCCTGGTGACCCTTTCTGTGTCCGGGAGGGGGAGGACCGGGACGATGCTGGTGGTCATTGATGTGATGGGCGGGGACCTGGGAGTCCAGGGTTTCGCGGTTCTTCTGATGGCCGTCTGCGCATCGGCGGCCATAGCCTACATCCTGACGGTGAGAGCGGGGGCCCTGTTCGCCCGGATACTCCAGGGAAGGGACCTTTCGCGCATCAACGTGGCGATAGCCGCGTTCCTATGCCTGCTCACCTTGGTAATGTGCGGGCCGGGCGGACTCCTGATGTTGACGGCGGCGACGTTCCTCGGCCTGCTGCCTTCAGCGGTGGGCGTCGGGAGGGTGCATCTGACCTCATCCCTCCTGGTGCCAGTCATAATATCGTACTCTGGATACCAGTGGATGCTTTCCGGCATCCTATGAAATCCCCGATTCGGACCCTGTCCCAACCGAAGGGGATCAGTATCTCCTCCGCCGACCTGACCAGCATGTCCGTGTACCTCCCGCGGTCATAGACCCCGTCCCAGAACTCCGGGATGGCCACCTTTCCTGCGGCGTTCTTTGAAGATGAGTCGCGCAGGATGTAGGCGAGGGATTGGCCGGGTTGGGGTTCCTGGCCGTATGCTGCCATAAGTTCCGCTGCCGCCCGGCCGTCGTTGAACTGCCGGTACTCCCCGATGCTCCGAGAGGCCCTTCTCACAAGGGTCAGATGTTCGGCCGACACCTCTCCATCCCTGATACGGTCCGTCCAGTGGCGGAGGTTCTCCAGGACGACAGGGACCATCGAATCCAGGTCCTCACGGCTGACCGCCTGCGACATGGACTGCAGAGACCTTGTCTGGAAATCCCTGACACACCCCACGCAGTCCCTCTTCCTCGCTGCTATGCCCCTTATCTTAAGTTCCCCGTCCTCGAAAAGCCCGAAATAACGGTTAAGGGCGCCAGCGCCGTTATGGAGGTTGGGGAGGAATGCTATCCAGAGGTAACGCCCCTCCTCCTCAAGAGGTATCCCGTGCATCCGATGAACCTCCTGGGCGAGGGCATCCGCATCACCGCCCCCCTGCATCCATAGGGAGTCCACTATACCATGTATGACCCGGAAACCCATGGACTCGGCCATCTCAGCGGTGCTGAGCATTATCTCCCGGCCATAGGCGGTTATCGCCTCGTGGCATTCTATGCGACCGAAACGGGCGTTCCGGTAACCGGTGTAGCCGAAGCATGTGACCAGTATCCACTTCAGAAGTTTTGACCTCTGGCCATGTATCTCGGCTCGGGCAGGGTCCCTGCGGGCCATGGCTTTGAAGGCCCGGCGGCGCTGCACCACTGGACCCAACACCGCGGGCAGAAGCCCTTCCTTCAGACCGCATATCCGATAACCTAATCCAGGTACGGTACTGGCGGACTGGGGGCAGCAACCGCATTCCAAGGTCTCCGGGGATATGTTGTAGCGGGCTATGATGGATGGATACATGGACGAGAAATCCATCTCCAGCACGTCCTCGTGTATTCCCGGCCTCGGTTGGTGGATGAAGCCGCCACGGTCGCAGGCCATGAGACGGGACACGCTCTTGAAGTCCTCAGGCAGGTTCTTCTTCCAACGGAGTAGATGTCCGGTCCGTAGGGCCCGGTCCGACTGCATGGCACTTATGGCTGTTCCCGGGGATAGCCTTGCAAGGTCCTGCAACGGGAGCCCGCTCAGACGGGATAGTTCCACCAGCCCGGCGATGCCTCCCTCCGAGTACATGAAGGATGCGGTGTCCAGATGAATCCGGCCCTTGAGTTTCAAAGAGGGCGGTTTGTACACCGTCCTACCATAGCTGTGATAGCTCTTGCCCGTTCCGGAACGGACCCCTTCCTCCCTGCCGAGGTTTAGGTCCACGCCCAAGGCCCGGGAGCGTTCCAGGACATGGGCGGTGCGACCCTTGTCCCCTCTTTTGACCATTATGATGTCAGGATCGCGCTCCTCCACCACCTCGCCCAGGGATCTGAGCATCCCCTCCTCATCCCCCTCGAGGGGGATCCCGTCCACATCGATTCCAACCAGCTCGTCATCTGGACGGGGATCGAACGGACGCGATATACGGGGGTTCAACTCCATTGTGCGCAAAGGCGGGAGGGGATAGTTCAGACGCAGCGGGGAGTCCAGACTCCTTAGTCCATCATCGATCTCCACCAGGCCGAAGGGGAAGAGTCGCGATGCTGTGAGAAATCGCTGGGAGGGAGTGAGGTCCACATTGTAGAGCGAGTAGTCCCGGTAGGATCCCCAACGGTCCACCGTCCTTGCGAGGCGGTTCATCTGCTGGAACCCGTCCACACTAACCTTGAGCACGTCCTCTTCCGGACCCCCTAGCACAGTCCTTGCCCTGTCCATTCTCGGGAATGCGCCGTATGCCCGGACATCCCCCTCCAAAGAATCCAAATCCTTTCCTGAGACATAGAAGGAGGGCCTCAGCGGCCTCTGAAGACGGACTGTCCCGTCAGCTGTGCGGACCCATGTGACAACCCCTTGATCGTCGTCTGATGCATGGCAGTCGATTATCCACCCTCTCATCACTCACCCCGCCTGAGCCTGCGGATCTCCTTCTCATGCTCCAAGAGCATGGAGAGAATCATCCCCTCCACAGGATCGGGGGAGTCGCAGTTGCTTCCAGCTGCGGCATGGTCGCGCACATGTTCCATGAGCAGGTCGAATGCTTCTCGGTCCTCGGGACGCAACGCCCTGCGGAAACCTTTCCACTCATCGATTATCCTCTCTGACGCCCGGCGGTATGTGGGGGCGGTCCTCCCCATTCAGGCACCTCCGGGTTGCTTGACTGACAGTCCATGGGCGGAACCCCTGACCCTAAGCACCCTCGGACAGGTTAGAGGGCAGCCAGATACCAATACCGGTGACTCTTCGGACCTTGAGATGTCCTGCAGCACGTCCAAGGCCCGGGAGAGGAGTTCCCTCGACTCCCTGCGGTCGACATCGGGATCTTGGAACAGCTCCCCCAGAGAACTCACTATCACCAGGGAGGGCGACTCCTCCACCGTCCGGTCCCGGAGCCGGCCCTCTATTATGGCGCTCATCTGATAAGCGGTGAAGGCACGCGCCAGGATTATCCGGTCCAAGGCCCCCCTGGGACTCTGCCTCCCCGACCTGAGAAGCCTCAGAAGGAGCAGGGGGTCTATGACGTTACCCCCGTCCACCCATATCACCTTCCCTTCACCCTTCAGTTTCTCAGCACAGAATGAGTGGGTGACGAGAGAGACCGCCTCCCTTTCCCCTTCCAATGACACTACCTCCCCCGGCCACAGGGAGGGGAGTCGCTCCGCTATTCCGGTCAACATCTCGATGCGGGTCTGTCGTGAGGGTGCTTTGGCTCTCATGCTCGGACAGGTGGAGTCTTTCTGCAGGGTATTATACCGGTAACGAGGGAGGGAGTTCCGAAAGTGGGCGGCAGAAATATTAAATCGAAATGACGGGATGATATGACGGGATGCATGTGGAAAAGTCTCCTTTGGCTGGAGTGAGGGCTTCGATCCCCTCGTTGGAGAAATGGCTGGGAATGGCGTTCTCGATAGTGATGTCCGGAGTGTTCTCAAGGATGATAAGGGACCCTGCCGGAGAACGCTACCATGATACCCTGGCGATAATGGGGACATCGGAGTTCGCTTTGGTGATGTTGGCCATAACCTTCGTGGTGATCCTCGTCTACTACTACGGAGACCGTCTGGGGATATGGGTCCCACAGGCCCATCAGTACTATGCTACCATAATCATCTGCCTGGTCGCCCTGTACATGGCGGGATACGTGGCGGTCGACAACCCCCTGGTCGCAGGCAGCGTGCTGCTGTTCTCAGGCGGCCTACTGACGGTATTGGCGGTAAAGAAGGATTCCTGGGGAATAGCAGATGTGGGAATCCTCAGAAGGCTCATCGGCCCTGGATGACTTCCGGGAGGTCCTCCATGGAGTATGAGCGCTTCGGTGTACCCGGTACGGGAGCCCCCCCCTCCTCACGGCGGACGACCTCCGCCAGGACCGGGCGCGGACGGTATATCCTCCACTTGGCCACTATGTCGTCTATGAGGTCCCTTTCGTAGAGGGCGAAGTATATCACCGTCGTTGTGGCCATTATGATTATGTTGAAGAGTATGGACATCCCTATGAATCCACCGACCTCCGCCAGGCTAAGCCTCCTCACCGCACCTATGGTGTAAAGGGCGATGGGGATTATGGGGATCGCTATCTTCTTCAGGGTCGTCACGGCACCCTTGTAGAGTCTGAGATCGTGATAGGGGCCCTTAATCCTCACATCGAGGGAACGGAATATGGACCAGGGGAGTACCAGGAAAGGAAGGTACAAGGTCAGCAGGAACATCACCAGCAGTATGTACTCCAGAGAGTAGGCTGTCAGAAGTGAGGGGTTGAGGCTTATGTATATCCATAGGAACACGCCGATGAGGAATCCCATGCCCATGGTCCGAAGGGTGTCCTCCAAAGGTATGTTCTCGCGGCGCATGTTGTGGTCCATCATCAGGTCGTTGGTATTGATGTCATCTGGTATGTTGAAGAAGAACACCAGGATCTTGTCCTTGAGCTCCAGATCCTTGCGCAGACTCATCCCTTCGATCCTCGCCAATGTACGATAGAAAAGCTTCCTCTGCAGTGTGACGATGACCGCCACCACGCCGAACCCCCCCAGGACCGCGTACACCAGGAAAAGGAGTATTATGGTCTCTACCCCGTAAGAGTACAGTAAGGCCACCAGGGCCAGGAGTATCAGGGTGTAGTACCAACGGAACCTGCCCGCAAATGAGACCAGACCGACGATGACCAATGAGAAGGAGAAGACCGGGATGGCCTCTATGATGGAGTCCACGACACCCATTGCCACCACCGCAACGGTTGCCACGGTGCAGGCCAATAGGGCTAGCAGGAAAAGTCGCAGCAGGGCTATGTCATAATTGCTGCTGAGGTCCAGCTTCCGTCGTCTTCTCTTACTGGCCAACTTCTCCAATCTCATTATGCCGGGCATATTGATTAACGACGTATAGAATGTTTTTCGGTCATTCGACCCATGCTTCCAGTTCTACATCGGCCTTGTCGCCCCGGTATACGCCCAACATGATTACGGCTGTGCCCTTATCCTCGAAAGGGAAGGGCCCTAGTGTTCCAGACCTCATCCCCTCCTCGAATTTGAGGACCGCCCCTCCGGCATCTGACAGGGCTACATCGACGGGTGAATCGGACTCCACCCTGACCAGAAGCGATCTGCCTTTCTTGACCTGTATAGGGATCGACCTAACATTGTCATATCCGCCGGGGATGCTGGGGTCGAAATCACCTATCCTCAGACGCTGCACCGGCATGACCTGCGATCTTCTCCGTAACAGGGCCATGACGGGTGATGGGCGGTCAAGTATTAGGAACTTTCAAATCACCAGCTCTCCCGGAATGCCAGTCCATACGCTATGTACATATGAAAATCCCGAGGGGACGTCATTGCCCTTCTCAGTAAGGGCCTCAACCTCGCCCGTCCTTGGAATGGGGCCGCTGCCCGCTCCATGTCGCCATCGCTCCATCCCGCCAGGGTTTCATGGGCCTTCATGTACCACGGCGAGGAAAGTCGCGAGCGCTCCCACCACCTACGATACCTCTCTGGCTTTCCGGCGATGACTGCTTTTGCTGCCCTCTTACCGGCCACCATGGACGTCCTGATCCCTCCGAAGCTCACGGGATTGGCCTGACCCGCGGCATCCCCGACCAGCAGGACGTTGCCATCGGTGACCTGAGGGACGCCGCCGAAGGGAAGGAATCTGCATGCCTTGTCCACATATTCATCCAATCGGCTTGTTCCTGCAGGGAATCCAGTGTTGACCAGTCCACCACAGGGGAACTCCCACCGATAACCGCCTCCGTAAGACTCCCCCATATGGAACGTAAGAGTTTCCGGGAGGGTCTCGGCCTCCACAAGATACCTCTCCACTGCCAACATCCTCAAGGGCCTGGTTCCGAAGATCTGCTTTCTAACGGTGGAGAATGCTCCGTCCGCTCCGATCACGTATCTCGACCTCAGTTCGGTGCCGTCATATAGCACGGCCGTGTAGAAGCCTTCTTCCTGCTTCAGTGAGATGAGTGATCCTACGGCGGAGTGGCCGCCCTCCTCCCTGTACATCCCCTCCAGTCTGTCCAGGAAAGCAGGCCGGTCTATGATGACCCCGTCAAGCCTTTGGGTTGTCCGCACGCCTCCTGGCCAGTTTATTACTGCCTTATCGACACGGTCCTTGACCGCCCAAGGCCTTATGGGGGTAAGCTCTGAGAACGCCCCCACGCTGATACCCTCGCCGCAGATGCTGTGGTAGCGTGAGCGTCTCCTGCCTTCCATCCTATCCAGGGTGAGGACTTCGAGGTCATCGCCCATATGACGGAGGAAGAATGCCGAGGACAGACCTGCAGGGCCTGCGCCGACGACCAGTACATCGATTATCTCCGTCACTCTGGATGTATCATATGGCGCCTATTTCATTGTTGTCTGTCCTTTTCGGATAACCTGAGGAGTAGCTTTAGCGCATCGTCCCAGGAAGCCACGTTGGTTATCTTTGGCCCCAGGCCTGGCACCTCCTGGACCTCATAGTCATCCCCGTCGAATGCCAGGAACATTAGCTGATATCCCTCTGTGACGAATCCCTCGATGCGGGGATTTGAGACCACTGAGGCCCCATAGTCGTTCTCGAAGCGGTATATCTTATGGAATCTTCCTCCGTCCATGCAGCCGCATACGCATCGGGCGTTGAGGTCGATCTCGAACTGCTCAATGTCCATGTCCCATTCTCCTGTGGTTCTTGAACCTCCTTTTGAAAGGAGTGTCACTATTCGTACTAGGGAGGGTGTGTTATTAATATGAGCGTCTTTTCTTTTAATACGCTAATCTGTATTAAATTATATACCAAGGGTTTTGTTATTAACGGGCTATAGATTGGAAGGAATAGTTAACTATTGTTTGCGAATTAGTAAACTATTTATATTATGTGTATATGCGTTTTTCTTTTCTTGGCCTATTGGCTACTAATATTTTGGTTATTGTGGTCATTTTTTGCATTAGTATATAAAAGAAAAAACCATTTTACTTGTATATCTTATAGGTTTATCTGGATATTACATCCATCCATACTGTATTCTTTTAATATTGAAAATAGGGTGTTCAATCTAGAGGCGGTAGGAGATCCGTCATAAGGAGGAAAATGATGAGCAAAGAGGATATATTGAACGGTTTGAGCGAGGCGGTGGTATTGGGCAAACCTGACCAATCCAAGATGTTCGCTCAGAGGGCGATTGACGAGAATGTCAATCCTCTGGAGGCCATCAACAACGGCCTGGTGAAGGGGATGTCCATGGTGGGTGACAGGTATGCTGCAAGAGAGGTTTACCTCCCTCAGGTCCTGATGTCCGCCAACACCATGTACGCAGGACTGGACTTGCTTCTGCCGATGATACCTAGCGAGGATCTATCGGACAAGAAGAGAGTTATCATCGGTGTTGTCGAGGGCGATGTCCACGACATAGGCAAGAACATTGTCAAGACCATGATGACCGCCGGCGGTTTCGAGGTCAATGACCTTGGAAAGGACGTGCCCACAGAGACATTCATAAGCACCGCAGAGTCCTATAAGACCGATGTGGTCGCGATGAGCACGCTGATGACCCCGACCATGGACGGCATGAAGGATGTCGTGGACGGTTTGGTGGAGAGCGGTTACCGCGCCAACACCAAGGTCGTCATCGGAGGACCGCCGACATCCCCGGACTTCGCTGAGGAGATCAAAGCGGACCACCGGGATGCCAACGCCCAAGATTCGGTGGCATGGCTCAAGGAGGCGCTGTTTTGAACCACATCGAGAGGGCTATGGCGGCACTCACCGACGGAGAGGCTGACCGCCTTACGACGTACCCGATTGCCTGTGGCGTCAACCGCAAGCTCCTCGGTGACAACGTTACCTACGCCGAATGGTGCCGGGACCCCAAACTTTTCGCGGACGCCTTCGTCGCCGGACAGAAGTACTTCGACTTCGATTTCGCAATAGGCCTTATGGACCTTTCGGTCATGGCTGGCGACCTCGGAGCGCACGTCCGGATGGATGATGAGAACACACCTTTTGTGGACAAATACATCGTCAACGATCTGGAGGACTACGAGAAGCTCGAGGTTCCAGATATAAAGGCTGGTCGGACTGGCGTCCTTATCGAGGGTACCCGTCTGTTCACCGAGAAGCTCAAGGACGAGGTCATCTGCGCCGCATTCCTGGAGGGGCCACTGCTGGCCCTCACCCAGTCCGCGGGAGCGGAGAGGGTGTTCATGGACATGTTCACCAACCCCTCAGCCGTACACGCTGGGTTGGAAACCATGACCGAGTTCGACGTGCAGATGGTGGAAGCATTCAGTGAGACGGGCGCACCTGGGCTGGTCTGGGACTACCTGTGGGGCAACTACTCCTGTCTGGGAGACAAGGAGTATGATGAGTTTGAGGGTGGATCCAAGTACGCCGGTAAGCTGAACAAGCTGGCGGTGGACCTTGGATTCGCCAACTGCGTCCACAACTGTGCTGACCTTCCTCATCTGGACACCCAGATCAAGAAGTTCAAGCCCGCCATCTACAGCATGGCCTACTACCCTCTGATACCTGACTCGCCCAGCGCGGGTGAGACCATAGAGAAGGGCTATGCAGATGAATGTCTCTTGGCTGGGAACATCGACCCCCAGTTCTTCATCCGCGCTAGCGAGGAGAAGATATCCAAGGTCACAGCGGACCTTTGCCAAGAGGTCAAGACCGCACTCTGCAAGAAGGGACTTAACTCCCGCTACTGCATTGCCAGCGGTTGTGAGGTCCCACCGGACCGCGTCACAAAGCTGGAGAACATCAAGGCGGTTGTGGACGTTACCAAGGAAGAGGGCGTCCTCGGGGACTGCTGACCGGAAACCATTTCTTTTCTCAAACCTCTTCCAAACCCCTTAAAAAAGAATGTGATAATCATGAAGGTCTCGCAGATAGCAGGATTCCTGGGGAGCGGAAAGACTACCGCCCTTATGAAGATCGGAGAAGGGTTGGTGAAAAAGGGTTGCCGCATCGCCATAGTCGTTAACGATGTGGGGGAGATCAGTATAGACTCCAAGTTCGTGGAGGCCAATGGCCTTGAGGCGAGGGAGATAGCCGGAGGCTGCATCTGCTGTCAGATAGCCGGTTCCTTCGCTGAGACCCTGGTCAAGCTGCACGAGGGGTTCAACCCTGAGATCGTTATCGTGGAACCGTCCGGCGTCGCCATACCTTGGGGGCTTAAGAGGGCGGCAGAGTACTCGGAGGCCAAATCCGACATGTCCATAGAACACGCCCCAGTGATCACATTGGTGGACGCCACCCGTATAGACATGCTGATGAAGGCCGTCAGGCGTCTGGTCGAGACCCAGATACGCGAGGCCGATGTTTGTTTCGTCAACAAGGTCGATGCGGCCAAGGCCGAGGATATCGCCAAGACGGAGGAGCTTATCCGCAACATAAACCCAAGGGCGGAGATAGCCCACCTCTCCTCTGTGACTATGGAGGGGATGGACCTGATATATGACATAATTGTGAATAGGATATCACCGCGTTACGACGATGCGGTGGAAGAGGAGCTCCTGCGTAAGGAGTACGACAAGAGGGGATGAGAATGTCCGACGACCACGACCAACTTCACCTGGACCTCCATAGGGCCGTGGATGAACTGGGTAAATACGCCATTGTTCTCCATGTCTCATCAGAGGAGGATGTTCCGAAGAGTGAGATATACAGATTCATCAACCACATCATGAAACGCTCTGTCCAGGAGTGTATGGCGAACGGGGCGGACATCGTCGGGCATGTCAAGTCGTTCCTGGAGTGCCCTGAGGGCAACATCATGGGCAGCATAGTCGAGGCCGACCAGGAGGAAGTGGCGATGAAGGACTCCCTGAAAGCGGACCATCTGCGTAACTTCGAGTTCACGATGCATGTTATCGTCCATGGCATTTGGGACGACGTGGTCCGGGACCTCACACGTTCCATACTGGACGAGGTGTTTGACGACTATTCTATGGATTTCGAGATATTGGATGACCATTACGAGCTGGAAAAGGGAATGGACCATCACTGAGGTATTGAAATGATAGGGACTGAGGGATTCTATGATGCGATGATGAGTAAGGGGTTCTCGCCTGCGACAATCCGCTCACTTAGGAAGTTCACATGCCCCGACTGCGGGTTCGAGTTCTCGATGATATATGCCAGGACCATAGCCTGCCAAGGCTGCTCCGAGGCCATGAAGGACTGTCCCAAGGTCAGATGCGCCAAATGCGACCTGGAGATCTGGATAAGGGACACTCCTGAGGTCTTCGGAAAGAACCATGAGAGACTTATGGCCGATCACATTTCCAAGGTTGTCACGAAGTACAACCGGGACATGGGATGGAGCGGCAGGAGGTGAGTTCTTGTCACTGGGTCTAGGCATAGATACGGGAGGGACATACACCGATGCGGCCCTCTTTGATTTCACATGTAACGAGGTGATAGCCAAGGCCAAGTCCCTGACCACCCGGGATGACCTCTCAATAGGGATCTCCAAAGCAATCCTCAACATGTCCAGCGACCGTCTCCCAGAGGTGGAACTGGTATCAGTGTCATCCACACTCGCAACCAACTCCATAGTCGAGGGGAAGGGTTGCAGGGTTGCCCTCCTGGTCATAGGGAGGGACTACGACCGTTCGATACCTGTGGATGTGGTTACCAAGATAGCTGGAGGTCACAACCTTGCAGGTAACGAGGCTGAGCCTCTGGACGCTGAATCGGCAGCCCGTTTCATACAGGATCATGCGGATAAGGTGGACGCCTTCGCGATCTCCTCATATCTGAGCGTTAGGAATCCTGAGCATGAGGACCGGGTCAAGGAGATGGTGAAGAAGATTTGCTCCAAGCCAGTGGTCTGCGGGCACGAGCTCTCATCCAGCCTAGGCTTCAATGAACGCACACTGACCTCAGTCATGAATGCCCGTCTGATACCCATAATCGCCGAACTGATGGATTCTGTCAAGAAAGTGATAGGCGACCTGGGGATAGATGCCCCGATGATGATAGTGAAGGGTGACGGCTCCATGATGGGGGAGAAAGTGGCAATAACCAGACCGGTGGAGACCATATTGTCCGGACCAGCATCCAGTCTTACGGGAGCGAGGATGCTGACCGGCGAGGATGACGGAATCGTGATGGACATGGGCGGGACCACCACCGATATCGGTATCCTGCGTGGCGGACATCCTCGTCTTGATCCCGAAGGGGCTTTGATAGGAGGAAGGCGCACAAGGGTGCTGGCAGCCGACATATCCACCTCCGGTATAGGGGGGGACAGTCGCTTCGTTGTCAACGGCCGTAAGCTCATGATCACCTCTCTGAGGGTGATACCCCTATGCATCGGTGCAACCCAGATGCCTGACCTGATCGACAGGCTCAAACTGGCCGCCGATAGGGCATCCAGATTCACTCCGGAGAGCTTCGATATCGACAACATTATCCAGGATGTGGAGTTCTTCGTGCTTCTCAAGGACAGGAGGGACCCCAACCTCTCCGACAACGACCGTGCATTCCTCGAACTCCTCCATGAGGGTCCGCACTCCCTCTTGGAGGCCAACGAGAAACTGGGGATGCATCAGTTCTCATTCAATGTGAAGAGGATGGAGGAGATGGGACTCATCACCCGTATGGGACTCACCCCCACGGACCTTCTGCATGCTGAGGGCTCCTATGTGGAGTATTCCGCGGAGGCCTCAAGGATCGCGATAGAGCAACAGGCCAGACGTCTGGGGGTCGAACCTGGGGAGTTCATCGCCCTGGCGAAGAAGATGGTGATCGAGAAGCTGTCCATGGAACTGCTCCTCAAGTTGATGCAGGAGGAGACCGGCAAGGATGCCGAGGGAGTGGTGGCCTTGGACCTGTTACGGAAGTCGATAACCGGAACCGAGGGTAAGGACTTCGGTTGCCGTATCTCCTTGAACAAGCCGATCATCGGGATAGGGGCTCCTGTGGGAGCTTACTTCCCCACCATAGCGGAACGTTTCGACACCCGCCTCTTACTGCCGGAGCATGCTGAGGTCGGCAACGCTGTTGGTGCCATAACCGGTAGCGTGGTGGAGAAGATGGATATCCTCATCAAGCCCAAGGCTGGTATGGGCACCTCCGTGGACCCCCCTTGCACCCTTTTCTCCACCCTGGAGAAGCGGGAGTTCGATTCGGTCAGTGAGGCAGCTCGTTATGCGGTGGAGACCGGTAGCCGTCACGTGGACAATCTGGCCCGGGTGGCCGGCGCCGACTCCGTGGAGATAAAGGTGGAGAACCATGACAGCAAGTTCGGGTTCGGCCAGGATTATGACGGAGAGGTCCTTCTGGAGAAGCATATCCTGATCACCGCGGTCGGTAAGCCTCGGCAATTCTATGCTGGGGGAAGTTGCCGATGAGGATCGCGGTCATCGCCTGTGACATATTCAAAGAAGAAGTAGAGGCACTGGTGGAGGGGGATGAGGATGTCGTCCACCTCGAGTTCCTCGAGTTCGGGCTGCACATCGAACCAGAGAGGCTAAGGGATGCGGTTGTGGAGAAGGCCAATGCCGTGGCTGACAAGGTCGACGCCATCATGCTCGGGTACTGTTACTGCCAGAGCCTCATGGGAGTCCTGAAGGACATAAAGGCCCCGGCGGAGATGGTCCACACCGACGACTGCATCGGAGTCTTCCTCACCCCTTCAGGGTATGCGGATGAGAGGCGGAAATGTGCAGGCACCTGGTACAATTCTCCGGGATGGACCAACCTGGGCATCGAAGGTTCGATAAAGGAGTTGCGACTGGACACCGTTGCGGACGAGATAGACCCATTGGACCTGTTGCGCATGATGTTCCAGAGTTACTCAAGATGCTTGTTCATCGACACGGGAGTGGGGGACCTGGATAACCTGAAGGTCAAGTCGCAGGAGTTCGCAGACATCATGGGACTCGAACACGAGGAGACGGTGGGCGGTTACGGGCTCCTTGCCGATGCGTTGCAAAGGACCAAGGACCTGGTGAAGAGCAGGGACTCCTAGGATCTGAGCCTATAGTGGGTATTGGGCACCATCAGCTCATAGCGGGTGCCCTCGCCGTGTTTACCGTTCTCGATGATGTTTATCCTGGTCACGTCCAATATCTCTTTGACAAGGTACATGCCATCCGCCCCCAGGGAGGATGCCACGTCAAAGATGCTTTCCTTGATGTTGTCTGGCACCCCTTTACCATCATCCTCGTACACCACCCGCATCCTTCCATCGGTTATGTTGAAACCGACCTTGATACTCTCTACGTTGTCATCATTCATGCTGAGAGCAATGATTTTCTCGAATGCTTTCGGCAGCTCGGGGTCAGCGAGTATCTCCAGGTTTCCTGTGTTGACCTCTAACATCTCCTCAGGGAGGGATAGGGTCAGGGAGGCCTGTTTGACAACATCGGAGATGCTCTGCCATTCCGGGTTCATGATTCCGACGTTCCGGAAATCCCGGGCGAATCGCATCCTCTCCTGGATACGGTTGGATGAGTCTATGATGCGGTCAAGATGATCCAGTAGTGCGGGCTCTTCCGCCATGGCTTTGAGGAAATTGACGTATCCCTTGATTATCTGAACCTGATTGGAGACCTCGAGGAACGTCATGCGCTCGACCACGTTCAGATGGAACGATGCCCTCTCGAGTTTCTCGAGTGAGCTCTCTATGTCGCTCATGTCCTCCAAGGTTATTATCGCCCCTTTGACCTCGTCCTTGCCGTTGATACGCGGTTGTATGGACACCTGGAGCGATACTGTCAGGTCGGTGGATTTGAAGCGTAGCTTATGGTGGGCGGCGACGCGGCTCCTGATTGACTCCATCACCGCCGAATACAGCTGGACGGTGAAGTCGCTCTTGTACTCAATGAGTCCTTTACCCACATGACCATCGTCAGATAGATGGTCCAGGAGTTTACGGGCCTTCAGGTTGCATTCCACTATCGCCCCTTGGCAGTCCACCACCATGATACCGACCGGTGCGAACTGGAGCATCTCCTCATATCTTCTCTCGGTCTCATACCTGGCCTCTCCGGACATCCTGCCCATGTATATCGAGGCCATGCCATCCATGAGGAGATTGAACTGGTTCAGGTCGGTGTTGTCATAATGATCGGCCTTGTTGGCCACTCCGGCGGTACCGATGACCTTTCCTTCGTGCATAAGCGGGATCATCAGCAACCTCTTGAGACCGACGTGACCCTTGGGTATCCCTTTGATCAGGGGGTTGGGGGAGGCGTAGTCGTTTACGATTATGGCCCTCTTCTGGCGAACAGGTTCACCCCATATCCCGACCTTGTCCATCGGGTATTCGATGGGCTTCTCCTCGATACGGCACTCCCTCATGCCGGCCTGGGACCAGGAGTACATGGTCAACATATCCCTCTTCTCATCATAAAGAGCGAAATAGCCCATGCCGCTACGGGTCAGCTTCACGCTCTCTTCCAACACGAAATGCGCAACTTCCGAGAATCCGTAACGATGCATCTTGGCCAATCTTACCAGTGCCTTCAGACGGCGTTCGTTCAATGACCGCTCCTCATCTATACGGCGCTTCTCCACGGCAAGGACTATCTTGTCGGCCAGATCCGTGAAGAGTTCCCGCGGCGGGCGTTCCTTTATCATGTAGAAGTCCACGCCGAGGTTCATCGCCTCAACAGCGACCTCCTCGGAACCATTTCCCACCAGAGGTATGAAGGGGAAGTTGGTGCTCCTTCTAAGAAGACTACGGAACAGCGCCAGTCCATCAACGCCCGATGGAGGATTGTGGTCTGAGACGATGATGTCAGGGTTGAACCTCTCTATCATCTTGTCGACCTCCTCCGGGTCGAGACAGGGTACTACCCTGATGTCCCGATTGATCCTCGTTAGGAACGTCACGGCCATGTCCGAGAACGTCTGATCCTTCTCGACTAGAAGCACCCTATACATCTGGACATGATATCGTTCAGTGAGTATAAAGTCATACTGGGAAGAGGACTGGCCTTAAGTCTGCCTGTGTATTCCCGGGGGGAATGATAACTTGAAACAAACCCCTTCGCCCTCTATGCCGGTCTCCTCGATGCGGACATCCGTCATCGAGAGTATCTCCCGAACCAGGAACATCCCAAGTCCGGTGTTCCTCCCCACCCCCTTTTGGAATATGTTCTGCTTCTGATGCAGGGGGACCCCTTTTCCATCATCCCGGTATATTATGGTCAATGAACCGTCCTCCTCAAGCTCACCGCCGATCCAAACCTGACTCACATCGCCTCCATGCCGCAGGGTGTTCTCGAAGAGATTGTAGAATACCTTGTTGAGGGCCGAGTCTGCCAGTACCTCTAAACCATCCAGGTCCACCTGGAGGTCTATGCCATGACTGTCAGATATTCCCGCGCGGACCTCATTGTGCAGGTTCAACCATAACGGCCGGTGTACCCCAAGGGACTGATAGGTTCGGGAGAAGTTCATCTGATCGGATATGATATCGAGTATGTGCTCCATACGGGACAAAAGTCTCTCTGACATCCCCGGATCTTGGACCTCCTTCATGATGCCAATATAACCATAGAGTGCCTGGAGCTGGTTCATCACGTCATGGCGGGTTATCTGATCCACGGTCTTTAGCTGATGGGCGGTCCTCTCCAGGGTCTTGTTGGCTTCGTACTCTGAACTTATATCATCCATGACGAGGATGGCTCCATTGAATCTGTTAGATTTATCCAGCAACGGAGAGGCGGTGCTGCGGATGTGGATATGTTCATCCCCTCGCATATGATGGAGTATCCTTTTGGACCCTGCAGGAAGCTCTCGGCATTCCTTGTACAGCTCCATTATACCATTCGTGAGTTCATCGTCACAGACAAGGGCCGCGTTCCTTTGAATCCCGTTCCCCACCATGTTCATGAACAGGTCATTGGCGTCGACCAGTACACCTTCAGCATCCAGTAGGGCGACGGCCACGGGTATTTTCCTCATTATGGCCTCATACCTCTTCTCCGCCTCATGGAGCACCACATCACGGTTCGCCACATCATAGAGGTCGCCCATGGAGTTCATGAGTAGTTGTAGATGGCGCAGGTCCCTCTCAGTGTAATCCTCATCTTTGTTGGCCACACCGCATGTGGCAACGATCTTGCCTCTGTTGAATATGGGAATGGCCATCACTCGGTGGAGAGGTACGTGCCCTTCTGGAACCCCTTTTCTATACTGGCCATCTTTGGCATAATCGTTCACCATTATCGGCCTTCCTTGTCTGACAGGTTCGCCCCAGAGCCCAGTCTCATCCAGATTGTATAGTATAGGACGGTTCGAGGTACGACACTCCTTCATGCCCCCTTGTGACCAAGCGAACATGTTCAATGTCCTACCTTCAAGGTCAACCGTTGCGATGTAGCCAATTGTACTGGAGCTTATCTCCACCATCCTCTCCAATACGAAGTGGGCCATCTCATGGAAGGGGGACTGACGCTTATCAGCAATCTGGACCATGGTCTGGAGCCGATAATCCGCCATCCTGGCCTCCCGGCGATCCCTCACCATTCTCGCAAGGCGCTCGATCTGACTTCCCAACAATAGGTGCAACTTTTCATGGTCAAGGTCCCTATTTGCATGACAATCGACACCCTGGCAGAGGGCCTCGGTCGAGAGGGTTCCATCATCGGATGGGGTCAGTATGATGACTGGAAAATCAGGATCCTGCTCCCGTACCTTTTTTATGACCTCTAGGGCATCGGAAGCAGGAGGGTCGTGGTCAATCAGAAGGATGTCGGCTTTTGCTTTCATAAGGTCGGCCAAGGTACCAACATGGTCTATCAGCAGGGTCCCTATGTCGTTGTAAGATGAAGCCAAGGCTGTTTCCAGTCTCGAGAGCAGAACAGGATCGTTCCCTGCCAGGGCAACTCTGACCTTCCCCATGACTGGAATGAATCACAGAATGTGCTATAAAACGATTGGGTTTTATCCCTCAGCCCCTTTGAAGGTCCGTGGAGAATGTCCACATGCGTGGATATGTGCCCCTTTCCATGAAGACCCTCTCGGTTCTGACGGCGATGCCCCGCTTGGCCTCCTTGAGCCTCTCACCGGATATCGCGGCCTTGCCCACGGCGACCAGTTCCCCCCGGGAGGTGAGCATTGCTACGTTCCCGCCCTTACGGATGCTCTCATCGTATTGAGCCAAGCCGGGAACAGCAAGGTCGGCGCCATGGCAGACGGCGTCCACGGAGGCGGTCTTCAGCACCACGCGGGGCAGATGGGATATCAGGTCCTCGACCGGCCTGACGATATCGTAGAGGGGTTCGGGACGCCCTCTCTCCTGCCAGAGCTCATAGGCATCCTTCAACTGCTGGAGGGTCACAGCCTCCATCTCGGACATGGATCCGGACCGGGTCCTTCTGAGCTCCAGCATGTTCGCCCCCACCCCCAGCGCTTCACCTATGTCGATGCAGAGTGTCCGTATATAGGTGCCCGCATCACAGGATACGCGGAATAGGACGTCCCTACCATCGATGTCCAGGAGATCAAGGGAGTGTATGGTGCGTATTCGTAACTGACGTTTGACAGCTGAACGGAGGGGAGGGAACTGATAGATCCTTCCCACGAATTCAGAAAGCATCCTCCGCACCTCATCCTCCGACCGGTCCCGGTGAAGACGCATGAGGCAGACGTACTCCTTGTCAGCACTGAGCATCAGGTCGGTGAGCCGGACCGCCTTCCCCACGAATATCGGGAGTACGCCGCTGACGTTGGGGTCCAAGGTCCCGCCGTGCGCGATGCGCTCGATCTTCATCACATCGCGCGCCCAGGAGGCCACCTGATGGGATGTCGGACCGCAGGGTTTGTCTAGGACTATGGCACCGTTGCGCAACAGTTCGCCCAATGTCCTGTCGGAGGGCCTCTTGCCATATCTATTGGGAACTGGGTCATCTGATTTCTGAATCATGGCTGGACCCCTATCCTATCGACGATCTCATCAACGATTTGATCCGGCGTCTTATCAGCGGTGTCCACGACCATGTCGTAAACGCTAAGGTCATAGAGGTCGATGCCATAGTACTGCAGATATCTCTTAGCCTCGGAAGCCTGACGTCGTACGATCGCCTCGGCCGCCTGTTGCAGGTCCTCATCCTCGCGACGTCCCACCCTGGCCGCCCGAACCAATGGGTCGGCATCGAGATATACCTTGAATGCAGGGATCCCATGGCGTACCAGCATCTGCGCTGAGAGCCGTGATTCGAGTATTATGGAATCGGTGTCGCGGGCGATGTCCAGGATCCGCCTGTCGATGGTCTCGTCGATGGAGGGGTCCTGCTCAGCCAGGGAGCCGAAGTCCGCCAAGGTCATACCTTTCTCCTCGGCCATCTCACGGAATAGACGTCCGAAGACCACCGCGGGCAGGTCCAGTCGTTCAGCGAGAAGACCGCAAACGGTTGTCTTTCCTGAGCCCGGGGGCCCGCTTATGGTTATCCTCATAATGCTTCGTTCCCCGCCGTCTCCGAATAATCCCTCAACTTCCTCTTGAACTGGAAGAAGCGTATGGTTCGGGTCAGGAGATGGCCGAAAGGTATGCTCACAAGGGTGTACACCAATATCCAGTTGGGGAGGACGTTGGTGTTGTTCAGGTCCACCATGGGTTGCCAGGGGACGGCTATGTATGAATCGGGCAGATTGAGTACGAAGACCGAGACCCAGGCGAATATCGGTATGATGAAGAGAAGCGTCAGCGGCAGAAGTTTCAGCTGCTGTGTGCTCATCTCCATCGATTTGGACATGATCTCCTGCTGGTGCTCGGTGAGCTTCTTGATCTTGTACAGGTTGTTGTCCAAACGGGCCTGTCTAAGTTCCTGGTTGAAAGCGCTCATAACCTTCTGGGACCGGGCCATGGCCACATAGTCGGTGAAGAACGAGCGGACGATTATGCTGAATGAGACCATCGTCAGACCGGCGAAGAGAAGGGTGAGCAAGGGGTACTGGTAATCGAACCCTATCAAGGGCTCGAAAGCCAGACCGACAAGGTTCCCAGTCATTGTCCTCAGGTTCTGGTCGAACATGATGAACATCGCCAGCACGAATATCATCAGGGTGGTTATCTTGGGCGAGGCCATCGGCTGTTGTGGTCCGGCACCTTGTGTCATATTCAATCACCTCCGAAGAACCCACGCAGCACCGGGTGCATCTCCATCATCTGCTCACGGCCCATGGCCTCATAGAACTGGATGAGTATGCCCACTGCCAGTAGCACTCCCGTGCCGGTGGCATTGCCTGTGGTCCCTATCAGATCGGCGCCGGCGGCAAGGCTGCCCACCAATGCCCCCGATATGACCGTCACCACCGGTATGTACCTCTCCAGGACCCTCTTGAGGACCCGGGGGTCCCGCCGGAATCCGGGTATCTGCATACCACTGCTCTGGATCTGCCTCGCCACCGCCTCGGGACCGAGGTTGGTGGTGTTGACCCAGAATTTTGCGAAAAGGATCGACCCCAGTACCATGAATGAGAAGTATATCAGCACCCTCATTACGTTCTGCAATGTTGTCCGGTCGTTACCGTAGTTACCTGGGTCGAGTATGGGAAGTAACCAATCGTTGAGACCCATGGGTGCCGAGAGGTACCACGCCAGCCCTCCTGATGCTGATGTCATGCCCGGCTCGAAGTACCCCAGGGCGGGGTTGCCGCCCAATATCGGCACCTGACTCAGCGTCTCACTGGTGTAGAACAGCAGGGCGAACATGCTGATGTTTGCCAGGAGGGCGGCGATTAGGATGACGGGTATCACGCTGGCGTAGATGAGTTTCAATGGATACCTACCACGGGCCCCCCTGGCTGAGCCATGGGCCAAGGGAAGCTCTATGCGGGAGGATTCGACGTAAGCCACGAAGAAGAAGATCACTATGGTCCCCACCAAAGCGATCAACGGATTTGGCTCCTGCAGTATTATCTGTTCGTAACCACCTTGGGACATCTCGGCCAGTGATTGCGAGCTGATCAAGTAGAGGGTCTTGGGTATGGTACCGGCGGGAGGATTGGAAGCACTCACCGCGGCGGCGGAATCTATCGGGTACCAATTAAGGGTACCAGTGAACAGAGCCTCGGACACACCAGCGGCTATGAACAACGATACGCCGCTTCCTATACCCCATTTCGAGACCACCTCGTCCATGAGGAATACCAGATAGGCGCCGAGACATAGCTGCAACACTATGATGAAGCGCGCCATGGACGTCCCGACGGCGGCTATGAATTCTTGTGAAGGGACTAGGAAGCCGAACACCTGGGGGACCGCCGTGAATATTATCATGACGATGACCAGGAGCTTCTGGGTCGACTGGAAGACCGCCTTGTCGCTGCTCTTGGTGAGGTCGAGGTTGATTATCTTCGCACCCACGAAGAGCTGCAGTATGATAGAGGCGGTGACGATCGGTCCGATCCCCAGCTGCATCAGGGTTCCTGAGGCGCCAGCCATGATGGTGCGGTACTGGGCGAACATGTCCAACGTCTCATCGGTGTCCAGACCGTAGAGATAGACGTTGGTCATGACGAAGTACAGCACCAGGATGACCGCTACCCAGATAAGCTTGGTCCGGAAGTGCACATGGCCCTCCGGACGGGTGACCGCCGGTAGACGGTCGGCGTAAGGCTTTATCTTGTAGAGTGCGCTCTGCTGCTCGGACATTCCCATCCCTTGTTTTTCTAGATCATTCCGCTACAACGGTACCGCCCAGGGACTCGATCTTCTCCTTGGCGATGGCCGAGGCCTGGGGAACGGTGACGTCCATGGGGACGTTCACGTTTCCCTCGCCCAGGAGCTTGTCGATGCCCATCTCTTTGAGGTCGACCACATAGCGGTCCCCCTCCTGGCGGGCGAAGCCGCCGTCCAGCAGTCGCGACAGGCCCTCCTGGAGCTCGCCTACGTTCATGGTGGTGTTGGCACCGACCATGCTCTGGGGCCTCTTGAAGCCCCTCCTGCCGAAATGGTCGCGGTCGTATTTCAACATGCGCAGCCTCTTGTGTTTCAGGAGACCGGCGTTGCCGTGACCGCCGATGAGACCCGCACCCCTACCGGCCTTCTTACCGCGGCCGTGGGTCCTGGAGCCTCTTAGTTTCTTGGTCCTGCTTGGCATTTGTTCACCTCTAAAGCATCCTCATGATGAGGTCGTTGATCGCTTCCCCGCGGTAGCCGAGGGCGCCACCCGAGCGGTAGGCGCGCTTGATGCCCTCATAGCCCTTGACAGGAGGAGCCAGGCGGAAGACGGGTTTGGCACCCAGCCTGTTCATCTTGGCCTTACCCTCTGCGAGGGCCGAGGCCATCTCCTCCACGGAGGAGTATCCGGACTCCTTAAGGAAGACGTCGTCTATCTCCTTGTCACCGGCCAGACGGCCACGGCTGCGGATCATCTCCGCAACCGTCTCCGGACTGACCTCGCCCCATGTTATGTAGTCCTTGGACTTCTGGAGCATACCTATGGTCACATCGTCCTCGGGGACGATGACGCAGTGGTTGACACGGGTCAGGTTGAGCAGCTCCATGGTGCGGGAGATCTCGTGCCTGACATCCGCCTGTCCACGGACCCTTATCACAGCGAAGGCCATGCTCACTCCTCCATGATGTCCACATCGGTCTCATGCACGTGCACGGTCACCGGACCGGAGCTTATGCGGAGCCTCTGCTGCTGCTCCTCGGTGATCCTCATCTCGGAGGTTAGGCGGAGCGCCTCGAATGTGGCCAGGGCGTAGTTGACCTTGGTCTTGGTGTGACCCTTGGCGAATCCCCAGGCATCCTTCACCCCTGCCAGTGTGAGCAGGCTCTTGGCCACGTCACCGGTCGCCAGGGATATGCCGCGGGGGGCGGGCTTCAGACTCACACGGACGGAGCCGGAGTCGCCCTTCACCTCGAACGGGAGGGTATGGGGGTTGGCGCATCCGCACTCCCAGGAGCCGCAGCCCCTCTTGATCTCGATGATGTTCAGCTTGGCGTTGTCGATGGCCTTCCTGATGGAGGGGCCGACCTCCTTGCCCTTGGCCCTGCCGATGCCGACGAAACCGTCACCGTTTCCGACGGCGCAGGTCACACCGAACCTGACCCTCCTTCCGGAGTCAGTCATCCTCTGAACCATGTTGAGGTCGATGACCTCGTCCTGCAGCTCAGGCAGGAGGATGTCCACGATCTCCGGCTCCCGGAGGGGGAGCTTGGTGGCCAGGGCGGCGGACATGGTGGTTATCTCGCCGTCGTAAACCATCCTTCCCAGTCTGGTCTTGGGAACCCAATCCATTTCAATCAGCCTCCATCTTCTCGATCAGTGCGTCGAAGGCGGCTTCCATGCCTTCGTCGATGTGCTGTCCGCGGATGCGTTCCTCGGCGGGCCTGACATCCTCACCATGAGGTATGTCCATGCCCGCATCGACCAGCCCAGCGAGGGCGGAGAAGCATGCCGACCCTTTTACCGGCTTCTGCCTCCCGATGTCGAGAACCGCGGACTCTATCCCCTCTGCCAGGGCCCTCTTTCCGGCCAGATAGCCGGTTAGGTAGGCGGCGGGGAGGTTCGAACCGGAGTACTCCCATCCCATCTTCCCCAAGTCCTTGGAGTGAGCGGATGTGAGTATCTGGTCTCCATTCATGTCGAATGCCACCAGCTGCACGCTGGTGTGCTTCAGGGAACGACGGACGACGGCCCGGGGGAGGCCTCCTCTGAGGAGCCTCTGTCTTGAGCGGTAGTCCGTCCTGCCCTCCTTCCTGCGGCGGAAGGGGACCTTGTATCTAGGTCCTTTAGCCATCAGTTATCATCCTCCAGATGTCCTTCGGATACCAGGTGGGAGACCATGTTCCTCCTGCTCTTGTACATTCCGCCCTTGGCGCGCAGGTAGTACTTGCGGTAGACGGTCGATGTGATCCTGCCGTCATCGCGCAGGGTCTTGAGCTCATCACGCAGTGCGCGTATGGTACCCATCCATATCCCTTTGTCGGACAGGCGGGCGTTGCTCGTACCCTTGCGGCTTCCATGGCCCTTGCGGCGTCCCTTGGCCTTCTGCTCCGCGGCATGGCGGGCACGGCCCTTGGATATGCCCTTCTTGGGAAGGGCCTTTATGATTCCGGAGTCCACAGCGGTCCTGATGTCGGCGCGGGTTATGCAGTCCGCCACCTCTTCGAGGCTGTTGGGGTCTATCCAGATACGGTTCTCACCGCATTTCAGGACATCCGCTGCCATCCTCCTCTGGTTTCTAAGGTCCATTTTCATCCCATCCTGTTGAGGACCCTGATACCGAGCTCCTCGGCCTTGTCCTCGATGTCGATCCTCTTCCTGGTCCCGACCTTACCGGAGACCCTCACGGCCTGGACCTTGGGGTCCACACCTTCAAGCTCGGCCACGTTGTGCACCAAGACCTCGGAGAATCCCGAGGGGTGAAGCCCGCGGACATCCTTGGGTCCACGGAATCCGATCTTGACCAACGAGGGGCGGTGCTTGAATCCACGCCTGAGCTTGGAGTGTATACCCTTCGGCCTCCTCCACTTCTCGCCCAGCTTGCTGTAGCGGAACCACTCCTGCCTCTTGAAGGCGGGGCGGCGGGAGGATATGGACCTCCTGACGGCCAATCCCTTGCGGGTGGCGTCATCGAGCTCAGGCTTGGCCTTGGCGACGTGGAAGCCTTCCTCGGCCTCCTCCTCATCCACGACCTCCACCTCATCTTCCTCCTCCACGACCTCCACCGACTCCACGTCGGCAAGGGCGTCCAACCATTTCTGGACCGTCTTGGGGCCTACCCCTTTCAGGGTGCTCGTTATGTCCTTGGTGGTGTCCTCGTCCTCCAAGGCCTCCTTGAGGTCCAGAGGGGACTCTATGTTCATGTCCTCAAGGAGGGGTATGTACTCCTCTTTGAATCCTGGCAGCTCAGAGAGCTTCTTTATGCTCATTCGGAAACCCTCCTTCCCTTCTCAACGATGTATATCCCATCCTGGAAGGTCCTGCGGTCGAATCCGCGACGTCGGGTGGCCTTCTCGATGTTGGCCGCGGTCTGGCCGCAGGCCTCACGGTCTATACCCTCCAACGTGACGTCGGCTCCTTTAACGTTCACCTTTACGCCCTTGGCGATCTTGGCGAAACGTCTGGCCTTACCACCCATGTAGTTGTCTATCATCACCTGGTCGTCCTTGACGGAGACCTTCATGGGGAAGTGAGAGTAGACGACCTTCATGTTGTAGGTGTATCCATGCTTCACGCCGTACATCATGTTGCGGATGTGTGACTCATAGGTGCCTATCATGGCCTTCTCCCTGACGCGGGGGAACTCCGAGCGGATGTTGACCTTGTCCTCGGAGACCTCTATGTCGATACGGGGGAAACGGAAGGCCCTGGACATCTCTCCTTTGGGGCCCTTCACGGTGACCACGTAACCGTCCTTGGAGACGCTGACGCCTTCCAGTATCGGTATCTCGCTGTCTATGATCCCGGTTATTGTCATCTCCTCACCTCAATACACATAGGCAAGCAACTTGCCTCCCAGTCCCAGGTCCTTGGCCTGGGCATGGGTTATGACGCCCTCAGTCGTCGTCAGAATGAGGACGCCGAAGTCCTGGGCCGGCAGATACCTGGCCTCGAACTTCTCCAATTCATTCCTCTTCACCGAGTAACGCGGTTTTATGACGCCACAGTTGTTTATGGCGCCCTTCATCATCACCCGGAACTGGCCGGCCTTACCATCCTCGATGTACTCGAACTGGTTGATATAGCCGTGGTCCTGCATGACCTTCAACACGCGGCCGATGAGCTTGGACGACGGCTTGATATAACATTCGTTCTTGCCCACCG
>SKGM01000052.1 GCA_007117455.1 Candidatus Methanomethylophilaceae archaeon
CACGGAGTCCATCTCCATCAGGTGCTCCACACCAGCCGTTTCCAGCATCGCGCCTATCTTCTCACCCAGACGCGAAACATCTGATGGTTTCGAACCCCTTATGTAGAATTCCTTCCGATCCAATGGAAAGATCAGCCTCATCCTCCCTTTCCGGTTGTAGCCCTCTGGCTTGATGTTCCTCTCCAGGTCACGGACGTTTAGCTCTATGAACATCTGCATGACCTCCTCATCCTCAGGCATCTGATCCGATTCCTTGAGGAAATAGGTTAGAATCTCCGGGAACACTTTCGTCAGGTGCTTGTAGTCCGATTCACCGCTGAGGACGAAATGACAACTTGAGGCCTTCATCGTCCATTTCCAACAGAAGATATGTATATAAAGATGATGGGGAGGCCCAACATCGCCAATCAAATGAAACGATTACAATATTAACCATTGGAACGTTATCGGAGACATGTACAGGGCACTGACCATTGCTGGCTCCGACTCGATTGGAGGTGCGGGGATCCAGGCGGACCTCAAGGCCTTCGCCTCGCTAGGAGTTCACGGTTGCAGCGTTCTCACCGCCATCACTGCCCAGAACACCGTTTCCGTGGATATGATCGAGGCGGTCAGCGAGGAGATGCTACGTGCCCAGCTCTCGAGTGTCCTGGAGGATGCTGACATCGGTGCGGCCAAGACCGGCATGCTGTACACCTCGGAGAACGTCAAGATAGTGACGGAATTGATGGGGGACCATGACTTCCCCCTGGTCGTGGACCCGGTGATGGTGGCAGGTGTCGGGGATAGCCTCAGTTCTGATGGATTGGCCGAAGTGCTGATGGAGGAATTGCTTCCCATATGCGACGTTATAACCCCCAACCTCTCTGAGGCCGAGACCCTCTCCGGGATGGACATCCTCAACGAGGATGATGCCATGAGGGCCTGTGAGATCATCGGGTCCCATGGATGCAGCGTCTACCTTAAGGGAGGACACATGGATTCCGAGGACGTTGTGGATTATCTATACCAGGGGGCGGAATTCACCCGTTTCCGTTATCCCCGTCTGCAGACCGCAGGCCATGGCGGAGGTTGCACCCTGTCCGCTTACATCGCCGCCAATCTGGCGAAAGGGAAGGATGTAATGGGATCGATAATGTCAGCCAGGGATGAGATTCAGTCCGCCATACTGACCATGTACGAGGTCGGTAGAGGTGTGAGACTGGTCAATCCGCTGGTGGGGCTCCAGCGAAGGTCGGAGGGATTGGAGGTTCTGCAGAGGTTACGGTCGACGGTAGGGATGATGGAGACTTCGCTACCCTCGGAATGGCTACCGCGAAGTGGCACCAATGTGGTCTACGCCCTCCCAGCCGCTCGGACGGTGGATGAAGTGGCAGCCCTGGAATCAAGGATGATGCCCGTCAGGGGATGCGCCCGTAGCATTGGAGGGGTTTCCTTCGGTACCTCCCTGCACATGGCAACGGTCACGCTCACCGCCATGAGATATGACATGGAGATGAGGGCCTCGATGAACATCAGATACACTGAGGAGTCGGTGGATCTCATGGAGGAGCTGGGACTGGTGGTGGCATGCTTCGAAGGGGAGCATGTCCCTGACGGTTCCATCGCCGCCCTGGAATGGGCTATTGCCAACACCATAGAGAACAGTGAGGAGTTCCCTGATGTGATATACGACCATGGGATTAGCTCCGAGAGTTCCATGGTAAGGATTCTGGCCAGGAGCCCTGAGGAACTCATGCAGAAACTCTCACTCCTGCTTTGAGGTGATCCATTGCGCATAGCCATGCCCACAGACAGTTATCTTCCCACACGTGACGGGGTATCCACTGCGGTAGTGACCACCAAGCGTGCTTTGGAGGATAGGGGACATGACGTGATAGTCATCGCTCCCGATCCAGGAGAGGACAAGGATAGGGAAGTGGATACGGTCTACTTCCGCTCGAGGAGATTCAGATCCTACCCCGGATATTTCGTTCCTGTTTTTCCATCGAACAAGATGGAGGTTTTCAGAGACCTGGATGTGGATATCATACACTGCCAGGGGCAGATGACCATGGCCATAAGATCCATGCTGGTCGCACGTCACTTAAGACTGCCGATAGTTCTTCATTTCCATACCATGGTCACCGAGGCTGCGAGGTACTACTCGCCCATTCCATTCGACTGGGACATGGCCGAGAGGTTCCTGTGGAGGTATTTCCGCAGCATACTCCAGAGGGCGGATGCCGTCATAGCACCTTCCGAATCGATAGCACAGGAGTTACTGACAAGGGCGCCGGGGATAAGACACATGGCCGTCGTTCCGGTAGGCATCGACCTGGGACGATTCCGTGCCGATCTCGATGGTCACCCAATCCGCAAGAGGCATGGCATCGAAGGCAGGAAGGTGGTGGCGCATATATCCCGTCTTTCGTTCGAGAAGAACATCGACCTCGTCCTTCGAGCGATGGGGAGATTGGATGATGACACGGTCCTACTCCTGGTCGGGGCCGGGCCCGCCGAGGCGATGCTCAAAGAATTGACCGCTAGCTTAGGACTTGATGACCGTGTGGTGTTCACTGGATTCGTCTCGGATGAGGATCTGCCCCTGTATTACGCCTGCGCCGACGCCTTCGTTCTGGCCTCTTGTTTCGAAACCCAAGGTCTGGTCGTCATTGAGGCCATGGCCTGTGGTTTGCCGGTGGCCGCCATTGATTTCCGTGCTCTCCGAGACACGGTGATGGAGGGTTACAACGGCTTCCTGTTCCAGGACGATGAGCTTTCCTGCGCCCAGGCCATCGCAAGATGCTTGGATTCGGACGAGGGCATCAGAAAAAATGCCCGCAAAACCGCTGAGGGATTCTCCTTGGAGGTCACTGCCGAGCGTTTGCTGGAAACCTATGAGGAGGCAATTAGGATCAAGAATGAGAGGCTGAGGGAAAGCTGATGCTGGACATCGGAGAGGCGGTCTATGGTATATTCGGGCCATATGGGGCCATCGGCCTTCTGATATGCATCTTCCTGATCTTCATAATCGATGCGTTGATATTCCCGACCCTGCCCGAGGTCTTCACTGTAATCGCATACATGTACAACCCCTCTCCCGAATGGGCTTTGGCGATACTGTTCACTCTGCTGCTGGGGGAATTGGTGGGGATGACCACCCTCTACCTCATCGTGGAAAGGATAAGTGTGCCGAAGCGTGTGAGCAGCATAGCCACCCGCTACATCAACTTCCTGATCGTCGGGGATGAGAGGCTGTTGTTCATAAATCGCTTCGCTCCCATGGTGCCTTTCTGCGGAGCCTTCGTGAGCATAATCGATTCATGGTCCTACCGGAGGGCCCTTGTCTTCCTGCTCAGCGGAGCGCTTCTGAAATACAGCCTGATATTGGCAATGTCCGGATTCTTCTTCCGTTTCTTCAGCGGACCAGAGGCCCAACTGTACACCATGGTCTTCGTCTTCTCATTCATAGCCCTGTCCTTCATATACAGCAGCTACCGGAAAAGGAAGTACAGACCCGCATGCCGCCTGGATGCCGATTGAGATACGCTGGGGTAAACAATATCATATATGAGGTTGATTGGCGATGCATGGGATGCTTCCAATGGACAGGAGGACGCTGATTGCGCATAGCTATGACCACTGACAGCTACCTCCCCTCGCCAGGAGGTGTTGTCACAGGTATCGTCAACACCAAGAAGGCCCTTGAGGAGAGAGGCCATGAGGTCATAGTCATAGCACCTGACCCCGGTAAGGAGGGACATCGCGAGGAAGGTACCGTATACTTCCCCGCCTGGGAACTCAAACCCTATCCAGGATATTTCGTGCCCATATATCCCTCCAACAAGATGGAGATCATCAGGAAGATCAATCCGGACATCATCCACTCCCAGGGTCAACTTATCATGGGGTTGAGAAGCATGCTGGCCTGTAGGAACCTGGACCTTCCCTTGGTGGTCTCTTTCAACACCATGGTGACCGAGGCCATCCAGCACTATTCACCTCTTAAATTGGATTCGCACGTCACCGAGGACCTTATGTGGTTCTACCTGCGCACCTTGTTGCAACGCGCTGACGCGGTCATAACCCTAACTGATGCGATAGGTAAGGAGCTCCGTAGGAGGGCCCCCCACATCAAGAGGATGGAGACCATCCCCCTGGGCATAGACACAGACCGGTTCCACCCCGGAGTGGACGGTTCTGAGGTGAGGAGACGACACGGCATCGATGACCGCCAGGTCGTAGTGCATGTGGGAAGGATGTCCTATGAGAAGAACATCGACCTGGTGGTGGAGGCCATGCGCCACATGGATGACGATACCGTCCTCCTGCTCGTGGGCAGCGGACCTGCCGAGGTTAAGCTCAGGCGCAAGGTGAAGGATCTAGGCCTCAGTGACAAAGTGGTCTTCGCTGGATATGTGCCCTTGTCTGAACTGAACAATTACTATGCCGCCGCGGACGCATCCGTGATAGCTTCCAAGTTCGAGACCCAAGGTCTCGTGGTGATCGAGGCCATGGCCTGCGGTGTGCCGGTGGCCGCCATAGACTACAGGGCTTTGAGGGACACGGTCATCGACGGATTCAACGGTACGCTTTTCCAGGACGATCCACGCTCCTGTGCCGAGGCCATCCATGGCTGTCTAGAGGCCAACGACCGGATGAAAAGAGCAGCCCGTGAGACGGCAGAGAGGCACTCCATCCATGCCAACACCGACCGTTTGATCGACCTCTATGAATTCGCCATAGAACAGAACCGGCTCAAAGACCGTTCCAGCTACTACCGTAGGTTGCAGGATCTCTATGACAACTTCTCCCTACTACGCTGATGCGACTTTTTTTATACCAATAGAGATGATTTTTAGGGATGGCATGGCAGTGACTGATTTCAGGTTGACAACGGGACATGGTAGTCGATGCGTAAGCCTTAGGAGGGTCTGTGCATGAGGATCGTACATGTAGACCCTTACTTCTATCCATTCTATGGTGGTATCGAACACAGGATTCACAACATATGCTCGGTACTGGGAAAAGAGCATGATGTGACCATAGTCACCTCCCAGCTACCCGGAACCCCTGCCTTCGAGAAGGGGGATGGTTACGATATCGTCCGGTTGCCTTCGAAGTACTATGGAAAGTACAATCCCCCCTACGTCACCTCCAAAGGGATAAAGGAGGCGATCGTCGACCTCGATCCCGATGTGGTCGAGTTCCATTACCGTTGGGCGCCATCATACACTCGAGACCTTGCCGCCTTTGATGGGGTCAAGGTCTTCTGCTGGCACAACTCCTACGGAGAAGGTGAGGGTCTGATTCAGAGGATCGGTTCCCTGGCCAACGACAAGCTCTTCCTGCCCAAGCTGAAGGGATATGACGCCGTCACCTGCATAAGCGAGCATATCCGCGACCAACTGGTCGGCCTAGGTATTGCGGAGGATAAGCTTGAGGTGATCAAGAACGGCGTGCATATGCCGAAGGAGATCACTCGTGAGGAGGATGGTTACATCCTTTTCGTCGGCCGATTGGTCGCCACCAAGGGCCTGAAATACCTCATCGAGGCGATGGAGGACGTGGATTCCACCTTGAAAATATGTGGCAAGGGCCCAGAATCGGAAAGGTTGAAGGCTCAGGCGGAGACATTGGGTATCGATGGGAAGGTGGAACTGTTGGGATACGTTTCCGAGGAGGAGCGCGACCGACTTCTGGACCGTTGTTCTGTTTATGTGATGCCTTCTATATTCGAGGCTTACGGTATAGCGGCGGCGGAGGCGATGTCGCATGGCAAACCATTGGTGGCCACGAACACCGGAGGCCTACCTGAGGTCGTACAGGACTCAGGAATACTCGTCCAGCCCAGGGACCCTGCAGCTCTTGCCGAGGGTATCGAACGTCTGCTGAAGGATGATGACCTCCGCCGAGCGATGGGCGACCGTGCCTTGGAGCTGGCTAGGACCTATACCTGGGAGAGCGTTGCGGAGCAGACACTGGAACAATACCGCCGGCTCATCAACCAATGATCTCTTTAAGGGTGATGGTGAAGGTCAGGTTCTGACCCACCCTCTCGGCAGAGTACTTGAATTGCATCTGACCGTCGATGACCGCATGGAGGAAGAATCTCTCACCGTCCGCATCGACGCCCCTGACGTTGTTCGCCATGCTGGCGGTTACCAGGTTCTCAATATGTGCATGGGTGCCAGTGATATCATGGACCTTGACATACCATCCTTCCTCATTGTCGGCGTCACCATATGACCAGTACTTCTTTCCCAGAACTGGGAGGTTCTTCACCTTTACCTCGTCAAGATGAGGAGAGTAGGAGTCTACCTTGACCTCCCAACCGAAGACCGGGTGAATGACGGTCATCCCCATGGCTGCTGGCTCACCGAAAAAGTCGTTGAACTCAGTAAGGTTCATCGTATTCCGCAATGCTATCTGATCATGCACCGCGTGACTCACAAGTTCGTTCTCAGAGACGGTACCATACCCCTCGGATGCGCTGAGTGACACAGTCCTTGTCTCACCAACGGCCATTCCTATGACCGCGCTCTCGAACTTAGCCAACAACTGCCCCTCACCTATCGTGAACTCCAGGGGCGTATATTGAGACTGCTGACGCTTAGTGAAATCGAAACTCTTGCGTATATCGGGATCGTCAGCCACTGACCACATCGATGTATCGAAGACCCAGCCGTTGTCGTACTTACTTATGTAATCCACAGCGACCTTGTCCCCGGACTTGGCAACGCGGATAGAATCCGCGTCATCACTGGAGAGACTATCGGCCAAGGCCATTCCGGCAACGATGAGCAGACAACCCACCAGCACTATGGCCGGAACTGCGACGGCTGCGTCGATACCTTTGCGATCCACACGAAGTGAAGAGGGCCTCCTCATCGAACTCACCTATCAAGGGAGTGGTATAAAATCCCTTTCATCCAGCAGTGTGAAACCTGCATCTTTGCCACTGCAACCAATTTAAATACCTGAGTCTGAATCCAAGGACGATCCCATGCGAGCACTCTACATCCACGCTGATTTCATGGAGTTCGAAGCCAAGAAGAAGACGCCGGTGGCCGAAGATATTCCAGAACAGATGCACAATGGCCGGATGGAAGAGGCATTGGTCGCCTTCATAACCGTGGAGAGTGTGGATGAGGAGTCCCCTGATCAAGTCTGCTCCGAGGCCGTGGATGACATCCTCCAGACCGCTGAGAGGGTGGGTGCGCAGAGGGTGATGCTCTATCCTTATGCCCATCTCAGCAACGACCTGTCCTCACCCAAGGCCGCTACCGGGATCATGCGTTCTATGGAGGAGGCCATCTCATCCACGGGTATGGAGGTCTCCAGAGCCCCGTTCGGATGGTACAAGGCATTCAACATCCGTTGTAAAGGACATCCTCTTTCAGAGCTGTCCCGGGATTTCAGTGTTAAAGCACAGAAGGAGGAGAGGAAGGCTGAAGGAAGCTTCCTGATCCTCACTCCAGAAGGAGAGGAGTTGACCGTTGAGGACTTCAAGGGAGGCAGCGATTGCTTCCGGGAGATGGTGAACAAGGAAGCTTTGAAGAAGGAGAGCATCGCCTTGTCCGAGGAGCCGAAGTACCTACGACTATGCAGAAAATTCGGCATACAATGGGAGGCGATGAGCGATGTCGGCCACATGGCATTCACCCCTTCCGGCGCTTTGATGTTCGACCTCGTGGCTGACTATTCCACCGATATAGTCAACGATCTCGGCCTGCCCATATACATGGTGCGGGGGACCAACATGTTCTCCTTGGACGAGGAACCGGTCCGTGAGCATGCTGAGCTCTTCGGAGACCGTCTTTACTCGGTCAAGACGGGTAGCAAGACCTTCGTCATGCGGTACGCCGCCTGTCACCAGCAGTTCGCCATGATGAAGAACTGGAACATGAGCTACCGTCAGCTTCCATTTGGGGCTTTCGAGGTGGCCGACTCCTATCGTCTGGAGCAATCAGGGGAGACCATGCTGTGCTTCCGTACCCGGAGGCTCAATATGCCTGACCTTCATGTCGTCTGCAAGGACATGAGAGAAGCCCAGGAGAACTTCTCCCTGCTGGACGACAGGATAATGGGCGAGATGACAGAACTGGGGAGGGAGTACGACCTCCTGATAAACCTCTCATCCCGTAAGGCTTACGAAGAGAACCGGGACTTGATAATGGAACTCCTGCGAAGACATGGAAGGCCGGTGTTGCTCCACTTCTACCCTGAAGGCACGAATTATTACTGGACCATAAACATAGAATATCACATCCTGGACCAGATGAGAAGGGCAAGGGAGATCGGCACGGTGCAGATAGACGTGGGCAATGCGGAAAGATTCGGGATCACCTATGCCAATAAGGAGGCGGAGAGGGAGCATCCGATAATACTCCACACTGCGGTGATAGGCACCATCGAACGTTATCTCTACACCTTGCTGGACACCGCCGTCCAGATGGAGACTGTGGGCAAGGTGGCTCATCTTCCGGTCTGGATAACCCCGGAACAGGTAAGACTGTTGCCGGTGGGCGATAAACACGTCGATGCAGCGAAGGAACTCGCGGATGCCCTGGAGATGTCCGGGGTAAGGGTGGGGATTGATGACACCGATGCCACCGTCGGTAAGAAGGTCCGGCGCGCCAAACAGGACTGGTGCGCTTACGTGGCTGTGATCGGTGACAAGGAGACCGATAGCGGCCGTATCAATGTTTACTGCCGTACGGAGAATCGGGACATCGAGATGGACGTTGCCACCCTGGGAGAGAGGATATCCCTGGAGACGAAAGGGAAACCGTTCCGCAAGCTGTACATGCCACGGGAGCTGAGTCGTCGCGTGGACTTCTGAAATGCCTCGGTCCGTATGAAGGGAATTCGGCTTTCAGCCTCGATCGTATGGTCGATGACAGGTCAGACATAGGCGTCTACCCTCCTGCAACCTGATCTTGTCCTCACGGCATTGTTCCCCGCAAGAGTCACACAGCACACTGTCGAACATCCTCGCCTCACCAGGCAAGGCCTCCAACGGTGTTTTGATTTCCATTAGGTCCTCAAGAGTTGACGAGAGGATCTGACTTATCATGACCTCACGGTCAGCGACCCTCTCGAACGGCCTAACCACTATCCTGACACCATCGCCGTTCTTCCTGTTGAAGAATGTATAAGCTTGCTTACCGTAGGGCCGCAGTATCAGGTTACCCTTCCCCACCGTGCAGGAAAGTAGGGATTGTATAGCATCCACAGCACAGGAGTCGTTCTCGGCTATGCATACCAACTCCTCATCAAGCACCTTCTCCAGACGGAAATCAAGGGTGTGAGCAGCCAGTTCGACCACTCTGAACCCAATCGCCAATCCAGGACATGAATGTCCATGGAATGTGATGCAATCATACCACAATCCTTCATTTTCCAATTGATGCACCTGGATCATACATTGGTCGAGGTGCTGATAAAAGTGAAGGAGGAAAAGTGGATGGTTGGCCATCCTTGTTCGATGCCTTCAGAGACAGCGGAGCTGCTCCACAACGTAATCAGTGACCCTGGAGGTCTTGAGGGCCCCTCCGAGATCGGGAGTTGTGGCCCCGTCATCCAAGGATTTCACGAGTACCTGTTCAAGCATGTCGCCCTCGACCTTGTGACCCAATTGATCGAGCATCATCCTGGCCGCCATGAAGGTCGCAAAGGGATTCGCTTTGCCCTGGCCGGCGATGTCCGGGGCCGAACCGTGTATGGGCTCGAACATGCTAACCCCGGATGGGTTGATGTTGCCTGATGCCCCCATTCCGAGCCCCCCTCCCAATTGAGCACCCAGATCAGTGAGTATGTCTCCGAAGAGGTTCGGGACCGCTACCGTCCCGAACGTATGGGGCCGGACCAGCATCGCCATGGCCATGGCATCGACGTACATGAAGTCCAGACCCATGTCCTTGTCATCTGCCTTCTCCTGGAATATCTCCCTCTGCATCCCATATATGGAAGAGCAGACGTTAGCCTTGTCCACCAGCGTCACCTTGTCATGCCCTTGTTCCTTGGCATAATCGAATGAGTACTCAGCGAACCTCTCTATACCTTTCCGGGACAGGATGCCTATCTCGAAACCGAACTCATCCTCCGGCTCAGCCTCCCCTTTCAGTTTGAGGTCGAGAGTGTACATCCCCCTTCTCACGGTCATCTTCTGCTTCATCTTCTCAGGTGTGAGTTTGCCACCTGCACCGATGTAGAAGTCCTCAGTGTTCTCACGCAGGAAATGGATGTCGAAATCGAAATGTTGTTTCAACGGCACATATGGGTGCCAGGACTTCACCGGACGGAGGTTTATGTACTGGTCGAAGCGCGCCCTCATGGTGAGTAGCACTCCCTTCTCCAATATCCCGGGCTTGACCCGGGGGTCCCCGATGGCGCCGAAGTATATGGCATCCATGTCCTCAAGCTCGTCGAACTCCTCTTCACTGACCAAGGTCCCGTCCCTGAGATACCTCTCAGAGCCGATGTCGTATTCGGTAGCCTCGAAGGAGAACGAGGACATCTCGGATATCGCATCCAGGACCCTCATGCCTTCAGCGATGACCTCGTGGCCTATGCCGTCCCCGGGTATTACAGCTATCCGTTTCAAAATCTTCCCTCCTTGATCAGACTCATCAGGCCCCCTGCAGCGACGAGTTCGCTGACGAATTCCGGGTATTGGGGGAAATTGAACTCTTCACCAGTACTGTGGTTTATGACCTTGCCTGCCTTCGGAATGACCTCTATGTCATCACCCTCGGAAGCATCAACCTTGCATTCCACGAGCAGAAGTCCGACGTTCAATGAGTTGCGGAAGAAGATCCTCGCGAATGATTCGGCGATTATGCATGAGACGCCAGCTTGGATAAGTGAACGGGGAGCATGCTCACGGGACGATCCGCAACCGAAGTTCTTACCTGCAAGGATAATGTCTCCTTTATTGATTTTCTGGGCCATACCCGGCCTTACCTTCTCGAATACGAATTCGTTCATTTTGGAAAGGTTCTCAGCCACAAGCCTCTCAGCGGGTATTATCTGATCGGTGTCCACATGGTCCTCGAACCTCCAAGCCTTACCTCTGTGGGATTCCATCAAAAGACCTCCTCGAGTTTCTCAGGGTTGACTATCTTGCCTGCCACGGCTGATGCGGCAACCACCCCTGGTCCAGCCAGATAGACCTCTGAGTCCTTGTGGCCCATCCGGCCTATGAAGTTGCGGTTGGTGGATGCGACGCATCTCTCCCCCGCCGCCAGGATGCCCATGTGGCCTCCCAGGCACGCTCCGCAGGTTGGTCCGGAGACATAGGCCCCTGCATCCATGAATATGGCGAGAAGCCCTTCCGCCATAGCCTGATTGAAAACCCGAGGGGAAGCTGGGACCACGATGAACCTCACATCTGGGTGTACTTTCCTCCCTTTGATCACCTCAGCGGCGATGCGCAGATCCTCGATCCGACCGTTCGTGCACGAACCCAACCATGCTTGGTCTATCTTGACATCCGCCTCACTGACGGGCCTTCCGTTCTCCGGCAGATGAGGATAGGCCACCATGGGCTCCAACTCGGAGAGGTCGTACTCCAGTTCCGCACTGTAAACAGCGTCTGGATCAGCCTCATAGGAGGTCCACTCGCCTCTGACTGTTTCTTTGATGTACTCCTCCGTCATCTCATCACAGGGGAAGATCCCCGCCTTCCCACCGGCCTCGATCGCCATGTTGGCGATGGTGAGGCGGTCGCTCACCGGGACGGCCGATATGTCACCGGAGAACTCGAAGGCTTTGTAGGTGGCCCCATCCACACCGATGTCGGTGATTATCCGGATGATCAGGTCCTTACCGCCGACTCCTGGACGGAAACTTCCCTTGATGTTGACCTTTATGCTTTCAGGAACCTTGAACCACAGACGGCCTGTGGCGAACACCGCCGCGGCCTCTGTGGAACCCACCCCGGTGGAGAAGGCCCCCAGGCCTCCATAGGTGCAGGTATGCGAATCAGCACCGACGATCAATCTCCCAGGTGCTGCGAAGCCCTCATCGACCATCAGCTGATGGCACACCCCGCTGCGACCGACCTCGAAATAATTATCTATCCCCCATCGGCGGGCGAACTCCCTCATCTCCTTGGCCTGCTCCGCTGAGGCCACGTCCTTGTTGGGTACGTAATGGTCGGGTATGAGTACCATCCTCTCCCTTACTGGCTCCATCCCCAGTTCCTCGAACTCCCGGAAGGCTATCGGCCCAGTGACATCGTTCACCATGACGTAATCCACCTGCGCGTTCACAATCTGTCCCGCATAGGCGTCAACGCCGGATTTGTCTGAGAGGATCTTCTCCGCTATGGTCTTGCCCTTGCTCATTCTGAAACACCTTTCTTGATCATTGAGTACTGACGGTTGATCGCTTCCACCGTGGCATCAACTGAGGTCTGGACGATATCCGACCCTATTCCTTTGCCGACGAACAGCCGTCCTATACCGTTGCTGTCCCTGAGGAGTACGGTGACCTCTGCCAGCGAATCGCTCCCGCCGGTTATGGCGCTGAGACGGTACTCCTCGAGTACCAGGTTCTCATCCACCGCTGAACGGAGAGCTTTCAGAGCAGCGTCCACAGGTCCGATTCCCACCTGTGATACGGTGTTGCTCTCACCATCCATCTCCACCGTCACAGTAGCTGTCGGTGTGATGCCCTTACCGGTGAAGACGGCAAACTCTTTCAGCTTTACCCTCTCCTCCCGCCCCTCCCTTGAGGCGACGTGGTCAGCAAGAGCAACGAGTTCGGCGTCATCAACGGTCTTACCGCTCTCGGCAAGCTCCTTGATCCGTTTGACTATCTCCGGTATATGGTCCTCGTTTATCTCCACCCGGAGCTCCTTGAGTTTGTCCCTCACGCTATGCGCCCCGGAGTGTTTACCCATGACGATGGCGCGAGACATCCCTACCAGCTCAGGCCCGAAGGCCTCGTATGTGGAGGCATGCCCCATGACCCCATGTACATGGATTCCGGATTCATGGGAGAATGCGTTGCTCCCGACTATCGCCTTGTTCTTCGGTATCGGGTAGCCTGTGATGCGCGATATGGCCTTACAGGTGTTGCCAATCTTGGACATGACCAGAGGCTCCACGCCATAGAAGGCGAGCAGGTCCATGGCAACCTCTTCCAGAGCTGCGTTGCCTGCCCTCTCGCCCAGTCCGTTGACGCAGACATGTGCTTGTCGGGCTCCGGACCTTATTGCGGTTATGCTGTTCGCTACCGCTAATCCAAGGTCGTCGTGACAGTGCACCGATATCGGTACATTTGTCACCTTCAGGAGCTCGGTCATCAGCATCTCCATGGCCTCGGGGGATATGACGCCCACGGTGTCCGGTACGTTTATGACATCGACACCGGCCTCTTGGACCGCGACGTGCATCTGTTTGAGGAAGTCTATGTCCGTCCGGGTTGCATCCTCGCAGGAGAACTCCACGGTCACACCGTGAGATTTGGCGTACTCGATCGCGGATACCGCCCTTTCCATTACCTGCTCACGGCTCATCTTCAGTTTGTATTGGAGATGGATGTCGGAGGTAGCGAGGAATGTGTGTATGTAATCGACATCACAGGACAGTGCGGCGTCGATGTCTGTTGGGTTCGAACGTGCCAGACCACAAATGGATGCGTTAAGGCCGAGGTCAGCGATGGCCTTGATGGCCTGCCTCTCTCCCTCGCTGGTGGCTGGGAAACCGGCTTCGATGACATGGACGCCGAGCTCGTCCAGGAGCTCCGCTATGCGCAGCTTCTCCTGCATGGAGATTGCCACACCTGGCGTCTGCTCACCGTCACGGAGGGTGGTGTCGAATATCTTCACCTCCCCCACCTTACGTCCTTTCAGCGCCTGGTCGTTGAAATGGCTGGTGTAGATGCTCCTACGGTCCGCCATCTCACGGGCGCTTTCACTACCGGCTTGTCGTGCTTTCAAAGAACCACCTCAAACCACTTTGATGAAGCGATGACGCTACGATGCTCATAGAAGCAGAATGTCAGGGACATCGTATACGTTGACCATGGACCTTCCTCAAAGTGGATGGCATACATATTTTCTAAGTGTATTTAAGTGTTGCCACAGAAGTGTAAACCAGGCGCGGGGTACGATCGTGATGATGCTGCTTCTTCGGAGGCATTGAATCGGCTGCTTCGATTTTTACCCCGCGCCTGTGTGCACAATGCCCAAGGGATACTTATAATTTAGGTATTCCTAAATTAGTTCCATGGCTTTTGGCACTTTCTGACGTGGTTAAATATGAACTCATACTTAAAACTTGGTCATAATATACAGGTGGAAAATTGGTATAAAAAGGAAACAAAGTGAAAAAATGAATATTTGTGATACTGGATAGTACACACCATACAATACAATAATTTTGGTAGTTTAATCCATGATTATGCCAAAACATCCGTAATGTTAAAAAAGGGGACTGTCAATCTTCTAAGTATCATGGCTCCGGATGTATGTTTGAGCAAGGGGCTAGGAGAGATTTGATATGGTTAACGATCATTGGCGAGACCTTCCAGCAGGGCCAGACGTTCCGAACGTGGTCTATGCGGTCATCGAGATCCCCAAAGGAGGACGGAACAAGTTCGAGTACTCGAAGGAGTTCGGGACCTATGTCCTGAACAGGGTGCTCCACAGCCCTATGCACTACCCGGGGGAATATGGGTTCATACCTCGAAGCTATTATGACGATCACGACCCCTTGGACATAATCGTACTGATGGAGGAGAAGACCTTCCCCGGTTGCATCATCGAGGCCAGGCCCGTCGGCCTGCTCATGATGGAGGACAGTGGGGAACAGGACGACAAGATACTCGCCGTACCTGCTAACGACCACCGTTTCGACCATATCCTGGATATTGATGATGTCCCTGAGTACACCAAGACCGAGGTGAGGCACTTCTTCGCTACCTACAAGGACCTGGAGAAGGGGAAGAACGTCATTGTAAAGGGTTGGAGGGACCGCAATGCGGCCTTGGAGGCGGTGGACCACTCCATACGCCTGTACGAAGAGAAGTACGCTTGAGCCTCAGACCCCGGACCTTCGACCCCATATGACCTTGTGCAACTGAGGTAGGACCCTGACGTCCAGTCTACGGAGCAGGACCTCCTCTGCCAAGGGCTCCAGGTCCATTCCGCCCACCGGAGAGAATATCGATTCGCATATGGGTTGTCGTTCTCTGATCACATTGACCGCGAAATCGAGGTCACGGTCATCGAAGACCACGAACTTCAACTGGTCCTTCGGCTTCAATAGAGGGATGTTGTCCAACAGCATCCGGTCATCCATACCTGAGGATGGACATTTGATGTCCATGCTGATCATTATGCGTGGGTCTTCGGGGATCGGGCTCAGGTCCAGTGACCCATTGGTCTCCACCACTATCTCCTTTCCAGACTCCAGAAGACCATGCAGGAGCTCCACGATATCGTCATGCAGAAGGGGTTCCCCTCCGGTCACGCATATCCGAGGATAAGGTATGCACAGATCCAGTATCTCCGCCACAGTGAGTTCCTCTCCCCGGTCCGATGCGTAACGGGTATCGCACCAACGGCAATTCAGGTTGCAGCCGCCCAATCTGATGAAATAGGTGGGCAGACCGATGTTCTTACCCTCCCCCTGTAGCGAATAGAACGATTCAACCAGTTTCATGGTCTCACCTCATAATCCAATGGGTCCTCCATATCAGCTTCAGCGAAGCCCTTGAGACGGAGGACGCAGGAGTCACATCTGCCGCAGGCCTCATCACCTCCCCTATAGCAGGACCAGGTGAGATGCAGTGGCGCATCCAAATCCGCTCCCAAGCGGACTATCTCCGCCTTGCTGAGGAATAGTATGGGCGTCTCAATGGATATAGTTCCTCCCTCGGTTCCGGAACGCGTACCTAGGGAAAGCATATCCTCGAACGCCTGGAAGAACTCGGCGCGGCAATCAGGGTAACCGGAGTAATCGACGGAATTGGCACCGATGAATATGGCATCGCCTCCTATGCTCTCGCACGCTCCAGCGGATATGCTCATCAGGATGATGTTCCGCGCTGGCACATAGGTGTTGGGTATACCGTCCGACATCTCATCCTCGCTGCGACCCTCAGGTATATCCATCCCCTCGTCGACGAGGGAGCTGTTGAAGAATGACAGGTCCAGGTCGATGATGCGGTGCTCCACCTTGTAATGTTTAGCGATGGCTTTGGCAGATTCGAGCTCCCTAGAGTGCCTCTGCCCATAACTGAAGCTGACGGCCATCGGTTCCCGGCCCTCGGAAATGGCCTGTGCCAACACCACTGTGGAGTCAAGGCCCCCTGATAGAAGAACCACGGAATCGGGCATCTAGACCCTCCTCATTGCCCATGCGGTCTGGCCCCTCTCCTCGTCCAAGCCCAGATAGACAGCGGTCACATTCTCAGGGATATCGACCTCGGATATGAGTCCTTCCAGCATCATCGCGACCATCTCCTCGGCGGTCGTGTGCTCCACATCCAGTATGACAACGTCCTCGGTGGGGAATACGTATCTCTTCCCCCGGCTCACTATGGTGGTCTCATCACCGATATCTATCTTGGCATCCTTCGAATTGCCGGGTAGTAAGACACGGTGGTCCAATCCGTCCACCATCTGGCGCAGGGCCCTCTTCAACACCACGAAATCCATTATCATGCCGTCACTGCCTATGGCCCCCTCAACAGCCAGACGCACAATGTAAGAATGTCCGTGGAGGCGTGCGCACTTCTCATGCCCAGCAATGAAATGGCAGGCCGAGAACCTTATGCCCGAATGGGCTCCGTCTATCTCAATTTTCATTTCCATGCCTCCTGCACGAGGATGTAGGCGAGCGATATGGAGTCGGAGTAGTCCTTCTTGACCCTGGATGTGTCTATGAATACCCGGTCGATGTTTAGTACAGGGGCTCCCAGGGCCTTCGCTCCACCCAGGAAGTGAAGGGTCCTGAATATTATGTTACCGATGATCCCATCTGGAGCTATGATCACATCATTTCGTTCCAGGGCGGATTCCAAGGTTATCTGGCAATGCTCACAATCGATCCCTTTTGCCACTAGACCTTTGCAGGCCTCCAAAGCCTCGTCCATACTCCGATCCACGACGGGGTTCCTACCACGGTCCCCCTCCCTGCCGGATGACATCATACCGACCCTTCCCAAGCCGCCTAGGCATCTCATCAGTCGATGACCCGCCTCAGCCATATCCTGCCGACCTTTGACTGTGGAACCCTCATCTATCCCCACGGGTCCGAGGGCGAAAACCCCGCCTGACAATGGCTCCATGATCGCCATTCGCTGCGTCATGTCTATGGAGAAAACCTCCTTCAATGCGGCCATCGCCTCGTTAGATGGGAGATCACCACGTACGGCGGCGGAGATGGAGCCGTCTTTAAGGTGGTCGCACATTTCATAAGCATCATGGTATGTGACGATTTCTCCGTAGCGGGATGACGAATCCACACTCCTCTTGACCTTATCAGCGTCCCCAGCTAGACCTATACCTATGCGCAGTGGCGAATCGGCATCGCGGCTGAGAAGGGCCTCGGAGGTCAACATCGAATGGGTAATCGGCTCCGAATATCTATAACTGATGTGTGTCTTTTTCCATACTGGTCTAGATGTCCTCACATTTTTGCGGTAATCGCGGCTCAAACTCTCGAAACTTCGTTACGATGGGCCTACGTCCTTCTGATACGATGAGGTCCCATCGACCATCGACGTTCAGACCATGGAAGGTTATTTCGCGAATCCAACGCATATATGAGACGGATTGACATGATGGGTAAGGATGAGTCCATGGGATTGATCGGCGGGGTCAATCCGATACTCAAGATCTTCTCCGCTTTGGCCTTGTTCCTGGTTGCTTTCACGATAGAGGAGCCGGTTCGCCTTGGTCTCTACCTGACCCTCATGACCCTCCTACTTCTGCTACTCAGCTCGGCCAAGGTCTCCCTGAGACCGTTCTTGGTCCTGGCACCGCTGGCGGTATTGGTAGGAATTGTGAACATGATGGGCGGGAGGGCGGATGATGATGTACTGATATCCATGCTGAGGGTGATGACGGTCGCTCTGTCCATCACCATGTTCGCCTACACCACGACACCTTCCCAACTCATAAGGGGGCTGGAGACGGCGAAGGTTCCAGGGAGCATAGTGTTGGGAGCTACCGTGATGATGAGGTTCATACCATTGATGTTCCGGGACATGGAGAGGGTGATCTCCTCATCGAGGTTGCGTGGAGGCGGTCAAAGGAGGACCTTGCGTTTCCATTACCGTTCTTTGATGGTGCCGGCGATAGCCGGTGTTTACAACCTTGCGGACGATGTCACGATGGCCATGCATCTGCGCGGATATGACCCCGAAGCGCCCCGAAGCGCTCTAAGGTCGCTCACCCCCGGCCTCATGGACCTAATCTTCGCCATATCTTTCGCCATCGTTTCCTTGGGGGTGTTGATGCTTTGAATATCCTTGAGTTGCGCGGTTTGGTGGTTGAACGAGGAGGCATAAGGTTAATCGATGACCTGGACCTTGATATCAACCCCGGTGAGATAGTCGCGGTATTCGGCGCTAGCGGTTGCGGGAAGACGACCCTGCTGCATGCAATCAATGGACTGATACCTCACCATTCATCCCATCGGGTCAAGGGGGTTGTATCAGCGGGGGGATTGGACGTGTCCTCATATCCGCCTGAGCGGAGGTGCCGCCACATGGGTACCGTGCTGCAGAACTTCGAGTCCCAGATAGTACATGGGCGAGTGGACGATGAACTTGCTTTCGGCCCTGAGAACCTTGCGGAGGACTCGGTCAGCATCGGTGTCAAAGTGGATAGACTCTGCTCCACCCTAGGACTTCCACCACAGGCCGATCCAGCCCTCCTCTCAGGCGGGATGCAACAGAAACTGTGCATCGGTGGCGCACTGGCGATGGATGTGCCTTTGCTCCTATTGGATGAACCGTTCTCCAACATAGACCGTTGGTCAGCGGATATCCTTTGTGAACAGCTGTCCAAAATACGTGACATGGGTACCTCCGTTCTTCTCACGGAGCATAGGTTCGATATAGTGAGCAGGGTGGCTGATAGGATGCTCAGATTGGAAGGGGGCAGGATGATCGATGTTCACGGACCCGATACCACCGAGCTTCCCAGGATACGTTCTGCTGGCAGTGGTGAACAGATCCTCAGAATGGATTCGGTCCGGTTCTCATACAAGATTGGTAGACCGATAATCAAGGATGCCGACATGGTCCTTCATCAAGGGGAGAGTGTGGTGCTCACAGGCCCCAATGGCAGTGGAAAGAGTACTCTTCTCCGTCTCGCCGCTGGACTGCGAAGACCGGACAGTGGAAGGGTGGAGCTGTTCGGTAGGCGCTCCACCGTCAGCAGGGCGCGTGGGGTTTGTGGGCTGGTCTGGCAGAATCCCGGTCATCAGTTGTTCATGGGAACGGTCATGGATGAGATGACCATGAACTGTCGCAACCCGGAATACGCAATGGGGTTGTTGGAGGAGCTGGGGCTATCCGACCTCTCCTCCCGCCATCCATTGTCCCTCAGCGAGGGGGAGAAGAGAAGACTGGCAGTGGCCTCGGTGCTTGCCGGGGAACCGGACATCCTCCTGTTGGACGAACCCACACTGGGCCAGGACCGCCAAAGTCTGTCAATGGTCCTGGATTCCCTCATCTCAAGATGTGAGGATGGTATGGCACTTCTTACCGTGACCCACGATCCAGAGGTGGCATCATGCCTATCCGGGAGGGAGATAAGATTGGAGAACGGGTCCTTGAGGGAGGTTTAGGGACGATCATCCCTTTTTACACACCGGACAATCCTCCGCCCTCTCCATCTCCACTATCTCGAAGGAATAGTCGGAGATGTCTATCAGGAGCATCTTGCCCGTGAGAGGCGGGAACCGCTCCAGGATCACCCTTATACCCTCTGAGGCCTGCACAGAAGCCACAACTCCGGCGGCAGGGCCGAACACCGGTATGCGGTCCTGTCTTCCTTTCGGAAGCATGCATCGCAGACATGCGGTCACGTTGGGTATTGATGTGAATACCTGCCCCTTTGTGGCATCCACGCCCCCATGGACCAAAGGTAACCCGGCATTACGGCAACGCTCATTCAAAGCCATCCGTGACTCGTTGTTGTCCAGGCAATCGAAGACCAGGTCATATTCGTCCCATGGGAGTTCGGTATCCTGTATGGAACCATTCACCGGCCTAACCTCGATCAGAGGGTTCACCTTGCGTAGGAACCTAGCAGCCGCCTCGGCCTTCTGCTCACCGACCGCGTCACCGTAGATGAACTGGCGGTTGAGGTTGCTTATCTCGACAACGTCGTCATCCACAATCGTCAGATGACCGACCCCGGCGGCGGCCAGGTAGCTGGACACCACAGACCCAAGCCCTCCTGCCCCCACTATGAGGACGTGGGATTCGGACAGGATGTTCTGCCCTCTCTCACCCATCATGGCCAGGGGTATCTGCCGGGAGTATCTCAACTGCCCTTTGCCGACCGACATCAGGTATTCATCCCTTCTCTCAGTGTTCCTCTCCACCATTCATTCCATCTCCAGGACCTCTATGGACAACTCGATCGACCTCTCAGCGGCGGATATCCTGATATCCTCCCTTCCACCTTGGAATCGCCTCCTCTCACAGACCGTGTGCCTGCCATCGCTGGCTGCGATGTAGACCAATCCCACAGGCTTCTCTTCGCTTCCCCCCGCCGGACCTGCTATCCCACTTATGGCCACACCCAGGTCGGAGCCGGTGAGCTCACGGACCCGACGTGCCATTGCAGTGGCCACTTCCTCGCTGACAGCGCCCTTCTCCTCCAATGTGCTCACATCGATATCGAGCATCCTCACCTTCAGGTCGTTGGAGTACACCACGACGCCTCCTAAAAGTACGGCCGATGCCCCCTGGAGGGAGGCGAGCATGGACATCGCCATGCCAGAAGTACAGGACTCAGCGAAGGATATCGTGAGTCCTTTCGACTCCAGACGGGTTTTGAGTTCTTGGGCGGTCATTCCATCCCTGCCAATTCCCTCAGACGTCCGATGCCGTCTATCCTTTCCACTATCCTCACCACCGCGTCAGGCACAAGATCGCTCCAGCTACCGTCCCTGAGCATCCTCTCCCTCACCTTGGTACCGGAATACTCGGTGCGATTGTACATCGGGGCGCCCATCACCTCATATCCCGCCTCATGGAAGAGGCGCTTGGTCAAAGGGTTGTTGGAATATATCCTGTCGAACGGAGGGACCATGGACTCCACATGCGAGACCCAAGTGGAATATCGGTTCACATCCACGACCGGGACCAGATA
>SKGM01000015.1 GCA_007117455.1 Candidatus Methanomethylophilaceae archaeon
GAAGGGTATTCAGGGTTACAGACGGCCAGGAAGAGAGGGTCCTGTTCGACTTCAGTAAGGACAAGATAACCGGATGCATCAGAAAGGGATGAGTGCTAGGCCACGGGGGTGGTCGCGCTCTCGCCCAGAGGAGGTCAGTGCCGCTTCTCAGCCCCGCTACCCCTCGAGCGTCGGTAGTTCACGGTTAGGCTGCTCCCGTCAGGGCCTCGCCCGGTTCCCGCGATTAGAGTGGCGGTAGCGACCCTCCGGTCGAACTCATCCACTGCCACCGGCCCCGTTGGACAGGACCTCATGGTCGCAACACTGGGCCTCCGGGTCCGAGCCACGTCGCCCCCCGTTGTCACCTCCGCATATCGACGGTTTCGGTATACAAGGATACGCCGAACATCCCGGTCAAGCCTAGCAAAGTTGCCTAAGTTAAGGACGTATTTAGACGTTTCCTTCATCCAGCCTTCCTGTGGAACGAACAGACGACAGCCATTCGTAGAAATACTGGTTGGAGATCCTTGCGAGCTCAATGAAAGTGCTCAGTGGCCCCTTCATCATCCGGTTCGGGCGCATCGATAGGGTCACTGTCCCTATGACGCATCGTTTGGAACGGTCGGATACCGAATTGTCATGGACCGCTAGATTTCTGACGGTGATGATATCGTTCCACTCACGGTTACGGTCGGCAGTCATCAGCCCTTGGGCCATGGTACTGTCCAGTATGAATCTCAAAGACAATGGGCCTTGCACGATTCCCTGCTCAGCAGCGACCTTCTTGGCGCAATGCTCGATGGCACTGAGTACCTCCACGAACAGCATCTTGCCCAGATAGACCGCTCTTTCCGCCATCTCCGATTCCAGGTTGCTGCCGTCCACATCAACCTGAAGAGTGGGCCCGGTCCATAGTCGGTAATAGAACTGCAGCATCTCCCGGGTTATCATGGTCTTGTTGTGTACCATTGTGAAAGCGAGGACCGCCGGGTCACGTTCCCCTCTGTCCCCGCGGACGATGGATGCGTAGAGCCTCGAATCCTCCATCAGCAGCTCCGTCCTCTCCAAGAGGTCGAACATCAGTTCTCAATCATACGCAGGGTATAACTGGTTTTGCCCCTCGACCATGTTAATTTAATAATGTTGTTATGCAATCAGCAAGGGAGGAGAAACCGATGTATTGGAACGCCCGCATGGAATGCATGCCGAAGGAGGAGCTCAGGAATCTGCAGTTCAGAGAGTTGAAGACCCTCGTTTACCGCCTGTACAGCTTCAACAACTTCTACCGAGAGAGGATGAAGGAGCACGGGGTCCACCCGGACGACATCCAAACATTGGAGGACATCAGAAAACTGCCCTTCATGTACAAAAAGGATCTCCGTGACCATTACCCGACGAAGATGTTCACCTCCTCCAAGGATGAGGTCGTACGTTACCATGTCTCATCCGGGACCACAGGGAAACCCACCCTGGTAGGCTACACTGAGAACGACATAGAGTTCTGGACGGACAGCCTCGCCCGGGCCCTGACGTCAATAGGCATCGGTACCGGTGATGTCGTCCAGGTGTCCTACGGTTACGGTCTCTTCACCGGCGGTCTGGGCCTCCATTACGGTGCTGAGAGGGTCGGGGCGACCGTCCTGCCTGCCAGCGTTGGCAACACCGAGAGGCAGCTGGAGCTTATGATGGACCTGGATGTGACCGCCATCGCCTGCACCCCATCCTACATGATCCACATGGGAGAGGTTGCAAAGAGATTAGGCATCGATTTCCGCCGCGACACCAAGCTGAGGAAGGCCATATTGGGGGCGGAACCTTGGTCGGAAGGTATGCGTCAGCATATCGAGGAGAACCTTGGCATAGAGGCGTATGACATCTACGGTACATCGGAACTCTCCGGCCCGATGTTCACGGAATGCGAGGAGCGAAACGGCATCCACGTTTGGGGGGATGTCGGCATAGTCGAGATAATCGATCCTGAGACCGAGGAGCCTGTTCCCGACGGCGAGGTGGGCGAGCTCGTCATCACGGTCTTGAAGAAGGAGGCCATGCCGATGATCCGCTACCGCATAAGCGACCTCACCTATGCCCTTGAGGAGACCTGCACCTGCGGGAGGTCATCCACCCGTATAGGTAGGATCAGCGGACGTACCGATGACATGCTGATCATCCGCGGCATCAACGTCTTCCCGTCCCAGGTCGAGCATACCTTGATGAACATACCGGAGGTCGGTGAGCAGTTCATGATCATCCTCGACCGTAAGGGTGCCTTGGACACCATGACGGTTCAGGCCGAGCTCTCTCCAGAGCATTTCAGTGACAAGATGGCCGACATGATGGCCATAAAGAAGAAGATCGATTCCGATATGAGGAAGTACCTCAACATATCCGTGAATGTGGAGCTGATGGACCCTGGCTCCCTTCCCCGTTTCGAGGGTAAGGCAAAGAGGGTCATCGACAAGAGGGTTTTCTGATGCCCCAAAGACACGTCATCAAACAGATATCGGTGTTCGTGAACAACGAACCGGGCCGCCTGGCCAAGATCGCCAGGATGCTCAGTGAGGAGGGTATAGACATCTGCGCCTTCAACATAGCCGAGGCCAGCGGTTTCGGTGTGTTCCGCGCCATAGTACGTGAGCCTGACAAGGCATACCAGCGACTCAAGGAGCGCGGAGTCATCGTGAAGGAGACCGAGGTCATCGCCATACCTATGCAGGACCGTCCTGGCGGACTGTTCGAGGCAGCCGCCGTACTCGGTGAGGAAGGTATCAACATCGAATATGGATATGCGTACTCCGGTAAAGCCGGGGCCACATTCTTCATAAGGGTGGATGACACCGACTCGGCCATCAAGGCCCTTCTCGACCGAGGGATGGTTTTGATGCAGGAAGGGGACCTTTAGAGGCTTCCCATGCCCAACCTCAATGTGGTGGTCCTAGGCCTGCCAGGTTATGCCGGCGGCATAGCGAAGAAGGGAAGCGTGTCCGATCTGGTTTTCTACGACCTGAAAAAAGGCGACTCCCAGATAACACTGGTGGAACCGCTCAGGTATCCGGAGAGGCTCGCCCCTCTGTTCTATGCCTGCTCGACCGCTGACGCTGCAATAGTGGTGGTGGAGAACATCGACCATCTCTTCGGTGAGTCCCTGGTGATGCTGGATTCACTCGGTATCTCCCAAGGGGCGATAGTATTGCGCGGCTTCTTGCAGAGGGAACAGATAGCCCCCTATCTCAAAGGCACAGTCGCTGAAGGATACGATTTCAAACCGGACGACCCGGTGTCCTTAAGGGAATGGCTCCTGGAGGAGGCGGCATCCCGGACCTTGGACCCCCAGCCTTCGGGAACCGTCCCCCTGGACCAACATTTCAATGTCAAGGGGGTGGGTACCGTGGTCTTGGGTAAGGTGGTAGATGGCACGGTCCGCAAACATGACAAACTCACAGTCCATCCGTTGGGGGAGGTGGTCAACGTCCGGTCCATCCAGAAGCACGACGACGACTCCCCGTCCGCTGACCGGGGCGATCGTGTCGGTCTTGCCCTCAGGGGAATCGAATCCGAACGTCTGGACAAAGGATATGTGCTCAGCAGCGACCCGACAATCACCGACAGCAACGATTTCCAGGCTGTTATCAAGCTGAACGGTTTCTGGAGGACACCCGTGACTGAGGGCATGGTCCTACATCTCGGTCATTGGATGCAGGTCATCCCATTCCGGGTGGCCTCCGCCACCAAGGATGGGACTGTGCATCTGGTAGCGGATGACGGGTTGATCCATCTACCTGGGGACGACGCCACTGTCATGTATCTGGAGGGCGGGAAGCTGAGGGTGGTAGGGAGCATAAAGCTGCCAGCCTGAGTGGTCCTGGGATATAATCATATACGCCGATTACTTTCCGGGTTCAACCGTGATATCTTTTGTCACGGTTCACCTCGAGGGAGACCCGATGGACTGTTGGAACAAGAAGATAGAGACCCTGGGCCGGGAGGATATTGAGCGGATGCAGCTGAGTTCCCTCAAGGAGCTTGTGGCAAAGCTGTACGAGAGATCACCCTGCTACCATGCCCGGATGAGGGATTCCGGGATACTCCCTGGCGACATCCGTTCATTGGATGATGTGAGGAGGCTCCCGACCATGACCAAGACGGACCTCCGTGACAACTACCCGGACAGACTGTTCATCGCTGAGCCCGAGGACATCATCCGCTACCATGTCTCTAGCGGCACCACCGGCAAGCCCACCGTCGTGGGTTACACCCGCAATGATATTGAGAACTGGTCAGAATCCTTGGCCCGTAGTTTCTCGTCCTTCGGTCTTGGGAAGAGGGATGTGATACAGGTCAGCAACGGCTATGGTCTCTTCTCCGGGGGTTTGGGCATGCATTATGGGGCAGAGAAGCTCGGTGCTGCGGTGGTCCCCGCCAGCACTGGAGGGACCAAGAAGCAGATAGACCTCATCAAGGACCTGAGTGTGACCGCGATCGCCTGCACCCCCTCCTACCTGGTGCATATGGCGGAGGTGGCTGAGGGAATGGGCCTGGACTTCAGGAACGACACCAGGATGCGCGCCGCTATACTGGGCGCCGAGCCCTGGTCTGAGAACATGCGCAGTCATATAGAGGGCAAGATGGGCATCAAGGCCCAGAACTGCTACGGGGCTAGCGAGCTTTCCGGCCCATTGTTCACAGAATGCACGGAACAGGACGGTATCCACATCTGGGGGGACTTATGCCTCGTGGAGGTCGTGGACCCGGAGACCGGAGAGCATGTGGGGGATGGAGAACGTGGTGAACTGGTCTTCACCATGCTCAGGCGGGAGGCCCTGCCGATCATAAGGTACCGGATAGGCGACCTGAGTGAGATAACATGGGAGAAGTGTAGCTGCGGCCGCACCCATCCTCGTCTGCAGAGGGTCACTGGCCGGGTGGATGACATGATAATAATCAGGGGGATCAATGTCTTCCCTTCCCAGGTCGAACATGTGCTGGGTGAGATCGATGAGGTGACACAGCAGTACATGATCATCGTGGAGTCCCGTGGTGTCATGGACAACATGGCGGTACAGGTGGAGTTGGACCCCAAGGCATTCACCGATGACATTCTGGCTCTCAGAGCCATCAGCTCAAAGGTCGCCAAGGCCTTGCAGGAGGTCCTCAATGTCAAGGTCGATGTGCAGCTGATGGAACCCGGTTCCCTGCCCCGTTTCGAGGGCAAGGCCAAACGGGTCATGGATAAGAGGGTGATGATGTGAGCACCGCCAAGCAGCTTGTGGTGATGGTGGAGAACCGGGTAGGCAGATTGGCCGAGGTGACTGGCATAATCGGTGAGGCGGGCAGCAACATACTCGGATTCAGCATAGCCGAGGGGGAGAACTTCGGCATAGTCCGTTTCATGCTGGACGATCTCGGATCCGCATACAGGCTATTGAAGGAGAGGGGCCATACCGTGTCATGCACCGATGTCCTGGCAATACCCATGGAGGACAGGCCAGGTGGACTTCATGAGGTTTCCAGCCGCTGCGGGGAGTTAGGGGTGAACATCGTCTATGCCTATGCCTTCAGAATCGGCGAGGGTGCGGTACTGGTCATGAAGGTGGACGATTTACAGAAATCGCTTAGGGCATTGAAGGGGGCGGGTTTCACAACCCTTTCCAACGATGACCTGTCCTGAACCATATCCCCATCAAACGATAAATACTAAGAAAGCTATGGCTTGTGTACCGTGATAACATATATCATGGTAATCCTTGGCACATGGAGATTGGGGGATGTTAGGAATAGATGATCCTTGGATTTGGTCAGGATACCTTCTGGCTTTCGGTTTGACCATATTCTGCCTGGTATACGGATGGTTGAAATTCAACGAGGAGGACGACATCGATGGATGATGCCGGTGTGAACATGGCATTGTTCGCTGTGGTGGCGATCATCTATCTTGCCATAACCATAGCCCTCGGCGTTTACGGTTACCGCAAGACCCTCCGCAACGAGGACTTCATGGTCGGAGGCAGGAAGATAAACCCCGTCATCCTGGCACTTTCCTATGGGGCGACATTCCTCAGTACCGCGGCCATCATCGGTTTCGGTGGAGTCTCGGGCCAATTGGGCATGGGGACCATATGGCTTGTGGCCCTCAACATACTGGTAGGGTTGATAGTGGCGTTCATAGTATTCGGGAAACGCACACGACGCATCGGGAAAAGGCTCAACGCCCTCACCTTCCCTGATTTCCTGGGCAGGTCCTTCAACTCCCCTTTCATACAGCTCTTCTCCGCCGGCCTCATCCTCGTCGCCATGCCCATATACTCAGCCGCTGTCCTTCTCGGCGGTGTGAACTTCGTCGTGGCCTCTCTGGGCATAAACCGTGACGTGGCACTTTTGGGATTGGCCGTCATCGTCACCATATACGTCGCATATGGAGGCATAATCGCCGTCATGTACAACGATGCACTTCAGGGCGGCATAATGTTCATCGGTATGCTGGTGCTCCTGGCAGTGACATATTACACACTGGGAGGGGTGGTAGCGGCCAACCAGGCCCTGACCGATCTGGCCGTCGATCCCGGGGTCCCTGCCGGACTGGCGGATGCGGGTATGAGGGGTTGGACCTCATTCCCTGAGTTCGGGTCACCTTTATGGTACACCTTCGTCACCACATTCATCTTGGGCGTGGGCATAGGCGCATTGGCCCAACCCCAGTTGGCGGTTAGGTACATGACGGCCGAGAGTGGCAGATCCCTCAACCGGGCCTTGATGGTCGGCGGGATTTTCATCCTCGTCATCGTCGGTACCGCCTACACCGTCGGCCCGCTGAGCAACGTGTACTTCTACGAGAATTACGGTCAGACCTCATTCGAATACGCGGGTAACAACGCCGACATGATAATCCCCATATTCGTCAACGAACTCTTCGGCGGACATCTTTTGGGGGAACTGTTCATAGTACTGTTCCTACTCACACTCCTTTGCGCAGCCATGAGCACACTGAGCTCCCTGTTGCACACCATGGGGGCTTCGGCAGGATATGACATATGGAGGCACATACGTGCCAACAGGTCCGGCGACCACACTCCGGACGAGGTGCTGTTCGGCAAGGACCGGGAGCTGGTCAAATCTATGCGGGCGGCCCGTATCGGTACGATGGTGATGATAGTCGTCACGGTCATCGTCACCTACTACATGCCTGCGAACATAATCGCCCGTTCCACGGCGATATTCATGGGTCTTAGCGCCGCCGCCCTGCTGCCCGCATACACCCACGTCCTGTTCTCCTCGCGACCTTCCACCCAAGGCGCAAAATGGAGCATCATCGTCGGGACCTTGGCCTGGATGATATGGGGCTTCTTCATCCACAGGACGAATGCCACACAGATAGGCTTGAGGGACTGGCTCTTCCCCAACGCCACCTGGCCGGCTGAGCCTTGGGCGGTGATCGATCCTTTGGTCATCGGACTCCCCTTGTCAACCGCGGTGATGTTGGCATTCGTTTTGAGGGACCGGAGGCGAGGCGGGCCCTAGGCCCGCCTGACAACCTTTTTAAATGCGTAATCCCAAGCAACAGATATGGCGTTCTGCACCGAACTGGTACGTAAACGTCTGCATTGGAACCGCTCCGGTGACGAATTCATCCTCAACCATGACGACAAGGAACTATGCCGCATGCAATCCAGCCCGGTTCAGGTGGAGTGCGTGTTCGGAGGCAAAGGTGTCACGATACGCAGGAAGGGGCTTCTCAAGCCACGCGTGGAAGTCCTGACGTCGGAAGGGATGGTGGGGGAGATAGGTCAGATGCAGGCTTTCGAGCCGGTCCTTGAAATGGAAGACGGTTCTGTCTACACCGTCAGATACCTGAATGATTCCAACACCGCATTGGCCTTCTTCGATGACCAGAAGGCGAACGTCATGGAGTTCACTGACATATCGACCTGGTCCGAGCCACGTACGGAGTTGGTTGTGAACCGGACCCTGCATGATGGCCATGCGAAGGTGCTGATGCCATTGGGTCATTATCTGCTGATGTTGAGGCGTCAGGTGTTCAACTGAGCTTACGTTGCACCAGTCTTCCACCACGCATCTCTGACACGCTTCCGTGTCCCGGGCATATCATCAGTTCGTCATCGTAGGAGTGGATCAATCCCAGAAGTGCCTCCCTCTCCTCCCGGGCCTTATCGCTATGTACGTTCACGGTGGTCATCAGCACCTTTGCCAAGGTCATGTAATCCTTGCGGTAGGTGGTCAAAGAATCGAAGTTTATGAGGCTGTCACCGGTGAACAGAAGGGATTTCTCAGGTATCAGGTAGAATACCTGCCCCTCCTGATGACCACCCAATCCTTTTAGCACCAGTACCCTGGTGCCGGATATGCAGAGCTCATCCTGCACCTCGAGCCCGTGACATTCCCCCTTGCCCCCTTGCAGAAGTATGGGTTTATCCACGGGGCGGAAGTCTGAGAACAGGTTTATCATACGGGTGTAGAAGGATTCCAGAAGGTCTCCTTCCACCTCGGACCCATAGGCCCTGTCGTTACGTCGGGTAATCTCCCAAGCCTCCTCCGTCATATGGACCGGAACGGGCATGCAAGCGCTGGAACCGCAATGGTCCGCATCCCCATGGGTGATGAGCACGGCATCGAGTTCATCGAGGGGGCATCCGAGGGCCTCCAACTCCCTGGTGAGATACTCCCGGTAAACCCCGAAACCGGTGTCTATGAGGATTTTGGATTCAGCGTCGATCACGTAAGCATTTCCCCCACAGGGGAACTGGATGCAGTGCAGCAGACCGCCCGGGATGCTGAAAGAATCGGTCTGACAGCATCCGTGGGAAACGCTCTCCCTCAACATCCGGCCGGAGTCTATTATGCTCTTCAGGACGGCCCGTGGGTCCTCCCCTCTCCTGGTGAGTTCCTGGGTTATATGGTTGGAATCATTCAGGAACCTCATCAGGAAACCCTCGTCCACATCTGGCACGATGCCCCTCACATCATGCGCGAACCGTACATAGAACAATGTTCCGTCAAGTTCCGGGTCAACATCGCTGTGCTCCAGGATGTCCAATGGATATGAGGACTTCAACATGTCCAACAGCTCAGATGCCGCGCTGCCGTCATCCAATACCACGGCGACACGCAAAGGTCCGCCCCGGGGGACGGTCTCATCATAATCAAGGAACGCGATGTTCGATCCACTGGCGGTCATCTTCTCCAAAAGCTCGAAAAGTGCCCCCGGTCGGTTGGGTAATGTCACATCGAATTTCAGATAAGCGGGGATAGGGATGGTCTTCCTCAGATACCCCATGCCATCCAGTTCGGCCAATGCGGCCTCCATGCACTCGTCCTCAGCAGTGAGCTCGAAGAAAACGGTGTTGGGGTCGATGCGGAGGTCGTACTGTATCCTTTCTATGTTACCATCATGCCTCTTCAGAACCTCTGCGGCCTTGTGGAGGGCCCCGGGCTCGTTCGGCATCTTGGCCACGAAGGAGTGCCTTTGCGTGGTCATCTGAACTTATCGGCGTATCCCTTGTCAGCCATGCCGATGGCGATCTTCAGCATCTTCTGCATGCACGGTTCTGCGAAGAAGTCCTTCCTGTCCCGGAGGGCGGCGTACATATCATCTCCGTCCTTTCCTTTGAGGTCATCGATGTCACGGACACCGAGGAGATACATACCTTCTGCCGCCTTCTCGCTCACACCGGGGATGCGGGTGAGTTGGGCGACAACGCTTTCCATGTCATCCATGTTTGTATTAGTGGTAAGAGAGGATAAATAATCATGCTCAGTACTCCATCTCTGATGGAAAGGAGATATGGGCACGTCCCATCGCACCATGAATGGGATAGGTATTACGGAGATCAACCCAGGGCTTGGAGGGGGAACAACGAACTCGACCTTCCATTCGTTGCCGGGGAGAGGCTGCTGGAGGCGGGATGCGGCAACGGTAAGACCCTGCAGAACCTTGTGTCGCAGGATCTGGAACTGCACGCGGTGGACTTCTCGCCGGTGGCGGTGGAGATATGCCGCCGCAGGTTCGAGGATTCGGTGGATCTGAGGGTTGCTGACATCCGGCGACTCCCTTATGCTGACTCCTTTTTCGACGGTATCATCGCCATCCATCTTCTATCCCATCTTCTCCAGGAGGACAGGGGGAAGGCATCGCTGGAGATGCTCAGGGTACTGAAGCCCGGAGGTTGGATGATGATCAGGTCCTTCGATCGGGATGACATGCGCTACGGGAAGGGTGATGAGATCGAGCCCCATAGCTTCCTCAGGGGGAACGGCATCCTCTACCATTATCCGACGGCAGAGGAGATCATCCAACTCTTCCCCGGAGTGACGGTCTGTGATGTGAGAAGGATGCAGGAGAGTAAGAGGTTCCATGGTCGCGAAGAGAGGAGATCATGGGTGGATTTGATTCTCCGCTCGCCTCCGATTGATGATTAAGCTTATCTATTATCCTATCCGGTACCATCTGCGGTGAAGCCCATTGCGGATAGCACAGGCCACAGGTTTTTTAGGATCGGGTAAGACCACATTCCTCACCGCCATGGCCTCCGAGTTGAGGTCGCGCGGCTGGAAAGTGGCATTGATAGTGAATGATGTAGGACACATTAACGTCGACCAGGAGGTCATCCGCTCCAAAGGGATGGAGGTAAAGGAGGTCGCCGGAGGGTGCATATGCTGTGAGGTCCAAGGTACCTTCAGCACCACGGTTATGAATCTGCACATGTCCTTCCGACCGGACATTATCCTGGTGGAGCCTACTGGGGTCGCCATCCCCTGGGGTCTGAAGAAGGCAGTCGAGGAGGCCACACGTAAGAGTGGTATCGACATCTCCCACGCACCCATATGCACGTTCGTGGACTGTTCAATGCTCGAGGAGCAGCTCATTTTCGTGGGTAGACTGATCGAGACCCAGATACAGGAGGCCGATCTGGTCTTCGTGAACAAGACCGATATCTGTGATGAGGAATCATTGGGCCGCTGTATCGGGATAATCAAGGGCATCAACCCCACAGTTAAGGTCCTACATGGTTCAGGGAGGACAGGTGCGGGAGTCTCAGAACTGGCAGACATAATCGTCAATGAGGAATCCGTCCGCTACCATGAGGCGGTGGACGGCGGGATATTCAAGGAACAGTACGGTGGTAGGAATGAATGAGCCTCAATTGGATAGACACCGCTCCATGGATGAATTGGGTAAGTTCGCTGTCAATCTAGAGATGAAAGGGATCTCCCTGGACGATGCGGCTGCCGAGGAGTTGTTGACCGTCGTGATGAACGAGGTCACAGAACGTTGCATCGAAGGCGGTGCCGATTTCATCGGTCATGTCAAAGGCTGCCTTCTCACCATGGACGATCGTCTGATGCGTGCCAACCTGGTGTCGCGGAAGGTCGGTGTGGAGACTGAGAATCTGTTACAGGGTAAGGGTTTCGAAGGTGGAAGGTTGATGCTCCATGTCATAGTCCATGGCATCTGGGACCCGGATGTGAGGAGGATATCGTTGCAAGCCATCAAATCCATAATGGAGGGGCGGGGCATAGACTATAGGATCATCCTGGATTACTGCGAGGCTGTTGTTTAGAATGGAAGAGATTCCTGAGGGGTGGGGGATTGCGGGCGATTACATCGTCAACGAGAACCGATCCAACGTCGCCGTGGCCATAATAGGAAGGGGAACGGTGGAGGTCCCACCGCATCTGTGCCATATGATGGGCACATTCAAGACCGAGAACCTCGGGATAGAGAAGATAATCGCCAACATAATCTCCCGTCCTTGGATAAGGCATCTGGTGGTATGCGGCAGGGAGGAGTTCGGCCATTACCCCGGAGACGCTATGCTGAGTCTGCACTCACAAGGTGTTGATGGGGAGATGCGGATAATAGGTACCCGTGCACCGATCCCTTTCCTTTCCAACACCCCCACGGAACATATCGAAAGATTCCGATCCCAGGTGACCATTCATGATCTAGTCGAACCCAAGGAGGCCGAGGAGATCATAGAGTATGACCCGTGCTACTGTTTCAACGCTACCGAGAAAGAGAGGTTGTTGACCCTCCTCGAGGAATTGTATGGAAGGGAAGACCCGCCATTCCCTGGAAAGGCCATCTACTCGGAGTCTGAGTCACTGATTCAATCGGGAGAGGGTCTGGGTGAGGGGATGCACCTTCTATCGGACAGGATCGTGAGTGGTATGCTGTCCATGGCCGATCAACAACTATCCACGACCTCGCCCTTCATAACCCTCAGCTATGACCCCGCAATCATCATAAATCCGGTCGACGGCACTGTGGTGGAGGTCAGCTCGGTGGATCTGGCCAACCGATTGAGAGATTATCTAACAGGAGGTTATTGATGTACAGGTATCAGAAGGATCAAGCGTGCTATGAGATATCGGGGACTAAATTCGGTGGTCAACCTGGAAGGTCGCCCCCTGTTCTCATAGGGTCTGTCTTCTATCCTCGTCACAGCATCGTCGCCGATCGCAGGAATGGCGTTGTGGACCGTGACCGACTCACTGAAATGGTCTCCGCAGCTGAAACCACAGCCTCCGATCTTGGCTTGGGCCATGCACTGATGCTCTATCTCGAGCATGAGGATGCGGTGAACAGTCTGCTGGAAGCAACCGCCGATCTGACATCCGGGCCGCTCTTCCTCGATTCTCCCGACCCCCGAGTCAAGTTGAAGGCTCTGCAAACCGCAAAGGACATCGGGATCAATCAGAGGGTGGTATACAACAGTCTGCACGTAGGGTCCTCCCCTCAGGAATGGTCTTCATTGAAAGAGAACCAAGTGGATTCCGCCGTTCTTATGGCATTCGATCCAGGCGATCTGACTGTGAAGGGCAGGATACATCTTCTGGACAATGGCGGTAGGCTGATGAAACGCGGACTCCTGGAGACTGCCGAGGAGAACGGCATCAAGCGACCCTTGATAGATCTGGCAGCAACATCCTTCGACCAAGGGGCCGGAGCATCATTGCGGGCGCTGGCAGTTGCCAAGGCCAAATGGGGCCTGCCCTCCGGACTGGCCCTGCATAACACAGTGGAGACCTGGTCTCAATCCAAGGGCATGGATGATGAATCCAGGAAACTGTTCCGCCATGTGGACACCTCATCGGTATCGATAGCTTTGATGGCAGGGGCTGATTGGGTCATGTATGGGGCAATAGAATCATCGAAAAGATGCCTACATGCAGCGGCATTCACCTCAGGGGTTATGGCACAGGCGACAAGCGACCTTTGGTGATCATGAGCCGATTATGGACTCTATCTTCATCCTCAGTTCCTTGTTCTTGAATGGTTTGGAGAGGTATCCTGCAGGATTGGTGCTTGAGGCACGGGCTATGGTCTCCTTATCGATATAGGCGCTCACATAGAGTACCGGGACTTCGCTGAAGCCCTTCAACCTACGTGTGGTCTCGATGCCATCGATATCACCTTCGATGTTGATGTCCATGAGAACCAGGTCGATATCCTCATCCCTAACCATATCTATCGCATCCGCCCCGTTCGTAACGATGGCGACCACATCATATCCGAATGTCTCCAGGACAGTCTCGATGTACATGGCGACGACGACTTCGTCCTCAACTATGAGAATCCTGCCTGGCATGTGTTAATTGGATTGGGCTCATCATTATTTAACTCTTACATGGTAAATAACACACATCAGGATTATTAACAACGGAACCATTCGCTTGAATATGGAGTTGAGTCTCAAGGCAATAGCCTTGGTGGCCTCAGGAGGGGCAATCGGTGCATCGCTCAGGTACTTGACATATGTGGCTCTGCAAGGGACGGATTTCCCATGGGCCACCCTTCTGGTCAATCTGACCGGGAGTTTCGCATTGGCCTTTCTTCTATTCTATGTCATCCTGGATTATCATTCGGATGTGGTTTCATTCTTTGTCATCATGGGAGTCCTGGGGGCGTTCACCACATTCTCCTCCTTCAGCATGGAGACCCTCCTTCTCTATATGGACAAGGGGCTGGCCGCAGCCACACTGAATGTAACCTTGAATGTGGGCCTGTGCATAGCGGGAGCGGCCTTGGGCAGGTTCCTCGCTTTAAAGATCATCTGATCTCCTAAGTCGCACGGACATCGCATGCGCCTGCAACCCTTCTGTCTCAGCCAATATGATGGCGGTGTCAGAGAGTATCTCCAGACCTTCCCGGTCGATTATCTGAACCGTGCTGGTCTTGGTGAAGTGGGCCACATTGAGTCCGGAATCGTAGGTGGCGTTACCGCCTGTGGGAAGTACATGGTTGGTCCCGGAGGCGTAGTCCCCCAAGGCGACAGCGGCGTAAGGACCGACGAATATGGATCCTGCATTCCTGACCTTGTTCAAAATCGTCATGGTGTCCCTCACCTGTAGGGATAGGTGCTCAGGTGCCATCAGGTCCATGATCTCGACCGCCTCATCCATATCCTCCACGATAGCATAACCGGACCATCTCAAAGCCTGCTCCGCTATCTTGGATCTTTTGCAGGTAGGCAACATCTCCTCGATCAGACTGTTAACCCGGGCAACGAGGGCAGCGGAGTCAGTGACCAATACCGCTGCGCTCTGGGGGTCGTGCTCGGCCTGTGCGAGGATATCGGCGGCGATGAACTCAGGCACCGCTGAATCATCGGCTATGATGCCGATCTCACTGGGGCCCGCCAGGAAATCTATCTCCACGACCCCTCGCAGAAGTGCCTTGGCCGCGGTCACGTAAACATTACCCGGACCCACGACCTTGTCCACTTGTGGTATGCTCTCGGTCCCCATCGCCATGGCGGCCACCGCCTGTGCGCCGCCGACGCTGTATACCTCGTCAACGCCGGCTATGTCGGCGGCAACGAGTGTGAGCGGGTGGATCGGTGCGGGTGTGCACATTATGACCTCCTCCACCCCAGCCACGCGGGCGGGGATGCAACACATCAGGACCGAGCTTGGATAAGCCGCCCGACCGCCGGGTACATACATCCCGATGGTCCTCAATGGGGTCGTCTTGACGCCCAGCACCACACCAGACTCCATCTCCTTGAGCCAAAGGTCATCCCTCTTTTGCAGCTCGTGGAATCTCTGGATGTTGAAAGCGGCCTCCTCCAACGCCTCCACGAGCTCCGGATCGACCTCATCATAAGCATCATCTATCCTCTCCCGGTCCACGAGTAGCGAATCCAGCTTCACCTTGTCGAATCGCTCGGTGAGCTCAATAAGTGCGGCATCACCCTCCTCCTCGACCTTAGCGATTATTTCGGCCACATCATCTGCAACCTTCTCCACTCCGCTGTTCCTAGAGGATACCCAAGTCTCGATGTCTAGCCGCTTCAACATGATGATTCGATGAACGATTCCTCATTTATAGTTAATGTGGAACATAGCCATGCCCGATGATGCGAGGATTTATCTATGCATATCTACACTTAATCCCCGGTGTTAACCTGAGACTGAGCACAAAGATCGCCGGTATTTCCGCCTTGGCGGTTGCTGGAATTTCAGGCTTCGCAGCCAAAGCCGCCGCCCAGGACGTTCCAGGTCTCGGTCAGATACAGGACTATTTCGACCCCGACATTGCCAAGTTGGAGGGAATGGTAAGGGATGCCGTCGACCATATAATGGCCGACCCGAACATCTATGCCAGCTTCGATTACATGGCGATGATCGATTATCTGCAGGGAACGACCGTAGGTACTTATCTCCTCCTCGCGCTGGGGGCCGTCTACGGTGTGGGGTTGCTGTTCGTGGTGTTCCGTTCCCGTAAGAGGGACCCCTGAAACCAGGCCCGGCAACAAGGACACATATTTATTGTTGTTCGCAAACAAGATATATACCCAATCACCATTTGAAGTGATTCAATGGTCAACGCCATTATCGGGTGGTGTGTGAATGGAAGTAATCATTGTGGGAGCGGGGAATGTCGGTTTCACGGTTGCGAACGCCCTGTCCCGTATACATAAGATAACAGTCATAGAGAAGTCTGAGGACAAGGTCAACAAGATAAAGGAGACCTTGGATGTGGGGACCTATCAAGGTAACGGGGCCAGTCCGAAGATATTGGAGAAGGTCATCACACCTGCCACCGATATGATTCTGGCAGTCACGGAGTTGGATGAGATCAACATGTTCGCGTGCATGGCAGCTAAGACCATAAAACCGAACATAAGGACAGTGGCCCGTATCCGGAACCCAGAGTACATCTACAAGGACAAGGAAAGCGACCAATACATAGGTGCTGACCACATAATATCCCCCGAGCTGCTCACCGCGGAGAAGATGGCAAGGATAGCGTTGATGGAGAACGCTGTCGATTACGATGAACTCAAACCGATGGGTCTGCAGATAGTGAGCTTCCTGATAAGGGACAGGCATATCCATCTCGTGGGGAAATATCTCCAGGACATCAAGTCACCTCAGGACTGCTCCATCGTATCCATCTACAGAGGAGATGAGATAAGGATCATCGAACCCACTCTGAAGATAGAGCCTGACGACCGTATCAACGTCATCGGTACGCCGAAAGCCATACAGGATTTCAATAAGATGATAGGTATGGACCATGAGGCCAGAGACTATGTCATCCTCGGAGGGGGCATCATCGGCAGGACCATAGCCGAGATACTGGAGAAGGACAAGACATATATCCGACTGTTCGAGGCGGATGAGGAGAAATGCCGAACGTTATCCCGTATCTTCGACCATGTGCTGGTGGTCAATGCTGACGCTGTCGACCCCCGGAGCCTGAAGAGTGAGAACGTAGGCAAGGCCGATGTGCTACTCTGCTGCACCAACAGTGATGAGAAGAATCTCCTGTCATGTCTGATAGGTATGCAGTTGGGGGTGGAGAAGGTGGTTTCCCGTTACACGATGCGTGATTTCGAGGAGATATTCAGTATGACTGGGATAACCAGCGCCATAGGTTACCACCGGATTGTCGCCAATGAGGTATTCAAAAGGATGGTCCCGGATACCCAAGCGGTTGTCCTGATGCATGAGGAGGGCGAGGAGTTCGTAAGCATAACCGTGGTGGAGAGGTCCAAGATGGTAGGCGTCCCACTGGGCGACGTAAAGCTCCCTGAAGGGGCCCACATCGCTGTCATAATCAAGGATGATGTCATGATCTTCCCCCGTCTTGACACCGTGCTCGAGGTCGGGGACAAGGTGCTCCTGTATGCTTATAACACCCGTATCTCAAAGCTTGAGAAGCTCTTCCAGGTGAGCATACCTGTGGAGCCATGAGGCGTTCCGATGACCAAAAAAAGGGGCATGCTGTCAAGGTTCTCGGTATACGAGAACAGTCTGGTTTACTTGACAGGGGTCCTGCTCCTATATCTGTCCTTGGCATTATTGGTGCCCATCGGTGCCGCCATAGTTCTGGAGGAGGATCCGTACGTATTCGTCATCCCACTGTTCGCATCACTGCTGGTCGCTATCCCCCTCATATCATTCTTCAGCCCCACTGATTCCATAAGGCCGGTTGATGGAATATTCCTGGTATCGGGGGCCTGGATCATCGCTATGTTCGTTGGAGCCGTTCCATACGCACTATCTGGAATGGGATATCTGGATGCATGTTTCGAGAGTATGAGCGGCTTCACCACAACCGGTGCCACCATAATGACCGACATAGAGAGCTGGCCTGCCAGCCTTTTGTTGTGGAGGAGTTTCACCCAGTGGTTGGGAGGGGCAGGCATCATCATGGTCTTCGTCACCATATTGCCCATGCTAGGGATAGGTGGAAGGAACCTTTTCAAGAATGAGTTCACTGGATTGGACGTCCATAACTTCAGTTTCCGTATCCGGGAGGCCGCCAAGGAGTTCCATCTCATCTACCTACTGCTCTCCGGATGTCTGGTCATCTTGATCCTCATCATGGGTGAATCATTGTATGATTCGTTGACCATAATGTTCTCCACCATGTCCACTGGGGGCTTCAGCCCCCATTCCGACAGCATAGCTCATTTCGGTCCCGGAATCCAATGGATCGTCATTCTGTTCATGTTCCTGGGGGCCACCAACTTCTATCTCCATTACCGTGCCATATATCAAAAGGACCTCAGGGCTTACAAGGAGAGCACGGAATTCCGCACACTCGCACTGGTTGTGGTCATACTCATCTCCTTCACCTTCTTAGCGCTGAGTTCACACCTGGATGGCTTCGATGCTCTGGATGAGGGCGGGGAGACCTTCAGAAACTCTGCCTTCCATATTGTGTCCGCGATAACCTCCAGTGGTTTCGCCGTCGATGATTATACCGTTTGGCCGGTGTCCATCCAGATGATCATACTGGTCATAATGTTCATCGGTGCCAGCAGTGGGTCGACCGCCGGGGGTTTGAAGATGTCGCGGTTCGTCCTGGCTTTCAAATACCTCTATTATGGGATGTTGAAACAGATACATCCCCGAGCGGTCATCTCGATGAGGATGGACGGGAAAACGGTCAGTGAGGATGCCGTGACAATAACCATCGCCATGGTGTTGCTCTATGCCTGCACTCTCATCGCGGCCACATTCATACTTCTGGCGACCGGTGTGCCGCTCACGGAATCATTCTCCGCTGTTTCCGCATGCATCTCCAACCATGGTCCCGGAATGGGCGCCGTAGGTCCGTATGGTGACTATGGGTGGTTGAACCCCATCGCCAAATCCACATTGATATTCGCCATGTGGGCAGGCCGTCTGGAGTTGATCACGGTCTTCATCCTCCTCACTCCAGCATTCTGGAGGGAGTTCCAGCGTCATAGCCATCAGTCCAAACGTGTCAAGAGGTGATCATCGACTGGCCAGTTCGAGGATCTCCAGGGCGAGTGGGTCTGCAGGACTGACCTCGTTGATGGCCCCTGCGAAAACCTTGGCCTCCCTTCTCCTCCCCTTCTCCAGAAGACAGAGTGCCATATTCCATAGGGCGCCGATATGACGCTTATCGAGCAGAAGGGCCTGGTTGGCATAGTTCATGGATGCTGGGGTCCTGCCGTTGATCCTCATTACGAACGATTTCAAAGCCAGACTGTCCGGGTCCTTACCCGCCTTCACCGCATCGGCGGCGAACCTCTTGGCACCTTTGACATCACCGGCCCTGAGCATTACCCCGAGCAGAAGGTGACCGGTTTCATAGTCAACGCCTTCGTCACCTATCAAGGACCGGGCGATGGCCAAGGCCTCCTCATGTTCGTCCGACTTTGAGAGGGCCTCACACCTAAGGGCGGCGGAGGACCTACAAGCCATGCCCTGCAGTAGTTCGATGCAACCGGCAGGGTCGCCCGATGCCAGAAGATTCCGCGCCCTCTCGAGGACCGTCCTTTCATCCGTAGGGATGGAATCTAGGATATCCATGGCATCCCGATGTCTACCAAGACCACGCATGGCCACCGCCATCTCGAAAATGCCGGATTCATCATCAGGTATGGCCTGGAGCGCCATGCTGGCTATCTCGGAACTCCTCTCCGGCCGATCAAGGGTCAGGAGGAGTGCAGCGCATTTCACCAGAATGAACGGCCTGTCCTTGGACGAATTCACTATCCTTTCCAACTCCACATAGGCGCTGTCGAAGTCATTCTCACCCAACAAAGAGGAAATCCTTTGGAATCGGCGGTCGTTCTCCTCCATCGCCTCATCGAGAACTTCACGGTATTTGTTCTTATCCACCGGCCTCCCATGGAAAATCCAAGAATGGCATAAACCTTTTATGGCCAGAACACGAACATAATGGGATAAGATGAGACTCACCTGGATCAAACTGGAGGGACTGTATGACCGTTTCAACCACACCGTTGAGCTCAAGGAGGATGGACTGACCATCATCCATTCGCCCAATGGGCTTGGGAAGAGCACCTTGGTGAGGATGATATGTCTCGCTTTCGGCGGAAGATGGGATGAGCTTCAGTCCATACCCTTCGAGCGTTTGGAGTTCGGTTTCGATGAGGAACGTAAACTGGTCTTCCTCATGGATGAAAGGTTGGAGGTCAAACTAATCGGTGCGGGGGACAACATCCCCATGAGCAGAGATGAGGTCGAGAGCATGCAGGAGGTTCTCTATCTTGGACCGCAGAGGTTGTTCCTAGAGGAGCAGGATGGAAGATTCGTCTCTGCCCTGGATGCATATTCTGAACGTGTTGTGGAAATGTTCAGGGAGTTCAAGGAGGCCGCCCTCCGGATATGGGAGACAAACAAGGATGTCCAATGCCCCACTGACTTCACGTCCGATCCCCACTTCAAACTAAGGGACATATGGGCAAGACTTACCATGATCGACGACGCCGGCCTCATGCCTGAACTACCCAGAGAGGCGGGCAGGCCGGATATCATGAACGAGGAACCGTCGTCATTCAAACCCATCCACATGTCAGAACTTTTCAGACTCTCCCAGGTGGCCGATTGCCTCTTTCCTCTGGCGGAGAGTGTGGTCGCACTAACCGACATGATAAACCCCATGCTTTTCCGCAAGACCATGACATTGGATTCCTCCAAAGGCTTCAATGTGATTCTGGATGACGGTAGGTCGATAGACCCCTCGATGCTCTCCTCAGGTGAGAAACAGCTGTTGCTCATGCTATACTCACTGATGTTCGAGGCGGTCCCCGGAGGCGTGGTCATAATCGATGAACCGGAGATATCTCTACACATAACCTGGCAGCAATGCATCGCATCACTCTTCCTCAGCATCGCACGTACCCGGGGCCTGCAGCTGCTAATGGCTACCCACTCACCTCAGGTGGTGCATGACCGCTGGGACCTGACGGTGGAACTGGTGGTGTGATTTGAGGAAACACATCCAGCCCTTCGAGGTCGCCAACGAGATGTCCATGCGCCGGTCCAAGTACCGAGGTGCGTTCATCGTGGGGGTAGGGGTCACAGATTCCAGACTTTACGGGAAATTCAGTAATCCAGCTGAGTGTCAGGTGGTCATCGCCCACTCCAAGGACAATGTCAGGATCGCGGTGGATGAGATGAAGGACAACAGGAAGGACAGGTCGACCTCAGGTATAGTCGACCAGGACTTCGACCTACTGCTCGGCAGGGATGTTCACCCCCATCTCTTCCACACCGACTGCCATGACCTGGAGACGGCTCTGATGCGCTCATCGGCCCTGGACTCGGTGCTATGGGAGTACGGCGACCAGGAGGAGATCGCCCGATTCAATCAGCGTACCGGGATGACGGTCAAAGAGGCCATAGTCGAGGCGTCCCTTCCACTGGGGGTCCTGATGTACCTGTCTCTGAAGAACGATTACAATCTAAGTTTCCGGGACATCAATCATCGTTCCTTCGTGGACCCGGCCAACCTGACAAGCGACCGGGCGAGGATGGTCGATCAGATATTCTCGGCATCGGAACATGCCAACGTCTCCAAGAGGACCGCATTGCAGGAGCTGGA
>SKGM01000003.1 GCA_007117455.1 Candidatus Methanomethylophilaceae archaeon
CGTTAGCGTTATCACTTCTTACGCATCTTCTGCGCCCTCTTCCTGCGGCGCATCTTCTTCTTACGCCATTTCCATCTCTGGTTCCCAGGCTTCTTCCAGGCTCGTGAGCTTCTCTTCATTGGTACTCCTCGATCTTATACTGTGATTGAGCCATTGATAATGGTGTCATCCCATCGAATGGCGGGCCCGTCGGGATTTTCGGCCCATCTCTGACTTTCGAACCCGAGGCGTCTGGCTTAGAAGGCCAGCGCTATATCCTGGCTAAGCCACGGGCCCGCAGGGTTCCCGATTACGTCCATCTGATTTAAAGCTTTACTATAGGTTCAGATACTCCAGGATGAAATCCACGATCGAGGTCTCGTAGTATATGGCGACTGACTCTCCCAATGCCAGGAGTCCGAGCGCCATCAGCACCGGCCAAGCGTTGACGATCTTGCTGAAGAACAACGCGATCTCCTGAACGAAGCGGAATGCGGTGAACACCATTATGGCCAACACGGCGGCGATACCTCCGCGCACTAGGTCATCTGTAAGGAACTCGAGTCCCTGGATGTCCACTGTGCCCAGCAGAATGAACACTGCCACACCGACTATCAGACCCAATATCACTGCCAGATTCAGTGTGCGGAAGGGCCGGAAGAACAGAGCGAATCCCGTCAAACCCAATATCGCCATGGAGAATGGGGCCCATTCACCGGTAGCATTCAGCTGCAAGGAAGCCACTGTAACCATCATCGCAACGCCGATTATCACTCCGAACAGAGTCAGCAAGCGGTATTTCACCCCCTTGCCTCGAGTGGCGAAAAGATATGCCATAAAAACTGCAACGAACCCGCCGAAGGCTAGAACTGCCTCAGGTATGGGATTCACAGCCAAGTCCTCGAACACCCCCATGGGGGTCGCTGACTCGATGTAAGATTGAATCGATTCCAAACTTATGTCCATGGGTAACAATCAGTTGCACCGGGATATAAAGGTGTTCCAATATAGAACCTCATATTTGCAATATCCTTGCCATATTGCCACCTAGGAGCCTTTCCTTGACCGTTGCGTCCCCCCATCCCCCAGAACGTATGAGGTTTAGGAACTGGAGGGTGCTGAACCTTATCTCGTAATTGGGGAAGTCGGAACCGAAGACCACCCGATCGGGGAATTCACCACATACGTCCTGCAAACGGGAATGTACCATATCCGGATTGCTGGGCAACCACCCTTGTAGGGCAGAGCAGTCCGTATAGACATTGGGGCACTCTCTCATCAGAGGTCTCAGCTCATCGTAGAACTTGCCACCGAGATGAGCGATGATGATCTTCATGTCAGGATGCCCGTCCGCGACATCCTTGAAGAAGCAAGGACGACAGTATTTCTCATCCAACGGAGCCAATGCCATACCTGCGTGGGTAAGCACTACGAGTCCCAGATCGTCGATCAGGTCCCAATATGCACGGTGACATTCCTCATCCGGATAGAACCCGGTCGCAGGATAGACCTTGATACCTGTTGGAGCGTACCTCTTGACCATCCTCTCCACCATTCGGAGACCCTCCTCGCCCCGGTTGGGGTCGACCGAGATGAAAGGTATCAGCTCGTCATAGGCGCTGCATTCCTCGAAGAGCATCTCTGTGTAATCCTCGTTCCCCAGATCACTATCGTTCAACAACTCGAAGTCCGTGGCCAGGATCACCGCCTTATCAACACCGCTGACGGACATCTCCTCCAACAGTTGTTCAGCACTGATTGAGAAATCACCGAAGGCGAAGTCCTTGTCCAGGTCGAAATCGAAGAACTGCTTGAGATTCTCATCCATGTTGTTCAGTGGTTCTAGGTACCTTTTCACAGCTTCGTTCGGAAGCATGCGGCGGTTCCAGAGATGGACATGGGCATCGATGATCATCCTTCCACGAAAGGGTGTCGCCAATAATAAACATATGTCGTGGGCCCAAAATAGCCTGGTATCAAATATAAAAAATTATTTTTTTCAATCTAAGTAACCATAAAGTATTAATATATATGCACATATGAGCAATTGAAGTATAAATTCAAAGGTGTTAAAAATGCCAGGATTTGATGGAAAGGGCCCTCGTGGAGATGGGCCGTTGACTGGGCGCCGGATGGGCCGTTGTGACCCCTCCGGTAACGGAAATGAGTCTATGGAAACAAATCCCCCTCTAGGACTGGGAAGGGGAGGACGCCCCCGGGGTTGCGGAAGGGGTTTCGGAGGTGGAAAGATACGCGCCATGCGGCGAACCCCATCGGAGGTCGAGGAATGAAGATCGCTGTCGCTGATGACGATGGTATGGTGTCCGAGCACTTCGGTCATTGCCGCAACTATGCGGTGTATAACAGGGACGGGTCCAATGTCGAAAAGATGACAGACCTCGCAAGCCCGGGTCACGAGCCTGGTAAATTGCCGCTCTTCCTGGCCTCAGAAGGAGTGGACATGGTCATCGCGGGTGGTATGGGGCCGAGGGCTGTAGAGTTGTTCCGTCAGAATGGAGTCGAGGTGCTGTTGGGCGCCTCTGGACCCATCGACCAGGTTGTACAGAGCTTCGCGTCCGGTGACCTCCTCACCGGGGAGAGTACTTGTCATCACACTGTCGATGAACCTCATCATAGCGATGCCAGGATGATATGCGTAACCTCCCAGGGAGAGGGCCTCACCGCAACCGCCGAGGAACGGTTCGGAAGGGCACCATACTTCGTTTTCCTGGATATGCAGACCGGAAAAGCGACCACGGTCGCCAACCCATTGTCTGATGCCTCTGGAGGGGCGGGGCCCAGGGCCGTCCAGTTCGTCAATGAGAATGGTGCCAACATAGTGATAACCGGACAGTTGGGCAACAACGCCGCCCAGGCCATGGCCTCCAGTGGGATCAAGGCATACAGTTACCGTGAAGGCGGCCAGGTATCGGATGCTCTGAAATCGTACATCGATGGTAAGCTGATGCCATTGAACTAGGTGGACCATGCGCATAACCGTCGCCAGCGGAAAGGGCGGGACCGGTAAGAGCACCGTCGCCGCCAACCTCGCCCAGGCCATCTCAGAGACCCAGCCTGTGGTCCTCGTGGACTGCGATGTCGAAGAGCCGGATCTTCATCTGTTCTTCCCCTCTGAGAACAACCAATGTGACATCTGTGTCGATAATCCGGTTATTGACGAGGATGTCTGCGACAGTTGTGGGCTATGCGGGCGGTTCTGTCGTTACGGTGCCCTCACAGTGATCAACGGTCGCCACAATTTCTTTGCTGAACTCTGCCACTCCTGCACGGGATGCGCGGTGGTCTGCCCCAAAAACGCCATAACCATGGTGCCAAGACCTGTTGGGGTTGTCAGGGTTCAAGATCCGTCACCGACACTGAGGCTCATCAGCGGGGTCTTGAACGAGGGTGAGGTTCAGGCTCCCCCAGTTATAAGTGGTGCTAAGGCCCGGGCCAGAGGTGAAGCATTGGTCATATACGACTCCTCCCCCGGTATAGCATGTCCAGTGATCGAGACCCTCGAGGGTTCGGACTTCTGTGTCCTGGTGACGGAATCAACGCCTTTCGGACTCCACGACCTGGAACTAGCATACGGTGTGACCGAGGAGATGGGCATACCATCTGGCGTGGTGATAAACAGGAGTGATGGAGGAGACGAGGAGATTTGCGATTTCTGTGCTGAAAAGGGAGTCCCTATACTCATGACCATACCCTTCGACCGACACATCGCCGCGATTCAGAACATCGGTGGGCTCATAACCTTGGAGATACCGGGGTGGGACAGGAGATTCATTGAGTTGTTCTCCCGTATAATGAGGATGACGGAGGCCATAGTATGAGGAGGATCGCGGTGGTAAGCGGCAAAGGGGGGGCGGGCAAGACGATGGTCAGCGCCGCCCTGGCAGATTCGAACGCGAACATCCAGGTGCTGGCGGACTGCGATGTGGAGGCATCCAATCTGGGATTCTTGATTCCCGGGGAGCTAACCTCGAGAGAGCCTTTCATGAGCCTCGACATCGCCGAGGTCGATCCTGCCATCTGCACCGGTTGCGGGATATGCGCGGATCATTGTGTCTTCGATGCTCTGGTAAAAAGCAGCGACATGCATGTGCTGCCGATGAGGTGCGAGGGTTGCGGCCTTTGTGAGCATGTCTGTCCACAGGAGGCCATCACCATGGTGAAGAGGCCTAGTGGGGAGATATTCCGATCCAGGACGGACATAGGGATGATGGCCCATGGGAGATTGAATCCCGGCTCAGGCACCTCTGGACTTCTGGTCAATGAGGTTAAGAAAAGAGCATTGCTGTTGGACCCTGCAGCGGATACACTGTTGATAGATGGACCTCCGGGCATCGGTTGTGCCTTGATATCCACAGTCAGCGGTGTTGATGCCGTGATAGCTGTGACCGAGCCGAGTGTATCGGCCATACATGACCTGAAGCGGTTGCTCACGGTTTGTCGCCGTTTCGATATGCGGTTCATGTTGGTCATCAACAGATACGATCTGGAAGAGGGTCTGAGTGGAAGGATCGAGGAATACGCCCAGGAGCAGGGGGTCCCGGTCATCGCCCGGATACCTTTCGATGCCGCAGTGGTGGATGCGGTCAGGAGAGGCCTCCCGGTGACCAAGATCGACTGTGAGGCAGCGAAACCCTTTTCAAGGCTCTGGGAGGTAATCGATACCGAGCTGAGCCGATGAACCCTGAACAGAAGCCCTGTTGCCGCAAAAGGCGTGGAAGACCTAGAGCGACACAGTCACTGGATGCTGATGGGAGATATCGTTGTTACGCACCCTTGTGCCGTAAGGTTGATTCCCTGGAAGCTCCAGTTCTCCTCGCGGCGGAGGAGATGGAGGTGTTGAGACTGGTTGACCTTGAAGGGATGGGGCAGGAGGAGGCGGCCAAGAAGATCGGCATCTCAAGACGCACATTGTGGAAGGACCTTCATGAGGCCAGGAGGAAGGTCGCCGATGCCTTGGTTAACGGTAAGACCATCAAGGTCGTCGGATGTCTTGCTCAGAAGGATGGCGACTGCGAGACAGAGACCATTATGATCGAGGAGGAGTGAGCGGAATCCGGGATCGATCCGGTTCCGGAATATGGAGAAAGATGGTGGACTGGGCGAGATTTGAACTCGCGGCCTCTACCATGCCAAGGTAGCGATCTTCCAGCTGATCTACCAGCCCGTTGATTCGGGAAAAAGAGTTGTTGTAATTAAAGGTTGTGTTCCTGACCAGGTCTGGGGTGCTGAAACCGGACCATATTTAAGTTAATGTCCGGTCATTCCCCCTCAGAGGGCACCGTCTTTGCCCAGGACGCTCTCCGCCAGAAGGACCGAGACGTCCCTCATGTCCAGCTCCTCTTGTGAAGCGTTGCACACACCGCTTATATGGTGCATGCAGAACGGGCAGTAGGAGATCAGCGCCTCTGAGCGGGTCTTGTAGTCCTTCACCGATAGCATGGCGATATCCGCCGAGGTCTCAGGGAAGTTGGGTTTCAGTCCGGCGGGCCCACCGCAGCAGACGTGTCTGCCATCGAACAGCTCATTGATCTCCGCCCCAGTACTGCGGACGATCTCCCGAGGGATGTCCTTCATATCGCGCAAGGGACAGGCATCCCGGATGGAAACAGTGAGGTCGAGCGGCTTTGGTTCCAACATCCCTTCACGGATCATCTCTGCGAAAATGTCCAATGAGTATAGGACCTCGAAATCCGGATCACGGTACAGACTCGCATAGTGGTCCCGCATAGTGGTCAGACAACCTGGGCAGGATGCGATAACCTTCTTCACACCCAGTGACTCGATGTACTCCACAAAGTCCACAGCCCTTTCCTTGGCCTGATCGAAGTGACCGTTGTCGATCAGGAAGAAGCCGCAACACCTTTCCTGGTCCAGGAGTCGGGGCTTGACACCTGCATGGTTCAGGAGCCTTATGGTCGACCGGGCTATCTGCGGCTGGCTGTATGCGATCCAACAACCGGTCATGTATGCGGTGTCCGACTCTGGGTCCATCTCCAGGTCAGATGTCACCCAATCGAACCTCTTGGCCGGATCCATGCCACCCGGACTGTTCAGCTCCATGATGTTCCTGGATATGCCCGTGGTGTTCTGAGGTTCACAGCCCTGTCCGGCCAAGAGTGCCCTCTCATACTGGATTATCTCTGTTATGGGAATGTTGGAAGGACATACGTCATCACAGGCACCGCAGCGGGTGGAGAGATAGATGTTGTCCATCTCTTCTTGGGAGAGTTGATCGCCAGCAATCACCTTCGCCAACGACATAATCTTCTCTTGCGGTGTGTAGACGTCACCACCACGTACGGTGTTGACCGGGCAGACCTCCCAGCACAACCTGCAGTCCACACAGGTCTCGACCTCCTTATGGAATTTGAAGGACATCGCCGGGGTAACGGCGTTGAATTATTAATTATCGGGGTGGTTCGGTTACGTGGTCAATGCTACGGCGCTCAGAACTCGTTGTCCAAACGGCTCTGGAACCGGTGTGTCTCGCCGGATATGTTGGTGGGGTACTTCCCGGTGACGCATGCCAGACAAAGGTCGTTCTCCGGTAGGTCCAGGGCTTTCACGAGACCCTCCTTGCTGATATATCCCAGGCTGTCGGCCGTTATCAGCTCGGCGATCTCCTCCACACTGCGGTTGGTGGCCACGAACTGGTCCCGGGATTTCATGTCCACCCCGTAATAGCAGGGTGATATGATGGGAGGACAGCCTATACGGACATGGACCTCGGTGGCACCGGCCTTGCGCAGCATCTGCACCAGTTTCCTCAAGGTGGTCCCGCGCACGATGCTGTCATCGACAACAACCAATCTCCGGCCTTTGATGGTCGACTTGATGGGGTTCAGTTTCAAGGAGACGGCCCCTTCGCGCATCTTCTGGTCCGGGAGTATGAAGGTCCTCTCCACATGCCGGTTCTTCATGAAGCCCTCCTCATAACTGATGCCAGACGCCTCAGCGAACCCTAGTCCATGCGCCCTTCCGGAGTCCGGTACCGGTATGACGACATCGGCATCCACAGGGCATTCCTCTGCCAGTATCGCGCCGATGTTCCTTCTGACCTGGTATGTCTCCCGGCCGTCCATCACCGAGTCCGGACGGGCGAAGTAGACCCATTCGAACATGCAGTGCGCTTTGTTTCCGACGCTGCGGGCAGGGGTTATCTTGACCTGGTCCGGGGTTATCTCCACGATCTCCCCGGGCGCCACATCGCATACGAACTCCCCTTGGAGGATGTCGACGACCGCGCTCTCGGAGGCCAGGAAGTACCCCTCCGGCGTTTTCCCCACGCATAATGGGCGGAATCCATAGGGGTCACGGAGCCCGAAGATGCGGTCTCCGATCATGACTGTCAATGAATATGCACCGTCTATGACCGCGGTAACGTTCTTCAGAGCCTTGACCGGATCGTGGAAGCAGTTGGGCTCCTTCGATAGGAGCCTCAGAACGATCTCCGAATCGGAGTCGGTGAGGAAGGCCCATCCCTTCTTGAGATACTCGTTGCGAAGCTGCTCGGCGTTCGTGATGTCGCCGTTATGAGCAAGGGCCATCTGTCCATGGAGGGTGTCCACGGTTATGGGCTGGGAGTTCATCGAGGCCTTGGAACCGGCGGTTGAGTAGCGAACATGGCCTATTCCGCAGGAACCGTCCATCGTGAGAAGTTTCTCCGGTTCGAAAACCTCATGCACCAGGCCCTGACCTTTGATGGTCTGGATGGACTCCCCGTCGAAATATGATATGCCGGCAGACTCCTGTCCCCGATGCTGGATGACGCGGAGTGCCTTGTAGATATAAGGTGTAATATTGGTGTTTAGAGCGAAACCGACTACCCCGCAACTATGCTTGGGTCCGCTCATGAGAAATCACGCTAGTGGCTCTTGGCCCAGGCGTAGTTCCTCAACTTGGTGGTCTTGCCGTATCCGCAGGATGCGCACTCGCTCTTCCTTGCATGGTAGGAGTGCTTACCGCAGCGCCGGCAGGGGATGTGCGTCTTGTGATTGTTGTGTTTTCCCTTTGAAGGAGTACCTTTGGTCATTTTCCTCTCCCCTCACGGTGATATGTATATGACGTTGTCCCCACGGACTATGGCGACATCCATCTTCCTAACTGATTCCCCGGCCACCAGCTCCTCGGCGTTCTTGAGGACCAGGTTCATATGGGGGTCGTACCCGTCCAGGACACCCCTGTACTCCCTCTTGGCCTTCAGCTCTACAATCACGTGGCTGTTGATGGACTGGTTTAGTACAGATAGGGGTTTCCTCATTTGGGTCACCATTCAGCCGATATCGAGTGGAGTATTTGAAGTTATTGGTGTGTGGCCAGACTTCATATGAAAGCTCCCACCGTGGGAGCGTCCAGGCGGTCCATGTCGTAGAATATGATGGCCTCCCTAATGCCTTTGGCATCCATGGAGTAACCGTGGAAATGAGATAGCATGGACGCCCTCCACAAAAGGTCCACCACCGTCACAGCCAGCATGCCCAGGTAAACGTTGGAGAGGTGGTCGGCGTAACCATACATGTCAACCAGCTGATAGGCGTTGCCCATGATGCTGTCCCTCTCGTTCAGGATCGATATGTACCGCAGGAGTTCCTGCTCTCCGTCCGGGGTTAGGGGCAGGAGTCCGACCTGCTCAGCGCTGACGAATCCACGGTGATGCAGGTCCCCATCGTCATCCAGCACCTTCCATTCCACTCCTTTGGGTGAGGACATGTACAGGTTCCAGGACCAATCGGGCCCGCAGTACACGGGAACGTTCACCGGGTCCTCGGACTCCATTGACACCAGGGCGGCCTCGCGGGCGGCCTCCTCCATCTCCTCGGCGTTGTAATCGGCATCCCGGCCATCGATGGTGGAAAGGTCGGCCTCCAGGTCATCGTTCGCCATGAGCATGACTTGGCCCAGGAAGCTTAGGTCCTTGAAACCATCCAATCTTGACCTCACCTGTGCCCGGAGCTCCTCTGGCCCCCTCCAAACCCCCGCGGCCTCGCAGTTGGACCGGAACTCCCTGTACACCTTGCGAGACTGTTTCAGTGTCTCCTTTATACGGTCCTCGTTCAAGGAGATCAGACGCCTAGCCTCCTCCTCAGCCGGAACGCCCCCCTTCTCCCAAACCATCCGGCATGAGAGGTCGAGCTCCACCGAAAGGCGTTCACCGACATGGAAATGGAAAGGGAACATGCTGCAGAAGTGTGGCCGGTCGGAGTAGATACTACAGCGACGACCATCCAAGAGCACACAGGACCCCCGGCCCTTCTTCAGAGCCAGGGCCAGATGTTTATGGGGTGTGCTCTTGCGCACGATCTGCTTGGAATGGTTGCGGCGGAAAAAGGGAGCCTCGTCAGGCAATATCTCTGGCTGGCATAGGCAGCATAATCCGCATCGGTCGCTGCAATCATACCTCCAACCGGAGAGGGTTGTCATGTAGACTTCAAATCCAGGCATCCTTGATGTTCCTCCCTTTCCTCTCCCCGCAGAGCTCTCCTCCCTTTAACTGTATCTCCCCGGCCATGATCACCGTCTGCGGGAATATGGCCTCCATGCCCTCATAGGGGCTCCAACCGCAGCGGCTGTGTAGTTCACCACCGTCTATGACCGTGACCTCTCTTGGATCGTAGACCGCCAGGTCCGCCAGCATACCCTCCTCTATCCTCCCTTTCGGAATCCCGAAGCGGCGGGCGGGAGCATCGCATGCCATTCGAACCAGTTCCGTCAAGGGCATCTCATTGCGCTTCACGGCGGCCATCATCAATGGGAAGGACGTCTCCACGCCCGGAACCCCTGACGGGCAGATGTCGAACTCCTCCGCCTTCTCCTCGATGGTGTGGGGGGCATGGTCACTACCCATCATCGTCGCCTTTCCGGAGGTCACGGCGGAATACAGTGCGGTTCTGGCTGCTGGCTGTCTGAGGGGAGGGTTCACCTTACCCCTGCCTGCCAGTCCGCAACCGATGTCCAACATCATATGGTGGCATGCGACCTCGGTGGACATACCGGCCCTGACCGCCATGTCCAATATCTCCGCCCGCGTCACATGGCAGAGGTTCACACCCCTGGCCCCCATGGCTATAAGTCTCTGGACGGCATTGAACTCTGCCTCGGCGGGACGGTTGCGCAGGTGGCCCTTGAGGTCATTGGCTTCCTCATGCTGGATGAGCATGTCGTCCTCAGCGTGCACGGAAACCGGCATCGACAGCTCCGCCGCCTTCTTCAGCATACGCTGTATGCTCCGGTCTTCATTGTTCAGCAGAGAGCCGGTGGTCGAGCCCATGAATATCTTGAGTCCCGCAGCGAGCTTGGACATCGCCTCCAACCTACGGGGGAGGTCGGTGGTTATGAACAGTCCGTAATCCACGAACGACCTTCCCCTGACCATCCTCAGCTTGTCCTTAAGGGACGCCGATCGGTCGGTCGGGGGGATCGTGTTGGGCATGTCCAGCACTGTGGTGACTCCTCCATGGAGAGCAGCCAGTGAACCGGACTCGAAATCCTCCTTATGGGTCATCCCCGGTTGACGGAAATGTACGTGGGGGTCCATGGCCGCGGGCAGGACGATGCGATAGCCGGCATCGATCCTCCTCTCTCCCCTAAGAACCTTCTTCACCGCCACTATGCGGCCGTCCTCGATGCCGACGCATCCCTGCTCCAGTCTGTCCCCCAGGAACAGCCTCCCCTCGACGACGAGATCCATCAGTCGGCTTTCCCCCGCCTCATTACCTTGCCCCGGGGCTCGGTCTCAGCGAAGACCATGCTCTCGAAACGGAACAGGTCAGCGTCCATCCAATCATCAGGACCGAGACCAGCCTTGCGGCAGAGGTTCTGCAGGAACATAGTGACATCCCATCCCCATTCAACAGCGACCTGCGGCAGGAGCAGACCGCGGTATGGACCCTTGCTTATGATCAAGCCGTCCCGGCCGACCTCTATCGACCCCAATACCTCCTGGGGGCTGGAGGCATGAATGGGCTCGGGAACGCTCAGCACACTGACCTCCACGACCACCTTGTCCAGCTCGTGGGAGCGGAGAGGAGGGAAACGGGGATCCTCGCATGCTCCGGCGGCGGCACGAACGATGGCCTCAGCCAAGCTGAATATGGGCTCCGGATATCCGATACAGCCCCTCAACTGGTTCTGCGGATGGGTGTGCAGCGTGACGAACGCCCCTCCCTTCTCCGAGAATCGGGATGGGAGTCCTATCTCCGGCGGGCGGCGGACCACATGCGCCTCAACGGCCTCACGGGCCGCTTCCACCGCTAGGACCCCTTCCTCCTCCAGGAGACCTTTGCTCAACCCAGGTCCACCTTGGTGAGTTCGTCACCTTCACGGTGCTTGCAGTAGGGGTTATGGGCGCAGAAGGCCTCCTCTATGACGAACTGGACATAGTCATTGGTTATGTCCGAGGCCCTCTTCATCTGATCGGGCATTGGCAGGCTCTTCATTATGTTCTCGAAGGCCATGGCGAACTCCACACCAGCGCGTATGAAGTGCCTCTGCGTCTCACGGCTGGTGATCGCTCCCACCAACTGCTTGGCGAACTCTATCGATTTGTTGTCATGGCATTGCTTGCACTCGCAACCCTCTCCGTGTTTGTGCTCGTGCGCCTCCTTGCTCTCATCATGATGGCTCATTCGTTATCACCTCTCTTGAATCTCACCAGCAGGCGGTCACCTTTGAGCTCCGCCCCCTCCATCTCCAGCTTGGCCAGTGACAGTGGCAGGATTATGTTCCTCTTGTGGTTCCCCACCTGCACTATGAGTATATCCCCTGATTTATTATAAAGTTCCACTTGTTCCTTGGTGGAGAAGGGCATCTTCAATGCCATGATGTGATGCTTCTCCTCCTCCCAGAAGGACATGGGGCTCTCATCCGAAAGTAGGGCCGCAGGGTCCTCGTCGCCGAACACCATGTCGGCCAGAAGGCTGAGTTTCTTGGTGCCGATCAATTCCGTGGGAAGCTGATTGGCGACCATTATGGGCATGGGGTCGAAGGCCTCGTGGATCATCTCGATGTAACGCTTCTGCTCCTCCAGCTTCTCCATGAAATAGCCGCACTGCTCCTCCTCCGGTATAACGCGATTGAGGACCAGGCATTCGACCGTCAGTCCGTAGAGGCACATGTAGGTGTAAGCACGCTTGGTCTCGTTGATCACCATCCGCTCCGGGTTTACGACCAACCTGATGGTCGTGCGCTTGGGGTCCTGTATCAGGGTACGGACGTCGATCATGCGGTTGCTGATATGCTGCATGCTCTTCAGGAAACCGTCGGTGGGCAGCGGCACATCCACCATCTTACCCACCGTGTAACGGGCCATGCTGATGACCCTTCGCAGGATGGCGTACAGCTTGTCGATGTACCACTGCGATACGTCCGGGAAGCTCAGCAGGCGGAGGGTCTCAGCGGTCGGGGCGGTGTCCATTATCACCACATCGTACTGGTCGGTCCTCTCGAACTCCCATAGGTAGAAGAGGGCGGACATCAGCTCCATGCCTGGAAGCACAGCGAGCTCCTTTGATGATATGGTGCCCAGACCCTGTGACTGCAGGAGGTCGCTGATGTAACCCTCGATCTCCTTCCAACGGGTCTCCATCTCATAGAGGATGTCTATCTCGATGGCGTCCAGGTTCTCATCGATGTTCTGGATCTTCCCAGACAAGGGAATCTCCAATGAATCAGCCAAGGAATGGGCGGCATCGGTGCTCATGACCATGGTCCTGTATCCCATCTTGGCGGCGCGCCTAGCGGTCGCGGCGGCGACAGACGTCTTCCCCACTCCGCCTTTGCCAGTGTAAATTATGACTCTCATTATGTTCGAACGAATAATAAGGTGTCAATATATCAAATGTTTCGAATACTGTTATAGAATTGTAGGATATGGTGCCGGGGACGGGGTTCGAACCCGTGACCTTCGGATTTCCCTGGAAGAGGTCCAAGAACCTGAACCCTATGAGTCCGACGCTCCACCAGGCTGAGCCACCCCGGCATGGGTGTTTGATTGGGGTTTCAGTTCTCTGCCGGAACTTCCTCGGGGGCGGCCTCCTCCGGAGCCTCTGGCTCCGTTGGCTCCTCCGGGGTCTCCTCAGCAGGTGGCTCTATGGACTCGGGTATACCCTCTCCGGCCTGGAGGATCTCCGTCTTGCTTATCTCCACCCTCTTGATGGGGACAATGCTGCGGCAGGCGCGTGCGAGGTCACGGGCCATGTCACCGGATATTATGTTCTTGACCATCTCGGAGACGGTCATATCGGCGGCCATGGCCTTGATGCTCTCATCCATGATCACCCTGATAGCGGACTCCTGAGAGGACTGTATCCGACGGTCGGCCACGCTCATGGGCTTGACCCTCATTACGAAACCGTCCTTGGTGGTGACATCGATGACGTGATCGGTCTTGGTCCTCTTGCGACGGGTCAGCCTTCTGACGTAGTCGCTGGTGAGATCGTGTCCCACGAAGACCGTGCGGGCGTCCTTGCCCTCGACATCGCTCACCTGAAACCTCAGCTTGATGTGCATCTTGGAGAAGTCGCCGGTGAGGTCATGCACAGTGACCTCAGCGGTGCGACCCATAAGGTATGCGGGGTCAGCGCTGGGCGTCTCGCCTATCTCCACCTCGTTGAACATGCGGGGAGCATGTAGGGTGTACCATTCCTTCGACTTCCACTTGTCCCTGATTTTCCGGGATGCACCTTTACCTTTCTTAACAGCCATCGAGATCCTCCATCTCAAGCAATCTGGTGATTATGTGTTCATATTAAAAGGTTTTCAATGTGTCCAGAGTGTAGATGCTGGTATTCCAGACATCAAAAATTTAGGAGTGTTAAGGGGTTTTGAGGACTATCCGTCCACCGCGTTCAGCAGAACCTCGGCCTCCTCCTCGGGGAGGAATGCCCTCTGCCGTCCGAGCTCCTGCATCAGGCTTTCCAGGTCCAAGGTGTCCACGAACACCGGGAAGTAACTGCTCGTCCCGCCTATGGCGAGAATGGCCACTTCCTCGTTGCCCGTTAGATCCCTTCCCTCGCTGAATGCCCGATGGTTCACGAAGCCCTGGTAGGGTCCAGGGACCTTGTCGGCCCTGAACACCCCTACCAGCCTGGCGGCGTGGTCCCGCATGCGGCCTCAGAGCTTGACCGGGGTCAAGTGGGCGTCCAGGCCGAGCTCCTTCTTATCCATCCCCAGCGCCAGAGCGTATAGCTGGGAGAGATGGAGGACAGGCATGCTGTAGCCCTTGAGCTCCTGTTGGCCCCTGTCGAACTGCAGGTGGCAGAAGGGGCAGATGTCGACTATGACCTCCGCTCCGCCATCCTTCATGTTCTTGAGGTTCTCCTCGGTGAACTTCATCGCGTAGTCGCTGAACTCCGACCTCAGACCTCCGCCGGCACCGCAGCACATCATCTTGTCCTTGCGGTACATGCTGCTGGCCCCGGTGGCCTCGACCATCTTGTCCAGCATGCTCGGGTTCTCAGGGTCGTCCAGGGCCTTGATGTCACTGGGCTTCAGGAAGTGGCAGCCGTAGAAGGTGGCGACCTTGAGGTCCAGGGGGTTCTTGACGGCCTTCTTGACCTTGTCCATGCCGACATCGTTGTAGATGACCTCGGCGAAGTGCCTGACGGTGGTCCCGCCCTTGTACTCCAGACCGATCTCGGCGAGGATCTTGTTGACCTCCTTGAGCAGCTCGGGGTCCTCGTGCAACTCATGGGCGGCGTCGAAGAGTGAGCCGTAGCAACCGTTGCAGATGGTGAGTATGTTCACACCGGCCTTCTCAGCGAGGGCCAGGTTACGGGCGGCCGCGGCTATCCAGGTCTTGCGGTCGAACGACCTTATGACACCGGGTGCCGGGCAGCAGCTGGCGTCATTGAAGTCCACCAGGTCTATGCCCAGAGCGGCACACACATCACGGGTGGATTTCTCGATTCCGGGGTATCTCAATGGGGCTATGCAGCCCAGGAAGAAAGCGTATTTTGCCTTAGCCATTTCACTCACCTATGGTCTTCTTGAATCCGGTGGCCTTCATGATCTTGTCGAAGTCCTTCTTGGCATCCTTGCTGGCAAGGACGGTCGGGGGGACCTCGGCCAGACCGAGGGCCTTCCTCTGCTTCTTGACCTCGTCGTTGATGGGCACGGTGTGACCGTTCTTCATCAAGGACTGGGCGACCTTCTTGTGACCCTCGAACATGTTACCGGAGGCGACAGCGAGGTTCCTCATGGCCACGATTATGTCCACGATGGCGACGTCACGGGGGCAGCGCTCGGTGCAGCTGTAGCAGGTGGTGCAGAACCACAGGTCCTCAGAGGTCAGTGATTCGTCCTTCATTCCGAGCTGGGCCATCCTGACCAGGCGCCTGGTCCGGAAGGAGGTCTGCCTTCCGGAGGGGCAGCTGGCGGTGCAGGTGCCGCACTGGAAGCACATGTTGACCGACTCACCGCCGTTGGCGATGATGTCGTTCACGAAATCCATGTTTGGTGTAGCGGTCATGTTATCGTTCCGTGAATGAGGTCGTTCTATATAATGGTGTACGGAAAATCAAGCATAGTATTACCTTAGAAGGTAACACTATTTCTGCATCCTTTCCCTCAGTGTCTTGATCAGTGAGATGACGCGTGCATCCTGGCTCCTATGTACGGCCATCACCGAATGTCTCAGTAGGTGGGGATCCGTGCTGCTGCGGACCCTGATACCCAACCTCAGTAGTAGTATCTCTTCCACGAAGAAGCTCCTTCCAGATGCCAGGAGGTCTTTGACAGACAGCAGCTCATCCTCAACCGTGTGATCTACCTTGTTCAGCTCCAGATGACGGAAGCCTATTCGTTGCGCCCCGTAACGGTGCCTGACGTACCTTGGACCTTTGTCCACATGCACCATGTCCATCTGCCCTATCTCCGTTGCCGGAAGTTCCTGATCCTCCATCAGGAGCAGGGGGTCGTCCAGGACCACCAGGTCTGCAAGGCCCTGCTCCAGAAGTCGCAGGTTGTGGAGGTCGTGGGACACCACCAAGCCCATGGACGGATCCACCGAGGGTATCGATGACATCACCAGCTCCTCGGTGACCGGGCTGCAGGCCACGGTCAGCACCGCCTCACTCTGCAGTCTTGACCTAAGGGCATGGTATTCTGCGATCAGGTCCATGCCTTCAGAGGTCAGGGTGCTGCCTCTTTTGGTGCCTTGCACCAGTCGCACCCCGGCGGAAGACTCAGCCGCCTTTATGTGCCGGAATACCACGGGAGGCTTCACACCCAACCGGTCTGCGGCAGCGTTTATGCTCCCAGCCTCCTTTACCGCCACCAGCACATCCAGCTGCCTGGAGGTAACTTGGCCTCCATCCAAATCAAATGAGAGCACCGGACGCGGCTTCACAATCTCGAATGATACTGACTTCTATAAAACGTGTGAGCAAGAAAACGTTATCAATAATGTTTACTTAATTCGTACGAGTCGGATGAGTACCTTCAAGGAAGACAGCAAGGAGACGCTCATGGCCACGCTGCCCATCATCAGCGTGGTCCTTGCCATGCAGATATTCGTCCTCCGCAGCCCGATCGAGGACGTGCTGCTTTTCATCGGCACGGCGATAATGGTGGTCGTCGGGTTCACACTGTTCCTGGTAGGGGTGAGATGGGGCTTGCTGCCCATCGGAGAGGCCGTGGGCGCAGAGATGCCTCAGCAGGGGTCATTGCCCTTTGTGATAGTGGTAATGTTCACGCTCAGTTTCCTGGTAACCATCGCCGAACCGGACGTCAGGGTCCTGGCATCCTTGGTGGAGTCGGTTTCCGCCGGCATGTTGGACAGGACCCAGTTCATATTCGTCATCGGCTTCGGGGTCGCCTTCTTCATGGTGGTCTCTGCATTGCGGACGCTGTATGGCGTATCGATCAAGAAACTCCTGGCCGTCGGATACTCGATCGTCATAGCCCTCTCATTCATAACCCCCGCGGAATTCCTCGCCGTGTCCTTCGACGCGGGAGGCGTGACCACCGGACCCATGACGGTACCGATAATATTGTCCTTGGGGGTGGGGATCAGTGCCGTCCTATCCGGAAGGCGTGACCTCTCCAACACCTTCGGCTTCATCGGCCTGGCGTCCATAGGTCCGATCATAGGGGTGATGTTGATGGGGGTGTTCCTCTATTGACCCATGCGGCCAGCATGCCGGAGGTCATATTGGATGTGCTCCAGGCCATATTGCCGGTCCTGGCCTTCTTCCTGCTTTTCCAATATCTGTACATACGGTACCCCTGGGTGACCCTTAAGAGGATCCTCATGGGAGTGGGGGTAACAGCCTTGGGGATGGTGCTCTTCCTGGGCGGCGTGTTCATCGGATTCATGCCCATAGCCCAGGACATGGGCGAGCATCTTGCGTTGAATTATGACACCTGGGTTATACTGGCTTTCGGTTTCCTGATGGGCTTCCTGGCCACCTATGCTGAACCGGCGGTCAGGGTCCTTTGCGGACAGGTGGAGAAGAGCTCTGGAGGTTACATACATGCCAATCTTCTGCTCTGGACCCTATCAATAGGTGTGGCCGTCCTGGTCACCATCGGCATGGCCAGGATAGTCTACGGTGTTGATTTCAGGTTGATAATCATAACAGGATATGCCCTGGCCCTTCTGATGATGTGGAAGTCTGAGTCCCAGTATGTGGCCATCGCCTTCGATGCCGGAGGTGTCGCCACCGGACCGATGGCGGTCTCCATCATCATGACCATGGCCGTGGGCATCGCATCGGGTATCGAGGGCGGCAACCCGATCATCGACGGATTCGGGATAATCGCCCTTATAGCACTTGCGCCCATACTGTTCGTGTCAGCATTGGGCGTGGTGTTGACCAGAAAGGAGGTAGAGACATGAACTGCGAGACGGATGTTGCCCTGATAATCACAGTGGTTAAGAAGGGCTGGGCAGAGGTCGCACTGAAGGCTTCCGTGGATGCCGGTGCGCAAGGCGGCACGGTGATGTACGGCCGCGGCATAGGCATGCATGAGAGGAAGACCATCCTGGGGATGAGGATCGAACCGGAGAAGGAGATACTGATCACGGCGGTCAAGAGGAACCTCAGCGACCAGGTTATGCTCGCCATCAGCGAGGCTGCCGAACTCTCCAAACCCGGACAGGGCATCTCCATGATGCTGCCGTTGGACAAGGTCATCGGAAGGGTGCACATGATCCCCGAGGATGACAGCTTCTTCCCGCTGAGTGCCATGGAGGTCGACCGGCAGGAGGAGAAGGAGGCGGAGAAGAACATGAAGGACGGACCGAAGTGCTGACCATGGCACAGTCCTTGAGCGATACCATATTGATAATCGGGCTGGGAAGTCCGATAGTCTCCGACGACCGTGTCGGCCTGGAGGTCGTGCAGAGGTTGGAGGACATGGGATTGGATGGAATCGAGACCCGTCAGGAGGCCATAGGAGGCCTGGACATCCTGCCCATGATCTGGGGCTACCGCAGGGTGATAATCGTCGATGCCATACAGAGCCGCACCTGCCCCCCCGGGACGGTTATGGTTTTCAATCCCGAGGACTTCGCCCCCACCATCGCCGACGCCTCCGCCCACCAGGTCAATCTGGCCACCGCCATGGCCCTGGGGAGGCAGTTGGAGCCCGAGCTGATGCCGGAGCAGGTGCGTTTCGTAGCCATCGAGGTGGAGGACATACTCACCGTCAGTGAGGATATGACCCCCGCGGTCGAGGCGGCGGTGCCTGAGGCGATGTCCGAGGTCCTGAAGCTCCTGGGCCTAGAGGTCGAGACTGCTGAGGTCTAGTGAACGGAGCTCCTCCGTCTCCCGACCGTAGACCGCCAGATTGAGCCTCTCCGGCCTCAGTATGTCGGCGGCCACGCGCATCACGTCATCCACATTCACGGCGTCCATCCTCTCCAGGTCATCCATGAATGTGACCGCCTCGCCACTCAGCATGTAGTTCCTCGCCAGCCTGTACATCCGCGTCGATGTGGACTCCATCGCCCGGACGAGATGACCGCGGATCATGTTCTTGGCCTTCTGCAGCTCATCCTCCTCGATACCCTCCTCCAGTAGTCTCCTCATCTCCTTGGCCACAGTCTCGATGGTCTCCATCACGTTGTCCTCGGTCGATGAGAAGTAGGCGGCCAAGGAACCGGCGTCGGAATGCTGGTCCACAGAGGTGTGTATCGAATACACCAAACCCTTCTCCTCCCTCACGCTCTGGAAGAGCCTGGATGACCCTCCCGCCCCCATGATGGCGTTCAGGGCGCGTAGCGCTGTGCGGTCCGGATGGTTGGCGGGGTAGGCCGGGAAACCCATGGCGACGTAGCTGTGGTCCCCCTCACGGGGGAATACACGGAGCCCGGTGCCGTGGTTCTGCGGCGGGGAGCGATCCAGGCCGGGGGATCCGTTCCTCCCCTCGAAGCTCTCCTCGGCCCAGTCCACGACCTCGTCCACATCGACGTTGCCGCAGGCTATGACCGCGATCTCCGGTATGCGGTAGCGCTCCTCGAAGTAGGAACGGAGGTCCTCCTCCCCCAAGGCCTTCACCGTCTCCACCGTTCCCGCCTCCAACTGTCCCAGGCCATGGTCCTCCCACATGGTCCGGGCGAAAAGGCTGTGGATATAGGAGTCGGGGTCGTCCTCCCACATGCTTATCTCCTGCAGGACTATCTTCTTCTCCATCTCGATGTCCGCGGATCGGATGAGAGGGTTGACGGTTATGTCCGCCACCAGGTCCTTGGCCACCTGGGCGGTCCGGTCCAAGGTGACACCGAAATAGGCGGTCACCTCGGCGGAGGTGAATGCGTTCAGCTGACCGCCGGCGGCCTCCATCTCCCTCATTATCTGCACGTTGTCACGGTTCTTGGTGCCACGGAAGAGCACATGCTCCAGAAGATGTGAAATCCCCATGAGAGCCTGCGGCTCGTCACGGGACCCGGTCCTGACGGCGAGCAGGTATCCGCTGGTCTGGGACCCAGGTATGCGTTCCACCGCCACAGGTATTCCGGACGGGGACTCCTTCAAAGTCAACTCGTATTCGCTCACAGACTGGGGATGAAGCAATTGATAAATAAGCTTCACCGGGTTTACCATTATTCAAGTGGTAAAATGGTCGAAGAGCTAACGGTCACTGAATATTCGAAGATGGACTGCAGGAAAGCGATGGTCCTGGTGGGTTTCCCCAGTCTGGGATTGGTGAGCTCGATAGCGACCAACTTCATCGTCCGGACCCTGGGCCTGAAGAGGTTGGCCGGGATAAGCTCGCCGGACTTCCCGCCATACGCCATGGTGCAGGATGGTTTCCCCATGCCCCCGGTGCGCATCTACGGCGGAGACCGGCAATGTGATGAGGACGGGGAGAATTGTGAGCACCTCATCGTGATCACCGCCGAGTTCCTGCCGAAGATGGAGATGCACCACCCCATGACCCAACTGATACTGGAATGGTGCGAGGAGAACGAGGTGGAGACCATCGTCACCATGGAGGGCATCGCCGGGACCGACACTGAGCAGTCCCCTGTGTGGGGCGTCGGAAGCAACCCCGCCATGCGGGAGATGATGGAGAAGTACGGCATCCAGCCGATGGACGAGGGCATGGTGCGCGGGCTTTCGGGCATCATGCTCTACGAGGCCGCTGCGAGGGGGATCAACGTCCTGACCCTCATGGGACCAGCGCGGATGGACATCCCTGATGCCCGGGGAGCCGCCAGGCTGATGGAGAAGGTCGCCAGGATGCTACCCGAGCTCGACCTGGACACCGAACCTCTGATCAAGGAGGCGGAGGAGCTCGAGAAGCGCATGAGGAGCGCCATGGACACCACTGGCATCGCCAGCGACAACTCCCATCTGTACGGATGATCGCCCTATACCTACTCAGCGTCCTGACCATACCTGCGGTGGTGGCATTGTTAGGTTATGTGTTGTGGAGGCATCCTCCCCGCTTCAGCCACCTGTTCGGATACCGTACGAGGATGTCCATGTCCTCAGCTGCGATGTGGAGGGAGGCCCAACCGTTCGCAGGGAGGTCCTTGGTCATCGCCGCAGGATCAGGTCTGGCAATCAGCGCCCTGATCTACGGCCTGATGGGCTCCGGTTCAGGCTCCATACTGACATCGGTGTCCATCCAGACCCTGTTGGTACTATCCGTGATTCCGCTGACGGAGAGGCATCTGCACCGAGTGAGGGAAACCGACCACTTGGACGATGGTGAGGGGGAAAGATTAAAAAGTCGACGCGGATAAGCGGGGACATGCACCTGGTCCCGAAGAAATTCTTCGTCAGTTCGGGAGCCGCGATTAGCGAGGTTTCCGATCTCAACGCCTTCGACAAAGCTCTTATCAACGCCGGCGTCGGCGAGCAGAACATGCTGTCAGTTTCATCAGTCATACCTGAAGGCGCTGAGAAAGTCGACCCCCGCCCCCTCCCGATGGGTGCGATCACCCACTGTGTGCTCGCTCAGATGAGGGGCAGCGAGGGTGAGATGATCTCCGCCGGCATATCCTACGCGTTCCGGAAGGATGGCAAAGGCGGTTACGTGGCCGAGGGACACCTGCACGGCTCCAAGGAATCACTGCGTGAGGTCCTGGAGTGGAAGATGGAGGAGATGGCCAAATTACGTGACATCGAGCTCGAGGAGATCCAGTTCGAGATACAGGAGATGAAGATCCCGATGGACAACTACGGGACCTGCATCGCCTGCCTGATCTTCGTGGATTACTGAAGCGGGACGGAATCATGTTCGGGGTGATACTCTGCTCCGGTTGCGGGAACCCTCGGGTCATCGACCTGGCCTCGACCTCGTCGAGGTGTCCCCGCTGTGGCGGATCGGCCGATCATCGCCGAGCCAAGGTCCATCTCCGCTCCGATGACCAGGCCGAGCTTAGGGCGGCCATATGGTCGCTCAACAGCACGCCTGGTTTCATACCGGGTCAGGAGTCCAAAGAAACCATTTCAACCGACCCCGTATCCAAATTGCAACGCCAGGCCGAACGCATCTCCGACCCCGAGGAGAGGCTACGGATGGTCGTTGATGTCCTTTCCGAGGACGGGGAGGGGTTCACCCTCTCCGATCTCGAGGATTCTTTCCCGGAGAATGCTGGATCGATGCTACAAGGAATGATCGAGCTCGGCCTTGTATATGAACCGCGTCCCGGCCGATATCAGCGCCTCTGATACACTGCATCCTATCATACCGGCCCCTCATGGTTCAGAATTGATCCGTTCAGAGGGTTCGTTCCTGACTCGTCAGGAGTCAGCGAACGGAAAGCGGTCCATCGGAACCCGCCGCAGCGGCGGTGATGCCCATGTTCAGGGCCATCTGCTCAGGGAACAATGAGAAAGGCATGGAATCGATATCGTCCAGTTCTTCGATGATGCCTTCGATGTCCGCGAACTCATTGACGCCGTCCCATACCGCCTCATGCAGGGTGGAAGAGGTTGCGAATCCCAGCAACACTATGATAACCCCGGCGATAATCGCAGCCTTGAACCAAGCGCCAATACCCATGATGGAATTGATTGGTATAAGGGTTAATTAACACTTCGCATCACAGACGGTACTGCCTGACGGCCTGGCTCACCAACAACGGGACCCTCTTCCGGACCATCCACCAGCAGTATGCCGAGACCAGCCCGAATGCGGCCATCGAGCTCAGGTAGGCCCAGGGGAACATGCCGCTGTACAGGGGCAACATCAGGAGCTGGAAGCACAGGTTGACCCCCACCGCCTGGGAGAAGAACTCCCAGGTGTGGTCCCTGACCACGCCCTCGCCGATGGTGGTGCCTGTGGAACAATGGAGGAACACCTGTTGGAGGGTGAGCAGGGCGACGATAAACCAATCGAACCAGGCGGGGTCCTCTGCGAGGGTGAGGGTATAGAAGGCCAGCCCGAAGCCGAACGTGGCGCCCATGCCGATTCCGAGCGAAGTGCCGTAGAACACGGTGTCCAATCGGCGTTGGAAACGGGGAAGGTTCAGTATCACCAGTTTCACCAGTTCCAGGACGAGGGCGAAACCGACCGCGACGAATATGGATGACCAGGGGAACCAGGTGTAGGCGGAGAACAGTATGACCCCGAGGACCATGCCGATGGCGAAGAGCAGGAAGAGCTTGCGGTCCTCGAAGAAGGCCTTGTCGGTCTGCGGATAGGTGTAAGGGCCGATCGCGTAATACAGCAGCACCAATGCGGGCCCGATGCCCATGACCGCCGCGATGGCCATTACCAGGTCCATATCCGACGCAATGTGCCCTTCCGTTTATAAGCGTGATGCTCAGGCCACGATTCGGTCATGATAATGGGCGACCATGCAGGAACGGAGGCATCGACCGCAACGGTCACAGGCCTCGGACACCCTCAGGCCTCCATCGATCCTTATGGCCTTCCGAGGACAGCCTTTGGCGCATATGCCGCACTCGGTGCACATCTGATATCTCACCAGCGCCTTGACCGTCAGGTCGAATAACTCCTCCGCCGACTCACGGTTGGGAGCGACTACCGAAACCTGTCCTCCAGCGAAGACCTTGGCGGTGGCTCCCTTGTGACGTAGGAGGGCCAGGTCGAACTCCTCCGAATAGCGGACGTCCCCGACCGTCCTCAGGGAGTCCCGCATCATCTCCAGCGGCCTCCGCAGAGGCGTGCGGAGGACGGCCTCAACCGAATGGCCTCCAGCAGCGCAGGGGGAGACCCCTTTCACCATCTTCAGGGACACATTGTCGGAGCCCTCCGGACGGAGCCTGATGTCCATATCCTCCGCCAACCGGAGCATCTTCGGTGGCAGGGACTTCCATCTCCAGAAACCCTGCTCCACGAACTCGGGGGGTAGACCCCTCCCCTCTGCCCAGTCGCGAAGATGGGAATCCCATCTGGCATAAAGCTCAGGATGGATGGACCTGGTCCGCTCCCAATCGCTGCCCAATGATGCCGGGCATAGGTAGCAGCCTATACGTGCGTAATCCATCTCGTAAAGCGGGTTGTACTCCGCCCCCTTCATCCAGATATATGCCCAGACCTCGGCGGCGCTCCAGGACCGGATGGGATTCATCACGGTCTGGTTGGGCACGAAGGGATTACGGGCCACGAAGCGGGTGTCGGAGCGGGAGAATGACTCCAAGGAACGGTTCCCTTCCACGGTTATCGTCCCCCTGGGATATAGTGATGATATGCCTTCCGTCATCGGACCCAACTTACAACTCTTGCAGCACCAACGGAAGTCCTTGGCCGGGGGGCCGAAGGCCTCCACGTTCTGCCAGAAGGAATCCCCGGCATCCATCTCATGCAGGGTGAGTCCCCTTCGGGATGCGAATTCCCTGACGTGGTCCACGGTCTCCGGGAACTCCAGACCGGTGTTTACGAAAAGCAGGTCCAGAGGCCCGAGGGCCTTCTCAGCGAGAAGATATGATGCCAGCGAGTCCTTCCCTCCCGAGAACGATGCGGTCACCGGCTGCCTCTTACCCTTGGCGAAGGAACGGATGTCGCTAAGCGCATTGGACTCCAGTCTCCGGAGATGCTCAATGTTGGCGGCCACGAACACATCCCGTGTCGACCGAGGGCCGGCATCGAAGGGTGCTTTGCAGACCCCTTTGACCTTGAACGCCTTGTCAGCATCCATGATCGACCGGGAGTCGGCACGTGCGACGGCGGCCATGACCGAGGCGCCGCTCCTCACCACCAAAGGGTCTCCGGAGGAGAAATCCCCCATCACCTTTCTGATCGTGCTGCCAGGATAGGTCCTGCCCTGAACATGACCACTCAGCTTCCCGCATTCGATCACGTTGCTCACCGCATGAGGCTCGATCATTGAGGCCCCGTCGGCCTTGAGGTCGAGGAGGTATCGCCTCTCCACAAGGTCCCATCTCAAGGTCCCGACCACCGAGCCGCCGATCACCACCTCCTCGGTACGGTCCTCTCCTGCGACCTTGTTAAGGAACACAGGTCTTTCCTCCAGGGGAGAGTCGGAGCCGAAACTCCTGCGGAACAATGACCTCACCAGCTCCTCCCCCCCATCCATGGCCGGCCGGATGTCCCCGGGGGAGTTCACCTCGAACACTCTTGGTTTACTGGAACAGTGGGAGCAACCCCTCCCGAGCAGGAGGGTGCCACAGCTGTCACACCATCGCATCTCCTCCTTACCGTGGGACCTGTGTTCGGCCATCGGGCTTCGATTGTGTTCCCCTTATTTAGGCTTTCGAAGGGGTTGGACCGTTACCGTTAATACGACCTATCGTACTTGACCCAACGATGTACGACCCCTTTGACAGCCCCTACAAGAGGTCCGGAGGCATGGTGAGGTTCAGCCGCCGGGAGATCTATGAGATCGGTGTGTCGGTGGTGGTCCTGACGGTGGCCTTCGCCATCGTCTTCATGCAATGGTACGACCTACCTGAGGCAACTGCCTTGGGAGAGTTCGCCACCTGGCTGATCATATGCTTCGTCATCGTCCTCGCGGGGTTCGTGTTCCATGAGTTGGGTCACAAGTTCGTCGCCCAGGCCTATGGCGCCTGGGCGGAGTACCGCATGTACCCCCAGGGCCTGGGATTGGCCTTGGTGGTCTCTTTGCTGGGATTCATCTTCGCAGCGCCGGGAGCGGTCTACATCCAAGGGATGATCAGCAAGCGTCAGAACGGCATGATCAGTGTGGCCGGACCGATGGTCAACCTGGTGGTGGGGATCATCGCGCTCTTGGTTGCATCATTGCTCAACGGCGGCATGCTGGAGTTCGCATTCCTGATGCTGGCCCGGATAAGTCTGATACTCGCCCTGTTCAACCTCATACCCTTCCCGCCCTTGGACGGGTCCAAGGTCATCCGCTGGAGCCCTGTCGTCTACTTCCTGGTTGCGGGTAGCGCCCTGGTCATGTTCATCATGACCTTCTGAATTTCAGGTCTCCTCGGCGATCGACCGCAACCTCTCCCTTACCCTCTCCAGCTCAGCCATTCTCTCTGGAAATGCCCTGAGTTTGCGGTACTCATACCACAGGCCCAGGACCGGGAGCCCTATGAAAACCACATATACCATGGCCATGACTGCCAATTGGACCTGGCTAGATGCGTCGCCGAAAAAATCATCCACCGCGACTTCGCCCAAACTCATGGCTATGACGGCGGACAGGGGCAGAGCCAATATCAGCAGTGCTATAATGAACAATCGAGTCAGGGGCTTCCCGAGCTCAACGATTTCCCTCTCCACCTTGCAGAGTGGGCAGATCCTATGATATCTTATCTTGCCACTGTCGGGATCCTTTTCTGATTCCGTGGTGCAGCATTCCTCACAGACCCGGGCGCCGCATTCATTGCAGACCCTTTTACCCTCTGCATCATGGTGGAACCGGCATTTTTCCAATACATTCCTCCTTGCAAGGAAGGTTTGTCATTATCCGCATAAGAACTATTCCACCGACTTGGGGTCACAAGGGTATCTCAAAGGACCCAGCAACCCATCCTCCTCCCATTGATGGAGTTTACCCGGATTGAGTATGTTGTTCGGGTCCAAGGCCTTCTTTATCTCCACCATGGTGCTCAGGGCGGACCTCCTCTCCAGGATGAAGTCCGGCGCCTTGGACATTCCCACACCATGCTCACCGCTCACCGAACCGCCGAGTTCTATGGTCGCCTGGAATATCTCGCGTACCGCCTTCTCCGCTGCCAGCCACTGTTCTTCCGAACGGGGGTCGATGAGCATCTTGGTGTGCAGATTGCCATCGGCGGCATGGCCGTAGGTGGCCACGGTCACACCGTTGCGCTCCGCTATCGCCTGGTAGGCCTTGACCGCCTCCGGTATACGGCTGACCGGGAGTACCATATCATCAGCCAGTGAGACCGATGAGTGACCGGGTCGTAATGAACTGAGGGATGTCATGACCGCCTGACGGCTCTTGGACCATGCCGCCATCTGGACCTTATCGTGGGTGGTCTCGACGGTGGTCGCCCCCTGACGCTCGGCGACCTCCTTCACGACCGCTAGTTCCTTATCCACTATCATCGGGTCTCCGTCAACCTCCACCATGCACAGAGCCTGGCAATCGGGGAGTGGACCTCCCAAAGCCTGGTTCACAGCGTTGATGCTGACGCTGTCCATGAGTTCCAAGGACGATGGTATCAAAGGCTCGGCGATCAGTGCGGCCACAAACTCACCCGCCTGCTCCGGACCAGGGAAGGCGGCCAATGCCATGGCGGAGGACTTCGGTTTGGGGGATATCTTCAGAATCACCTCGGTGATGACCCCCAAGGTCCCCTCGCTGGCGACCATGAGTCTTGCCAACTGGTATCCGGATGAGTCCTTGAGGGTCCCGGTACCCGCCTGCACGATCTCACCGTTCGCCTTGACGAAGGTCATACCCAGGACGTAATCGCGGGTGGCGCCGTACTTTATGGCGCGCATACCGCTGGCGTTGAGGGCCACCATGCCGCCTATCTGACAAGCCTCCCCGCTGCCAGGGGTGGGCGGGAAGAAGAAACCATAGGGTGCCAGGGCCTTGTTGAGGTCATCATACACAACCCCGGGCTGGACGACACAGAGCAGATCGGCGACGCTGATCCTCTCCACGCCGTCCATCCGGCTCATGTCCAGGACCATGCCGCCTTTGATCGGTACTGCGGACCCGCATAGTCCGGTACCCCCTCCGCGGGGCACCACCGGTATGAGATTCTCATTGGCCACCTTCATCAGCTCTGAGACCTGCTCCGTGGTCCGGGGCTGAACCACGATGTCCGGTTGGCCCCGGTATATGGAGGCGTCGAACCCGTATGTGTAGGTGCGGGCCTTGCTGGTGCTGTATCCATCCTCACCCACTATAGCGGCTATCAAGGCTACGATGCTCTGGTCCATATTCCCTCCCCCTCACGATGTTGGCGGTTCGATTTATAGATATTGTAGGACCCGCCCACACTGGTAAACGTAGTTGTCCGGGGTCCGCAGGACACTCACTCTGGAGACATTAGAAGGTAGCGGACCTCCCTGAGGACCTCGCCCAGCCGTCGGTTGAGCCGGCTGAGCGACAGGATGGTCACCGCCAGGATAACCACCGTTACGCCGATGAAGGTCTCCATCCCCGCCGAGAACCACCCTCCCAGGAACAGTACGGTGAGCAGGAAGGTGGCGACTCCCGCCTCTGTGAGCAGTTCCCGCGACTGAAGGCAGTCCCTCCAACGCGCATCGTGCATATGGTAGGCGTCACGGAAATGTTCTGGCCTCACCTCCTCAACGATCCTCTCGGCCGACTCCCGAGGGGAGGCGGAGGAAATCCTGCCTTGGAGTGAGAATCTGGTCGTCAGTACCCTCCAAAGCACCAACGGTATCGATTTGGCGAGCAGGAAGAAGGCGGATATGAACACCGCATTCACTGCCACCTCGTATCCTATCTCGAAGGACATCGGCACCTGACCAAGGTGATGGCATTTATAGTGAACGCCCTGCGAAACCGTTTATTAAGAGAAGTCTTATGCCACGGCATGGAAGCAAGGATCGTGCTGCTCGGCCCCCCGGGGTCCGGTAAGGGCACCCAGGCGGAGAGGATGGAGGATGAGCTCGGTTTCGTGAGGCTCTCCACCGGTGACCTGCTCCGCGAGGCGGTGCGCAATCAGACCGAACTCGGGAAACAGGCCAAGGAGTTCATGGACCAAGGCCTGCTGGTCCCGAACGAGCTGGTCATCGGCCTCATGAAGGAGAAGATCGACCGTATGGACGGCGGTTACATCCTGGACGGTTTCCCGCGCACCGTACAACAGGCCGAGGTGCTGGAGAGCATCACCTCCGTGGACCACGCCATCAACCTCGATGTGGATGACGAGGAGCTCGTCAGCCGCCTGACCAAGAGGCGGAGCTGCCCGGACTGCAACGCTGTCTTCCACCTGCTCTACAAGCCTCCGGCCGCAGAGGGCGTTTGCGACCGCTGCGGCGGTGAGCTCTACCAGCGCTCCGACGACAGCGAGGAGACGGTCCGCAACCGTTTGAAGGTCTACCGTGAGAACACCTTCCCGCTCATAGAGTTCTATGGGAAGAGGGGCGTTCTCCGCGATATCGACGGTGTCGGTGACATCGACGAGATATTCCAGGCTATCAAGGGATTGCTCTGAGAAACCACTTCCTTACCTCTTTCCCAAGAGAAATTTTTAAAAGGATGATTACTTACGGGGGTCTGAAAGCCCCGTAGTGTAGCGGTCAATCATGCGAGACTCTGGATCTTGCGACGGCAGTTCGAATCTGCCCGGGGCTACCATCACTCCAACTTCTCAGAACCCTTCGCCAAGGCGATGAAGTACTCCTCGCCGTCCTCTGGACCGCGGGCTATCACTACGTCCCCGGCCTCTACCTGGGTCCTCCTGTTGGGACCGAATATGTACCTCTTACCACGCTTGATGGCGATGGCGAACATCCCGGAGATGCTGCTGAGCTTCACGTCACCCAGGGTCTTGCCGGCAAGGTCCGATGACTCGGAGACCGTCGCCCGGGATATGACCACGTCCGCATCCCGGAGGGACATCTGGACCACAGGGTGCTGGGGGACGCCCCTCAACACCACATCGGCGATGGATGCCGCGGCATCGGCTATCTCCTCCATGGCCATCTGGAGCCTCAACACCACCAAGGAGCGCATCACATCACCTCCTTGGGATGACTGGTTGATGACCATCTCCTGGATCTCATCCCCCAGCTCATCCATCATGCCCTCCAGGAACACCACCTCCTCGGCGATGTCGTGGTTGTTGTAGAGCAGGGAGGAGTATGCGAGGTCTATCATCAGCTCGGAGGTGTCCTTGAGCTCCAGGAGCTTCCTCTCCAACTCCTGCATTCAGACCGCCTCCGGATACTCTGGCCAGTGCTGCCTACCGTTGGTGAACTCCGCCAACCTCTCGTAGCCGTCCTTCGTCCCCCGGACTATCAATGTGTCCCGGGCCTTGAGCTTGGTATCCGGCTCGGGATCGTATATCCAGCGCTGGCGCCTCTTGATGGCGATGATTCGCATACCGGTCTCCGCCTCCACGCCCAGCTGCCCGATGGTACGGTTGACCATGTCCGCTTTCTCCGAAAGGGTGGTCATACGTATCTTCTCCTCCGACTCCCTGAGCATGAAGGAGAGGAAGGGGCGTCGCTCGATGTCGACGCTCTGTAGCTTGACCAGGTCGCCTGCGGCGTTGGATATGGATTCGGCTGCGGCGGCTATCTGCAACAGACCCGACAGTTGGATCGCATCATCCCGAGTCCGGGCTGCCAGCAATGTTTTGATCTTGATCGCGTAGTTCAGATTGTCCATCTCGGCCTCCAGTTCGGAGACCTTCTGGGCTATGTCCTCGCTATCGAACATCAAGGCCGCATACGCCAGGTCGACCATGACCTCCGACTTGTCCTTCATCTCGGTGAGTATCTCCCTGACGCTCAGGTCGATGAAGGGAGGCTCGTCAACATCCATCATGTCCTTTGCCTCCTGATGTAGAAAACAGGTCTTGGCGAACGCTGGGACCACCGTAACGGTCCGAATCGTCATCGCAGTCTGCGGTCAATCCTGGCTCACCATACCTGACCCATCCGGTCAATCCCGTTTTATGTCCATTTCCCTATAAAGCGTTTCCGAAAAGCCTCCCAGGACTTGTGTTGAGCTCGAACATACATAAATATGATTGACCATTAAGGACAAAGGACCGATATGGGGTGAGATGGATGTTCGGGCGGAAGAAGGGGTGCTTCTATGGCGAATACAGGTGCGTCCTGTCCATGGGATTCAGTGCCTTGACCGTCTCGGCGATAGCCGCCCTCCTGGCAGGTGTCACACTCAGTAGCCTGGCGGAGTTCCTGGAGGCCCTCCCGGGCCTGATCGTCCTTATACCCGCCGCCATGGCGATGAGGGGCAACATATTCGGGGCCATGGGCAGCCGCCTCGGTACCGCCATGCATCTCGGTACTTTCGAATTGAGTCTGAGGAAGGGCACGGTGCTGCGTTCCAACGTGGAGGCCGCCCTCGCATTGACCCTCGCCCTGTCCTTCATGATGGGGCTGCTCGCCTGGGGCGCCACGTTCGTATTCGGGATCACGGCAATCAGTCTGACCCAGTACGTTTTCATATCTGTATTCGGAGGCATCCTGGCCGGGTTCTTCATGCTGGTCCTGAACATCGTCATCGCCTCCCAAGGATACAAGAGGGAGTGGGATGTGGACAACATCACCGCTCCTCTGATCGCCGCCGCCGGGGATATCGTCACCCTACCCATGCTTTTCCTGGCCGCCTGGTTGGTCCTGAACACCCCCGTGATGCTTGTGGACTCGCTGTTCCTGGTGTTCACCCTCGCCACAGTGGTCATGATGCACCACTACTATGTCAGGCGGCACAAGGAGGGTGAGGCCCAGCGCATACTTACCCAATCAACACCGGTTCTTCTGATCTGCATCACGATGAACATATTCGCCGGATTGATACTGGAGATGGAGCTGGAGTCCCTGATCGCATCCAAGGCTCTGCTGATCCTCCTGCCCACCTTCCTGAACGAGGCCAACGGCCTCGGCGGTATACTGACCTCTCGCCTATCATCGATGCTCCACCTCGGCCTGGTGAGACCGGAGAGGATACCCACCCGCAAGGCGCAGGAGAACTTCTTCATCATCTACGTGTTCTATCTGGGGATATTCCTTCTGATAGCCATTCTGGCCCACATCCTGGCCGTGGTCCTCGGCATGACAAGCCCGGGCCTGGGTAACATGATCGCCATCGCCATGCTAGCCGGGTTCCTCACGGTCACGGTACTGAACATCTTCGCCTATTACATCGCCGTGATGACCTACCGTTACGGTCTGAACCCTGATGACCACAGCATACCGCTCACAGCATCCGGTGTTGACCTAATAGGCACGGTGTTCTTCGTGTTCGTGGTGTTGGCGTTAGGCTTATGAGACGTTCGCTAAACAAACTTATAATATCCATCCTGATTACGCGGCAGTGATGTTCCTATGATAGACCGGGAAAAGGTACTCGCAACCCTGGAAGGCTACGACCTCTCCGATGCCAGGATCGGCATGGTGGCCTCCCATTCCGCTTTGGACACCTGTGATGGCGCGGTCTCCGAGGGTTTCCGGACCCTCGCCGTGTGCCAGAGAGGCCGTGACCGCACCTTCGCCAACTACTTCCGGGCCCAAAGGGATGCCGGCGGCAATCTGGTCCGCGGACTCGTGGACGATGTGGCCATGGTCGACCATTTCCGTGAGCTCATCGACCCCGGGATGCAATCCCACCTCAAAGAGAGGAACACCCTGTTCATACCGAACCGGTCCTTCGTGTCCTACTGCGGCATCGACGCCGTGGAGGAGGATTTCACGCTTCCCATCGTCGGCAGCCGTAACATGCTGCGTTCCGAGGAGAGGGGGGACGAGAAGGATTACTATTGGATACTGGAGAAGGCCGGTCTCCCATACCCCAAAAAGGTGGATAGGCCGGAGGACATCGACTCCCTCACCATAGTCAAGGTCCATCACAAGGTCAAGAAGTTGGAGAGGGGATTCTTCACCGCCTCATCACCGGAGCAGTTCGAGCAGAAGAGTCAGGAGCTGATATCACAGGGTGTCATCGAGGAGGACTTCCTGCAGAGCGCCCGCATGGAACAGTACATCATCGGCCCGGTCTTCAACCTGGACTTCTTCCATTCCCCCTTGGAGGAGAAGGGGGAGCGCATAGAGCTACTGGGGGTCGACTGGCGTTTCGAGAGCTCCTTGGACGGATATGTTAGGCTTCCGGCCGGGCAGCAGGCCAACCTGGAGAAGGATGGCGTGCTACCGGAGTACACCGTATGCGGCCACAACTCCGCCACCCTGCGGGAGTCCCTGCTGGAGAAGGCCTTCGAGCTGGCTGAGCTCTATGTGAAGGCGGCACAGAAGCACTATGCGCCGGGGGTCATAGGCCCATTCTGTCTCCAGACCTGCGTGGACAAGGACCTCAATTTCTACATCTATGATGTCGCGCCCCGCATCGGCGGTGGCACGAACGTCCACATGGCCGTCGGCCACCCCTACGGCAATGCGCTGTGGAGAACCGAGATGAGCACCGGCAGACGACTGGCCATGGAGATCCGCCGGGCGATCGAACAGGAGCGGGTCGAGGAGATAGTGACCTAGGCTCCCAGAGTCATCTGGCTCGTATGGAAAAAGAGCATATCTTTATTAATGGAGATGCAATAAGGCACTCAATCGACCCGTCCACCGTACCGTAGGGTATCGGTTGAAGGAGGGAATACATACAAATGAAATTGAAAGGACTTGTCTCAAGCTTCGTGATGCTGGCACTGATCCTCTCAGTATTCGCCGTGCCCTTCGCGAGCATGGCAGGCTGGGACGACAGCTCCAGTTCTTTCACGTTTGCAGTCACAGATGCAGACGCCGGCAGTGGAGTACCCGGAGCATCTTGGACTGTGAAATCAGTCATAACCGGAGAAATCAAGGACAGCGGTGTGACTGACGCCCAGGGTGATGCCACCACTAAAACCCTGGAGCATGGTAACTATCTGCTCACGATCAACAAAGATGGATATCAGTACAGGACCGTTCTCGTCGAATATCTTGACGGGGACTTCCGACAGGATGGCGATTCCGATTTCTTCGTTGAGCTTACAAAGTTCGACCCCAAAACTATTGAGGTCACGGTGAACAACATTGAAGTGGGAGCGCAGGTCACAGTAACTGCCACCATGAAGATCGATAAGTTCAATGGTGTCAGCGTTACCAATACCACTGTTGCCACTGGAGTCTCGCAGAGCGTTAACATAACCATAATGGATGGTGTTGACCATAACTTCACAGTGACCGCCAAGAAGGATGGTAGCAACTACATCCCTTACGCGGCCGTAGGTAATGATGACTTCACCGCCAATATGGAAACCGGCGTTGTGGTCAACGGAAAAACCACTGTGTTGGCACCGATGGACGTCACCTTTGTCAGCAAGAATGAAAGTCTGAAGCTCGGAGAGAGGGTAATTCGTGCTGATGTGACTAACCGTGATTTCAGCGCTGCATTGGCGGATGACCAGGAATATTGGGTTTTCATTATGGCTGCTGGCTACAAAGGCCTGGTCGGCGATTTGACGATTACTGGCGGAACCTGGGATGTCGATGGTGAGGGACTTTCCAAGTCCGGAGCAACTCTCAGAGCGGTGTTGACTGCTAAAGGCGATGACAAGCATGCCATCGACAGGGAGTTCAACTTCGAGGACAACATGTCCACGATCGAATACGCTGTGACTATCGATGCTGGATTCAGCTACTCCATCGGCGTTCTTGACTACCACTACCTTCCACTCAGGATGCAGATAGACCTCCTGTATGGAGATGGGAATGGAACCGTTGAGCAGTCCGAGGTAGATGCGTTCCTGTCTGCACTGGAGAACAAGACCGGAGCATTCCCATCCGTCACCGATAGCCTACTGGCCGTTGATGGAGTGACCTATCAGAGCAACGGTAACCTTAAGATAACCCAGATCGGCGAGAGTCTGCAGGGCCTGGTAAACAGCACCGAACGCGTGTCAATGGCCCTCAAAGACAACTACACCGCACTGGACTCCATCGAGGTGAGCACTGACCATGAGGCCAAGGCCAAGATGGTCTATGACACGGCCGATTTCGACAACACCTACACCTTCATCCTCCCGGATGACTTCGAGGTCAACCGCTACAACAGCCTTGTCACCCCCTTCCTGAAGGTGGAGCGTGTCGAGGCGGGCAAGTTCGTTTTCGACCCCCAGTACCGTGATGCATCACCTATCACCGTGACCATGGAGCTGACCACCTCCGCTGAGCCCACCGCCATCGGTGAGATAGTGGAGAGTGACTATGCCTACGCGGTCATGGACGATGGTGAGCTGGACTATTACATAGTCGGGATCGACCGCGATATAACCTTCGACGCATCCCAGTCCGTGGACGGCAACGGCAACCCTCTGGCCAACTTCAACTGGACCTTCGGCGATGGCAAGTCCGCTGAGGGCGAGGTTGTGACCCACAACTACACAGTTGCTGACAACTTCACCGTGACCCTGACCGTTGAGAACTTCTATGGAGCTAATGACGCCCACACCTTCGAGGTGAAGGTGGATGCGGTCGCTCCTGAGGCGGAGATCGTGTTGGTCACCAAAAACCCGCGGGCAGGACAGTCGGTCAGCTTCGCCGGCCATAACAGCACTGACGACATATTCGCCGGTGACGGCCTCGGTAAGATAGCCAAGTGGAGCTGGGACTTCGGCGACGGTAACACTGCCAACAGGACCACCGACAACGGCAACGTCAGCCATGTGTTCCAGAGCAACGGTACCTACACCGTCACCCTGACAGTGTTCGACGTGGCAGGTAACAACGACACCGTGACCAAGGAGGTCGAGGTTTTCCGCGCTGAGGCCCCCAAGTTCTCGGTGAAGCTGCCGGATGTCATGCCCAGCTTCGAGGAGGGTACCACAAGCAGGATATCGGTGACCGTCAACAACACCGGTACCTTCGATGCTGAGAACGTTCTGGTAACACTCTACTACATGAGTGGCGGTGATTGGAAGAGGATCACCGATACGACCATCAGCGACCTCGCAGTAGGTGAGGAGCAGACCGTCCAGCTCTCATGGAACCCCGGTTCCTCAGGCGACAAGCGCATCAAGGCAGTTGCCAGCGTGACCTACCAGGGAGCGGAAGTCGAAGGCACCGCGTTCGCGACCGTCCCGGTCGATGAGGCGGGATGGAGGAACATCGCCATCTTCGCAGCGGTGATCCTGGTCATCGTGCTGGTCATAGCACTGGTGTACTTCCGCAACCGTCTGCCCAGCCGTGGTAAGCTCAACCTCAAGGGCGGTAAGGACCAGTTCTCCGCCCCGGCCAAGGTCGAGAAGCCCCCGGTCGAGGACTTCGAGATGCTGGAGGAGCCCAGGAAGAGGCCTTCCCAGCAGCAGAGGTCCTCTCAGTCCAGGGGTAAGAAGAGGCGCTGAGCACAGCCTAAACCATTTACACTCCAACCCTTTTCCCCTTTTTCATGTCCCTCAGGGTTATAGACAGCGGAGTCCTTGAACCGCATTGGTCGGCCGCATTGGACCATGCCCTGGTGGATGCCGTAAGGCTCGGGGTGTCAACATCTACCCTGCATATTTACCGAAGACCTCCCACCGTATCCCTGGGATATTTCCAGCCCTCGGAGTCCGTGGACCGTCAGGCTGCCGCTGAAAGGGGCGTCGCCGTACTGCGGCGTATGAGCGGGGGAGGGACGATATTCAATGATGAGGGGCAGTTGATATACACATTGGCGGTCGAGAAAGGCCTGCTCCCCCAAGGACGGGACGCATGTCTGAGACTCGCCTGCGCCGTCGTTGCCCAAGCAATATCCGTACTAGGAGTGACGCCGGTGCTGAAGGAGCCCAATGACGTCCTGGTGAGAGGATTGAAGGTCTCGGGGAACTCCCAGCTGCGTTCCGCATCAGCAGTGGCGTTGCAAGGCACGATAATACTGAGTCCCGCGCAGGGGATGGATGTGCTGAGAACGGACGCGACCAAGGTCGGTTCGTTGTCGGAGATCCTCGGCAGGGAGGTCGATCTTCAGGAGGCCATGGATGCCTTGGTGGAATCTTTCGCCGCCACCTTGAACCTGGAGGCCTCGAACGGCCGACCCACGGAGTGGGAGGGTGTTCGGGCCGGAGAGCTCCTCCGCCGTCGTTACGGGGATGAGGACTTCATTTGGGGACGTTGACCTTGCGCTCGCTGAGGTCGAGAAGGGCTACCTCACGGGTATCGGTGAAGAACCCTAGTTTGCGATGCATCATCAAAGAGGGTATGTTGTCCGGCTGTATGGCGCTGTGCACCACTGTGGCCCCTTGCCTCTGCGCCTCGTCGATGCATGCCTCCAGCAATCGGTAGCCTATGCCGGTGCGGCGGTAGTAGGGATGGACGCCCATGTTCTCAATCCACGCCATGTTCTCCACGTTGTAAACATGGTGCAGCATCTGGGCGAAGATGAATCCCACCACGTCACCGTCCTCCTCGGCCACGAGACACAGTCCGCCTTCGACATGATGGCGGTATGAACGGGGGTTGCTGGCGCCCAGGTTGTCCACCCATTCCGAGGGCAGTTCCTCCCAACGGTTCTCCATGATCTTCTCGAAGTACTCGCGCACGCATTGGAGCTCCAGGTCGCGTACCGCGACCAGGTCCTTCATCCTCATGTTGCGGATATTCATATCACATCCCCTCCGGAGCCACGATGCCCAAGGTGTCCAACGTCTCCTTGAGGACCACGCGGGCGCAGTCCACCAAGGTCAGTCTGGCATCACGCAGGTCACCCGAGTTGAGGACGGGCACCACCGCGTAGAACTGGTTGAAGGCGGAGGCCAGCTCATGGGCGTAGGACGGCAGCATGTGTATCCTCTTGTTCTCACCGCAGTCCCGGATTACCTCCGGGAACAGTGAGAGGGCCGATACCAGCCTCCGCTCGTATTCATCGGTGAGGAGCGTCTCGTCAGCCGTCCTGGTGAACTCCCCCGCCTTGCGCAGGATGGAGCAGGCACGGGCGTGGGAGTACTGCAGGAACGGGGCGCTGTTGCCGTCGAAGTTCATGGCGTCCTCCCAACGGAAGACCATCTTCTTCTCCGGTTGGACCCGTACGATGTTGTACCGGACCGCGCCAACGCCGATGACCCTTGCGATCCCCCTCATCTCCTCTTCGCTGAGGTCGTCACGCCTGGACTTCACCTCCTCGTAGGCCCTCTCCACCGCCTCGTCGATCAGGTCGTCGAGGTACACGACGGTACCGCGGCGGGTGGACATCTTGCCCTCGGGCAGAGAGACGAAGGAGTAGAACATGGCCTCCGGCTTCTTCTCCGACCCCAGTATCTCCAGGGCGGCGGTCAGCTGCTGGCTGCCGAGCTTCTGGTCCTCCCCCAGGACGTCCACCGCCCGGTCGGCGCGGCGGAATTTGTCCAAGTGATAGGCCAGGTCCCTGGTGGTGTACAGCGTCGTACCGTCGCTGCGGGTGAATGTGAAACGGGTGTTCTTCCCGTGGATGCCGAAGTCCTTCAACTCCAGGTAGGCGGAGCCGTCGTTGTCACCGCAGTATGGCGACTGTTTGAGGGACTCCACGACCTTCCTAGCCGATCCGTCCGCTATGTACTGCGACTCCCAGGTGTAACGGTCAAGACGGACGTCGATGCTGTCCAATGTCTCCCGGAGTCCATCGAGCATCATCTCGGTGACCTCCCTCACCTGGTCGATTACCTCTTGGTCGCCGGTCTCGAACCGCTGCAGCATGGAGGAGATCTCCGCCCGGACGTTTTCGTCCTCTTCCATCATCTGGTTCGCGCGGCGGTAGTAGGGTACGAGGCGATGGTCGTTCTTGGCACGGTCGGAACCATCCACATCCGATTCCGGCAGGTTCCTCACCCCCCATGTGAGCAGGACGACCTGTTTCCCGACATCGTTCACGTAGTACTCGGCCTCCACCTCATAACCGCAGCGACGCAGGCAGCGGGAGAGGGTGTCACCGATTATCGGGTTACGTGCCCTTCCCACGTGTATCGGCCCGGTGGGATTGATGGATGTGTGCTCCACATTCACCTTCACCCCCTTGGATGGATGCCGTCCATAATCCTCCTTGGCGGAGACTATCTCCTGCAGGGTCTCGCGCACCAGCACATCCTGGTCGATGAAGAAGTTCAGGTAGCCGTTGACGTCCTTGACCTCACAGACCGGCCCGTCGCACTCGATCATCCCGCAGAGCTCGGCCGCTATGGCTTGAGGAGCCTTGCGCAAGACCTTCGCCAGCGGGAAACAGGGCACCGCTATGTCGGCCACGCCGGAGGATGGGGTCTCCACCTCGAAGCAGGCGTCACAGCCCATGCCCTCCAGAGCCTTCCGCACCTTCTCCTCCACGGCCTCCCGGAACCGCTCCCTGACGGTCATCACATCATCACCTGGAAACGGAGGAGTGCGGCCACGCCTCCGAAGGCCTTGATCAACATCTCACCCTCCTCGGAGTCTGCGGATATGAGTTCCAGCTTGGAACCCACGGTCTCCGAGAGCTCGAAGAAATGGTCCACCAGGTCCATCTCCTCGACGTCCTCGACAGGAGAGTCGCACTGGTCGCAGGAGGGCTTGGAAGGTGGGTTCTTGGTGGTGAACTCCTTCACATGGCCGTTGTTGCAGGTCAGCTTGACCCTTTTCAGGTCCAGACCCTCTGAGACCAGCAGGGTGTCCACCGCCCCGGCGATCAACAGTTCCCTCACGTGGTCCTCACCATAGGCCGACAGTCCCCCATCCTGCTTCCTGATCTCCGAGAGGAGACGTTGTATCAGATCCTTCTCCCGCATCAGGTCCATGTCGTGCAGCGCCGCGGCGGCGTTGGTGACCAACTCCTTGAGGCCGTACTCATCGGTGTAGCCGGTGTCGAAGGTGTCCACGACCTTCTTCTGCAGCTCATGGTGCAGGTACCCCTCCTTGACGAAGAAGTCCTTGGTGGCTCCAGGGCCGCCGACGATTATGCCTTGCAGGTCCTCCCTCTCCAGGAAGGCCTCCTCGGCGTTGTTCGCTATCTTCTTGAAGAACTCGTGGGCGGCGAGTTCGATCAACCGCTCGAAACGCTGGGCGGACTGACCTCCCTGGCGGTGCTTCCTGGGCACCTGGGAGTCGAAGTTCTTGATCAGGTTGACCTTCTTACCTATGAGCAGCCCGATGCTCGCCTCCGAACGGTCCATGACTATCAGGCCATAGGACTTCTTCTCCCGGAGCATGTCGGTCAAGGGTTCTATGAAGAACGTGGAGTCGCAACGGTACAGGAACACGGTCATCGGCTCCGGCGGCTCCAGCACATACTGGACCATCCTTGTCTGGTCCCCTCCGGCGGCTACCTCGCCGCAGAACAGCACCAGACCGTTCTCGGGAACGGTCTTGAAGGTCTTCAGCCGGGCCATTATGGACTCTATGGCACCCATGACGTTCTTGCGGGTGCTCTTGCTCTTGATGTTCGTGGATTGGGAGTACTCATTGCGCAGATAGGAGGTCACATCGGATATCTGCTTGTGCGCCGGGACGTAGACCGATATCAGCTCGGTCCCTCGACCTCGCAGGTCCACAATGTCCTGCATGGCCTTCTTGAAGTCATAACGCGCGCGTTCAACAGAAACCTCATCGCCCATTTAAAAACCAACCCATTATTTTTTTTAGAGAAAGGGAATCCCGTATAAAGCTATTGGTGATATCATGGAAAAGATAGTGGTGTCCATCGGAGGGTCCATACTAATCCCGGGAGAGGGTGACTCATCCTATATCGTTGAACTTTCGAAAATGCTCCGTTCCGCTGCGCCGGGACGGGCCATGATGGTGGTCTGTGGCGGCGGGAGGATATCACGGTACTACTCCGAGACCGGTCGGGCCCTGGGGGGAAGCGTCGAACAGCTGGACACCATGGGCATCATGATAACCAGGGTGAACGCCGCACTGCTGCGGATCGCCCTGGGCGATGTGGCTGTCGAAGGCGCCCCGGACACCGTGGAGGATGCCGCCGCCCTCTGCACCGAGGGTAAGGTGATGGTGATGGGCGGGACGGTTCCGGGACACACCACGGATGCCGTCGCCACCATGCTCGCCAGGGAGGTGGGTGCCTCCAAGGTTATCAACGCCACCGCCGTGGATGCGGTCTACTCCGAGGATCCCAAGGTCAATCCCGATGCGCAGAGGTTCAGAGAGCTCAGCATATCCAGACTGGCCGAACTGGTCTACTCCCAGCATGATGCTGGCCGCAGCTCGGTCTTCGACCCCAAGGGAGTGGGGATCGCCGCTGAGGAGGGTATAAGCATAATCATCGTGTCCGGGCGGGACCTCAATGACCTGGAGTCGGCCATACTGGGAAGGCCGGTGAAAGGGACCGTCGTCAGCCCCTAGGCTCGAGGTCATCGGAACGTAGGAGGGGGATGTCCATGTCCTCCAGGACCGCGGATATCATCGAGGCCCGGGAGCGTTTCATCGACTTGCGGTGCATATAGGCCGCCTCGGCGCCGCTGGCATCCATGGCCTTCCGCACCATGGACCGCACCGCTTCCTCATCCGCACCATCCAACGCATGGGCGGGGACCATGTGGCCGAAGTCCGCCCTTCTCGTGAGGCAGATGTCGGTGAATCGGGGGCCGTAGTGCCCTCCCCCTATCCCTATCAGTACCGGGTTGTCCTCCTCCACCACATCCAGTATGGCATCGGTCAGGCATTCCGCCGCCCCCATGTGACCCCACTGTGATTCCTCACTGCCTATCTCGATGTAGACGGTGGGCGTCTCCAACCATGGACCATGATGGGTGACCTCGAACGATATCTGGAACGGCAGTCCGCTACCGTATTCCGAGACCTTGCGCAGCAGTCCGTTCATCAGGTGGGGCGCCGCAGGAACAAGCATACCGTCCCTCCCTCCGAAGGAGGCCTCGGACCAGTTGCCGATGGGGTGCACTGTCAGAGTGGGGATGGCGGAGGCCGCTTTGTGCCGGGAGAGGAATATCACATCATCGACCGTTTCGCCCAGGACATCCTGTGCCCTGCGGTCGAGGTCGTCCTCGTAGATATGGATGTCATCGATGGTCACCATGGCCATTCCGTCGGTGACCTGGAGCCGGCCGGTACCGAAATCGCCGCCGTCCACCTCCTCCCATTCCCTCTTCTCCAGAAGGAGTTGCCGCATGTTGCGGGAGGCGATGTCCTCCTCACTGCTGACCAAGAGGCGCATGCCCCTTGAACCGGCTCAAAGATGATAACGGTTTTCCGTATGTAGTGTCGATGTAGGGTGCGGATTATATACATCTCACTGCGAATTATATGTGAGTGAGATGACCGGACTTACCGTAGCAGAGAGGATCATCGTGCACCTGGGCCGATTCATCGGCCATTGTGATGAATACAGCGCCCCTGTGGATGTCAGCCAGAACGGCATATCCCAGGCGGTGAGGATCTCCCGTGCGCATGCCGCCATAGAATTGAAGAAGTTGAAGGAGACGGGAATGGTCACCGAAGGCCTGGCCCATATAAAGGGCAGCCGTCAGAGGAGGAAGGTCTACAACCTGACCTCTGCGGGGATGTCCCGGGCGGAGCAGATACGGAACTTCGCCGAGGAGGAGGGCATAGACGTGTCATCCCTGCTCGACCTCGCCCGCTGCGACCCCGTCGTCTTCTGGGATTCGTTGACCGAGGATGAGAGGTCGGTCTTCACCCTGGCCTGCGTGTTCCGTGGGCCCTTCGACCCTGCGGTGATCGGCGAGACAGGTCTCAGACTGGTGCCTGTGGACGATGATGGTCGGGCTTGGGTCCCGGAGAACATGCGGGAAGCCGTTCCGACCTTGGCCGACCCTGCTGCCCTGCGGGAATGCCACAGTCGGGCTGCCGATGAATGTCTGAGGACCAAGGACTACCGCGGTCGCCTGCATCACCTCGCCAGGGCGGGACGTCTCCGCGAGGCCGCCATGCTCATCTCCTCCAAGGGCGAGGAGTTGCTCAAGGTTGCGGACGCCACCCTCAACGATGACCTCGCCCTTCTGACCGATGTCCCGGAAAGGCACCGGCCGCGGGTCTGGGAGCTTCAGGCCCGGGTCGCCATGTCGACCTCTGACTGGAGCCGCTGCAGGGACATGATCACCAGCGTCTCGGGCTCCGGGGACCAATGCACCGCCTTGCTACTGGAGGGAGAGATGCTCTCCCGGGAGGGCAGGTTGGAGGAGGCCCTGGAGGCCTTGGATGAGGCGAAGGAGATGATGGGGAGCCCGTCCGTCGAGCTCCATTGCCGGATGGCGGAGGTCCTTTGCGGACTGGGGAGACATGAGGATTCGCTTACCATGCTCCAGGAGGTTCTGCGCGAATCGGCGGGTGCCGGTTCCCTGGACCGTGCGGACCTCCTGTTGTATCAGATGGGGCGTTCGTTGCTGAACGGGGGGAGGCCGGAGGAGGCGATCAAGACCATAAGCAAGGGCATGAGTCTGGCGCCTCCGGAGGACCGCCGTGGCTGGCATAGGATCATGGGTGAGGCCTATCAGGCCGCTGGCATGCAGGACCGCGCTGCCGAGCATTTCCGTCTCGGTCGTTAGAATATGGTGTTGCGGCGCAGCATGTCGATGTCGCTGACATAGAGGTCGCGGATGTCCTTCATGTCCCAGGTCAGCATCGCCAACCTCTCGAATCCCAGGCCCCATGCCAGGACCGGGTGCTCGACACCGAAGGGCGCCACAACCTCGGGCCGGAATATCCCGGCGCCTCCCAGTTCCAACCATTTCCCGTTGAAGAACACCTCGACCTCCAATGATGGCTCGGTGTAAGGGAAGTAGGCAGGCCGGATGCGCATCTCCTCGAAACCCATCCGCTTATAGAACTCGCGCAATATGGAGACCAGCATGTCGAAGCTCCCGTTCTCGTCCACCACTATGCCCTCTATCTGAGTGAACTCCGGCAGATGGGTGGAGTCTATGGCCTCGTTACGGTGCAGACGACCGAGGGAGAATACCTTCGTGGGCGCACCCGGGTTGCGCGCCAGATGACGGATGGTGTTGACCGTGGTATGGGTGCGGAGCATGGCCTTGGACGCCACATCCTCCGACCATTCCCCTCCCCAGCCTGTCGATCCGGTGTCCCCTCCGTCGATATGTATACGCTTGACCTTCTCCACCAGCTCCTTGTCCTCCAGCTCCACCGACGGCGGGTCCTGGAGATAGAAGGTGTCGTGCAGCTCACGGGCGGGATGGTCCTGAGGGGTGAACAGGACGTCCATGTTCCAGAAGGCGGATTGGACGTACTCCTCCTCTATCTCCGCGAAGCCCATCTGCAGGAATATGGACCTTATCCGATCCCCCAATCTGGTCAGGGGATGTCTCTTGGCAGGATAGACGGCAGGGGCGAAGGTGTTCACATCGTAGCGCCGGAAATCCTTATCCTTCCATCTTCCGGATTGGATGAGTTCTGGCGTCAACTGGACGACCTCCTCCTTCAGCTCTATACCTGACTCCAGGGCCTCCAGGCCCAGGTCGGTCAGGGCCAGGCTGCGACTGGATCGAAGGTCCTCCCGGACCAGGCCCTTCCTGCCCAACAGGTCCTTCAGCAATCCCTTGTCCGCCTCATTCTCGGAGACCGGGGCCATCTGCATACGGGAGATCAGAATCTCATCGGGGGTGGGCTCTGAGAGGTGCCTCCTCCCCTTCTCGGTGATGCGCAGCAGTTTGTCGCCGTCGCTGGGGACGATGTCCGCCAATCCCTTCCTCTTCAGCCAACCTATGGAGGCCTTGGCATCATCGACCGGAAGGACCTCCGAGAGGCTGGACATGCTGACCTCCCCTCCCGAGGAGTCCAGGTGGAACAGGGCCCTCCTCTCCGGCAGGCCCCCTTCCAGCATGCTCTCATCCCCTATGGAATAGAAACGCTCCCGCTCCTCCTCTATGGTGAGCAGTCCCTTACTCTGCAACCAGGATGCGGGGTTCATGACCTCCACCTCCAACTGGAAGTCGGAAACGGAGAGGAGGTCCTCCGGGCTGGCCCGGCCACCCTCTTCTCCCAGAGCTAGAAGGAGCCTCTTCTCGTTGTGACTGAGGCCTTCCAGGACTTTAGAGGGGATCATGACACTTGTAATATGAACCGCTTATAAGGTTTTTTCAGGACTCACCAGCGGAAACCGTCGAAAGATACCTGGTCGATGAATTCCCGTGCCTCCTCTCTCTTGGCCTGATGGGACTCCAGGAAGGTGTTGATCTTGGCGCTGAGCTCCGCCTTGCACTCGCCACAGAGAATGTCGCCTGAACGACAGCGGGCCGTCAATTCATCCAACTTGCTGTCGTCATCCTCGAAGAGGAAGTAGTTGTACTTGAAGATCGCACATATCTCCGGGTTTCCGCCTTTTTCCCTCTGTTCATCGGCGGAGACGCAGCCGCCGGTGAACGCCTTGCCCACCTTCCTCTTGACGGTCTTGGGTTTGTCAGTGGTGTAGATGGTGGCATCCGGATTGGAGGAGGACATCTTGTCACCTCCCTCCAGGCCAGGGAACATCTTGTTGTATATCAGGGCCGGCTTGGGATACCCCAATCCGGGGGCGACATCCCGGGCCACCCGGAAGTGGGGGTCCTGGTCTATCCCGCAGGGTATCAGACAGGGTACCTGCTTGCCCTCCCTATCAGACTCCAGATAGCAGGGTGCGGCCTGGATGGAGGTGTAGAATATACTGCCTATGTTGGTGCTGTTATCGAAACCGAACACCGCCTTGGCGGTGGAGAAGGTGATCTTCTTGGAGACCTTCAATGCCAGTGGGTAGAGGGAATGGATGCATTCGGTGTCCAGGATTATCCGGGTCTTTTCCGGGTCGAACCCCAGGGCGAGGAAGTCCAGTGCGTTCTCGTAGGCCATGGAACGGGTGTCACTGAGTTCCAGGTCCTGACGGAACAGGAACTTCTCATCATCGGTCAATTGGAAGTATATGTTGGCACCGAAGAGGTCCTGGAGATGCTTGGCGAAGATCCAGGGCATCAGATGGCCCAGGTGGGTGTGTCCGGAGGGACCCCTGCCGGTGTACATGAAGAAGCTTTGACCCTTGTCGTAACGGTCCAGGAGCCAAGGCAGGTCTCGATGGGAGTAGAATACGTTCCTCCTCAGAAGCGGGTGCATCTCACCGTAGCCGGCGAGCCTGTCCTTGAGCGATTCGTCTATGTGGCTGGTTCCGAACCTCTCGACCAGTATGTCATAGTCTATGTCGCCGCTGACCTCCCATGGCGTTACCTTGAATTCCGGGCCCATTTGAAATCCCGGTGATGATTGGTGAATTCGTATTTAAGGGTCTATCATGGCCTCAGACCCTTCCGTAAAACGGATAAGTGCCAGAGGTCGTTGCTCACGCCTACCGGCCAACTGAAAGAGGAGGATGGTCACGGATAGGCAACCTGATCGTCCTGGTGTGAGCGGTCGGGATGGTTTTTGTGATTTTGGGCGGTGGCTGCCAAAGCAGCATGCAGCCTGCAGGCTTGTCATAATATAATATACAATAAAAATCAATGAACATCTGTGATTGGTCAGCCAGTAGGAGCGGACCGATGGGACCGCTCAAGGCGCTTGGGCTGGATGGACATGGACTCCATCATCGGCTCCCATTGCCTGGTCGTCGGCGCTGGAGCCCTGGGCAACGAGACCGTGAAGAACCTGGTGCTCTCCGGCGTGGGCAGGATCACCCTCGTTGACATGGACCATGTGGAGATGAGCAACCTGAACCGTTGTCTTTTCTTCAGTGTCGCGGACGCCCAAGGCAGGGCGGCCAAGGCGGACATGGTCGTCCACGGGGCCGCCCGGATGGCCCCGGACTGTGAACTGAGGCCGGTCGTATCCCGTCTGGAGGATGTTGACCTCGATTGGTCATCCTTCGACCTGGCCTTCGGCTGCTTGGACAACATCAAGGCCCGTCTGCACCTGAACTCCTACAGCCGCCATCACGGTGTGCCTTACGTGGATGCGGGTACCGATGGCTCACGGGGCAAGCTCCAGGTCGTGCTCGGTGACGGCCCCTGCCTCCAGTGCACGATGAACAAGAGCCACTATCAGGTGCTGGAGAGAAGGTTCAGCTGCACTGGTTCCGACTTCTCCTACTACGAGCCGCCGATGGCCGCCGAGGTGACCACCACCGCCACCATGTCATCCATGCAGGTCAAGGAAGGGCTGAAGATACTGAGTGGCAGGGAGGATGACTGCATACGGCACCTGTTGTTCTATGACGCCATGCGGAATGAGATGCAGACCTTGGAGGCCGATATCGACCCTGGGTGCCCGAATCACGAGATGTAGTGTCCATGTAATGACCATGTTAAATGCCTGTAGTTGACATGAAAGGTTTGGTGATACGATATGGAAATCGAAGTGACCATAAGGAACGCAGAGAACGGTTCGGTCCTCAACATGGAGTTGGACCCGAACACCACGATTGAGGATGTGATCGAAGGGGCAGCCGAGTTCTGGCACAAGGAGGCTGGGGCCTATGTGCTCCGCCGGGGCAAGAAGCTGCTCAAGGGACAGTCTACCGTCGCCGATGCCGGACTCAAGAACGAGGACGTCCTGGAACTGATCCCGGACCCCGAGGGTGGTTGAACTGCCCCTTCCCCCTGATATCCTGGCAGCCCGGCTCCAGAATGAGCTGGAGTCCTGCTCCCGGTATCTGGGGGCGGTGCTCACCCCCGACGGGCCTTTGAACAGCCTGCCGGTCGAGGTGGAGGTGGAGATGAGGAACGTCGTCGGTCCATCGATGATCGGCGACCGGGTAGTCAAGAGGCGTAACCACCGCTTCACGATGAGCATCGACCGGGAGTACCCGTTCGAGAAACCGAGGGTTAGGTGGAGGACCCCAGTGTTCCATCCCAACATAATGATGCCGGAGGACGGTGGTTTCGTCTGCATCAAGCAATTGGACGGTTGGACGTTCAACTCCACCCTCCTCTCGTTCATAAAATCCGTCGAGTCGTTGCTGACCAACCCCAATCCCCACAACCCATTCGGCACCCCCAGCTGCACCGCCGCTGCCGAGTACTTCAACCGCAACCGCATCGACCACGGGCCGACGATCGTGAGGCCCAGACCCAGGATAGTGGAGAAATGCCAACAAAGATAACCTCCTGGTCCGAATACCAGGTAAGGGAGCGTCCCCCACCGCCCCCGGAGAGGGTCTCCAGCCATCGTTGGTTCACGGAGGACATGGACCACATATACCGTGAGGTACGGGATGAGCTGCCCCTCTACGTGCAGCGGACCGCCGAGGAGAAGATGAGGAACCATTCCCTGGCGGGAATGAGGGCTTCGCATGAGGTGATGGGTCTACTGCTGGGAGGAAGGTTCACCTGGCAGGGGAGGGAGTACGCCCTGGTGCGGGATGTGGCGACCACCGAACTGGAGGCCAGCGAGTACCATGTACGTTTCCATGAGGATGGGATGGAGGGCCTATTCGAATCATTGGACGACCTGGACTTCGTGTACTCCATAGTGGGATGGTATCATTCCCATCCCGGCATCGGATGCTTCATGTCCGATACCGATGTCCGCACCCAGGAGGGTTCCTTCAACAGCCCTCACCACAGCGCACTGGTCCTGGACCCGGTGAGACGGGAGATGGAGGCCTACCACATGGTGGAAGGGAATGTCGTACTCCGCGCCCTAGGCATATATTGGGACCTACACCAGGACCCCTATCGCGGTTAGACCCATATGGCATGCCTCTGACGCATGTCCGACTCCTCCTGGCCGAGCTTCTCCATCAGCGGCGGTACGAGGCTGTCGAAGAATATCACCGCCGCATCCTCGAAGAGAGTGCCCAACGGGGCATGCTCCTTCTTATCGCCGTTGCATACCTGCGGTATGTACACCAACAGGTTGGAGGCATGGGCGAGTTTGCTGTCGCTCTCGGAGGTGACGCCCACAACGAAACAGCCCAGACGGCGGCAGATGTTCGCTGTCTGCGACGCGGACATGGTCTCCCCGGTGTTGGAGACGATTATTATCACATCCCCTTTTGCAACGATGGGCGTGGTCATGTCACCTACGAAGTGGACATCCAGGCCCAACTGGACCAATCTTACGGCAAAGAACTTGCCGGCTAGACCGGAACGGCCGGCACCGTAGATGAAGACCTTCCTCGCTTCGGTCAGAGCATCCAGGATTGCATCGACCACTTCATCCGGGATCTCATCCAGGGACTTCGCGATCTCCTGCAGGATATAGGTGTTGGATTTCCTCATTCCTCGTCCTCGTATTCGTCGTCGATGTTCTCCTCGACGACCTTGCCCTTCTTGCGCATCGCCTTGGCGACCCGCTTTGTGAGCACCCTCTCGTGGATGACCTTCATGTACATCGCATCGTGTTCCAGGAGGGGGGAGCTGGAGATTATGGTTATCTCAGGGCGTTTCTCGACCAGTGCCTCGGCCAAGGGTTCGAAGCGGAGGTCGCCTTTCTTGATCGGCGTGAGCCTCTTCTCATTGTAATCGTCATGCTCAACCCCGGCGAAGTGGGCATGGAACCTGCCACCCACATACTCATGCACACGGTCGAGCAGGTCGGAGAAATCCGCCTGCTCCATCAGCACACCGCCTTCGCGGGCGTGATGATGGGGGAAGTTCACCACAGGCACCACGTTGTCCAACTCATCGCAGATCTCCAGAACCTCATCCAGGCTTCCGAAGACCTCCTGCCTGCCAGAGGTCTCGAGTCCAAGGCGGGGGGAGATGTTGTTGTCCTCCCACCAGGCCATGATGTCACCGAGTGATTCGATTATCAGGTCCATGGTCTCCTTCTTGCCCCTGCCGTTGTACAGGCCCATATGGGTGACCACTATGTCACCCTGCAGGGCGTGGGTCATGAAGGCGGACCAGCGTATGGAATCCATGCATTTTCCGCTCAGTTCGTTCCGGGCGGCCAAATCCATGTAGTAAGGGGTGTGCATCGACAGGGAGACGTCCAGTTTCTTGGCCAAAGCGCCGATGTTCAGGAGATCCTTGTAACTGTTCGTCACCCCTGACCCCATGCATACCAATATGTCCTCCTCGTCGACCACCGCAGAGGGGTCGCTGACCGGTGCATCATCGAGACCGTCGTCCTTGATCAGCTCGACCACAAGCCCTCCCTCCAGCTCCCCCAAGGTGAGGCCTATCTCCTCCTCTTCAGGATAGCGGTCCAGGGTGTTAGTCCTGACCATCTGCACCTCCAAGGCGCTCAGGCCGAGGTTGTGCACATCCTCAATACCATCCTTAAGTGTACGACCTTTACAAGAAAGCGGAATACCAGCTGGACCGAACCTAATCATCTGTTCACCCGTAGAGCCTTAGGGTTATCAATCTTTCATATTTACCAATATCTGTCACGTATGAGCCCCGGTGCTCCCTTTAGGTTGCAGCATCTTTAATAAACCGTTGATGTTCCCATCGCAAACATGCGAAGGGGTGCCCCTCTGCCATGTTGGAAAGATTTATAAACAACATTCTTATTGGTGCGTTACCCAATGTCGGGAGAGTCAGAAATATGAAGAGGAACTTCAAGACGGATCCGAACCTAGTGGCCCTCATATACGACCTGAAGGCCATAAACAGGGAGAACGGAGCCGCCATCTGGCGAGACATTGCTAAGAGGCTGGAGAAACCCAAGAGAAATTGGGCGGAGGTCAACCTCAGCAATCTCGAGCGCAACACCAAGGACGGGGATGTTATCCTCGTCCCCGGTAAGGTGCTGGCGGCCGGTTCCATAGACAAGAACATCACAGTAGCAGCCTACAGCTTCTCGGAGAGGGCTTTGGCCGCCATCGAGGGCGCCGGAGGCAAGGGAATGACCATAAGGGAGCTCATGGAACAGAACCCCAAGGGCTCCAAAGTAAGGATAATGGGGTGATTTCTGATGGTTACCATAATAGACGGAAGGGATCACATCCTCGGCAGGCTCTCCAGCGTAGTCGCCAAGAAGATATTGGAAGGCGAGGAGGTCGTGATCCTCAACGCCCGTGACGTCCTGGTCACCGGCGAGAAGTACCGAACCTTCGCCGATTACAAACAGATCGACGATCTGGGTAAGATACGCAAGGGACCCTACAACCCCCGCAGGGCCGACCTCATAATGAAGAGGACCGTCCGCGGCATGATACCGTTCAAGCAGCCCAAGGGAAGGGATGCCTACCGCAGGCTCAAGGTCTTCGTGGGCGTGCCCAAGGACATGGAGGGCATCAAGCCCGAGCGCATCGAGGACGCGATGAGACTGAACACTTCGAGGTACACGACCCTTGGAGAGGTCGCCAAGTTCCTGGGATCCAACGTGAGGTGAAGGAAATGGCAGATATAGTCAACACAAGTGGTAAG
>SKGM01000042.1 GCA_007117455.1 Candidatus Methanomethylophilaceae archaeon
ACATGCCTCTCACCGGCGGTGAAAGGGTTCTCCAGGGTATGGGAGTACTGGGCACTGCCGATGCCTATTATGAGCTGCTCCGACTCTGAGGCTATACGTTCAATGACCTGCAGGTGGCCCCTATGGAAAGGTTGGAACCTGCCGATGATCAAGGAGGTCCCTGAAGGCTCGTTAGTCATCGTCCTGGTATCCATGACCGACAATAAGTATCTGTTGAAGAAAGGGTGTTAAGTTGTTTAGGGGGACAATGTGGGAGCGGCCCCGCTCTTCGTTGCCAGACCCGAGAGCTTCTCGATGAGATTCTCCTTCCTGACATCGCCGACCAAGGCGTTGTCCAGCACATCCTTCAGGTTGTCAACGGGGACGATCTTGATCCGGTCATAGTACCTCTCCTCGATCATCACATCGCGTTCGTTGTCACGAGGTATCAATACCGTTTTGACACCAGCCTCAGCCGCCGCCTCCAGCTTGGCGGTTATCCCTCCCACTGGAAGGACCCGGCCCCTGACACTCAGGGAACCGGTCATGGCCACATTTTGGTCCACAGGAAGGTCCTCCAGCGCCGATATCACCGCCGTAGCGATGGAGATGGAGGCTGAATCCCCTTCCACACCGTCATAGGTTCCGACGAACTGGATGTGGATATCGTAGTTGCTGATGTCCGAGGATGTGTATTTCTTGATGACCGCGGATACGTTCTCAACGGCCTCTTTGGCTATGTCACCGAGTTGACCGGTGGCGATTATCTTTCCTCCGTTCTTGGTCTGAGCGGGAGTCACCTCGGTCACAATGGGAAGGACTATTCCGGAGTATTCCGCCATGTTGGAAGAGGCATTGAGAGCTGCAAGTCCGTTGACCATCCCCACAGAGGCGCCCTCGGTGGTGTAGCTCTTGTATACCTTGCGGTGCTCGATGTAACGGTCAGCGATCTGCTGCTCAAGACTCCGGGCCACCTTCTTCGCCTCCAGGACATCGGCCCTGGAAACCACGGGGGACCCGTTCTCACGTGCGACATCCCCCGCAACACGGATCAATCCGCCGAGCTCCCTGAGGCGCAGGGTCAGTTCACCACGGTGACCGGAACGCCGCTGAGCCTCCCTGAGGATCTCCGCCACAGCATAGCGGTCGAAATGCGGGATCTTCTTATCCTTGGAGACCTCCTGGGCAACGAAGCGGGTAAGCTTGCGACGGTTCTCATCGTTGTCCTCCATGGAGTTGCGCATGTAGACCTCGTAACCGTACCCGCGTATCCTCGACCTGAGTGCTGGATGCATACCCTGGATGGCGTCCATGTTCCCAGCGCAGACCAGTATGAAGTCACATGGGGCCGGCTCACTCTTGACCATCGCACCGGAGCTCCTCTCGCTCTGGCCTGTTATGGAGAACTTCCCCTCCTGCATGGCGGTGAGCAGGGCTTGCTGCGACTCCATCCTCAGCACGTTTATCTCATCTATGAACAGGACTCCCTTCGAAGCCTTGTGTATGGCCCCGACCTCCAAACGGTCGTGGGAGGGCGTCTCCAAGCCACCGCTCTGGAACGGGTCATGCTTGACATCTCCGAGCAATGACCCCGCATGGGCGCCGGTGGCATCGATGAAGGGAGGCATATCACTGCTATCGTGACTCACCAGGAGCTTGGGGACTATCATGATCTCCTGCCTTTGATTGGGAGACCGGGTTATGAAGTAGAGGATTGCAACTGCTATCAGACCGATCAACAATATCGTCGGCTCCCTCATCCCTCCGAGAATGAACAGACCGACAGTGAGCACGATTATCATGACCGCTATGGCGGTCAGGAATGATGTGCGCTGCTGCCTTTGGGCCATGGCGGCCTGTTTCTGCTCGGTGACGATCGGTTTCCCTTTGCCAGCAGGGACGGTCCTCACCCGAGGCTCATTGGGGTCCTCAGGGTTATGATATGAGATGACATCCTGCAGCTCGCTCGGTGGCAGGTACTCTATCATGGAATTCGCGAGCATGGACTTACCCGTGCCTGGCTCGCCTATGAGCATTACGTGTCTCTTCTGAGCGGCGGCCTTCTTGATGACATGCACCGCCTTGTCCTGACCGATGACGCGGTCCGCCAGGGTCTCTGGGATGTCTATGTCGGCGGTGGTCTCGAAGTCCTGAGACTCGATCCACTCATCCAAATTGGATACCGATTTATCATCCTTATGTTCTATATCTGACATGAGCTCAATCCATTATGATAATAGGACTTCTAATTAAGTATTTGCCTTCTACTTTGCATATGATTTAAGGAACATGGACCATTAAGGATTAAGCTGGAAGGGAGCGTAGAATGAGGTTGGAGGAACTCGATATCGCGGATTCATTGAAGGAGAGGTTCGCATCGATGGGATATGTCGAGCTTCATCCCCCTCAGGCGGAAGCTGCGCCCCTCGCCCTATCAGGCCGTAGCCTGGTGGTCGCAATACCCACCGCTTCCGGTAAATCATTGATAGGTTACTTGGCGGCGCTGAAACACGTCCATGAGATGAAGGGTAAGGTCCTATACATAGTACCGTTGAAGGCCCTCGCCTCCGAGAAGGGTGAGGAGTTGCGTTCGTTCTCATCCCTGGGCATCAAGGTGGCGGTCGCAACAGGGGACCTGGATTCCGAGGATCGGAAACTGGGTGATGCGGATATAATCGTGGCTACATCCGAGAAAGCGGATTCGATACTAAGGCACGGGGGCAATTGGATGTCCTCTGTTTCCCTGACCATCGCCGATGAGGTGCATCTCATCCATGACCCAGGCAGAGGCCCGACCCTGGAGGTCGCCCTCACCAAACTCATGCTTATGAATCCGGAGATGCAGGTCATCGCTCTTTCCGCGACCATCTCCAACGCCTCCATGGTGGCCGACTGGTTGAAGGCGGAGCTTGTAAGCAGCGTTTGGCGCCCGGTCCCATTGAGGGAGGGGGTGTACCATGACGGGGAGCTCTGGTTCTCGGACAACACACGCAAAGGCATAGACGGTGGCAAGGAACCGGTGTGGGCCTTGGTCGAGGACACAGTCAGGGAAGGTGGTCAAAGTCTTGTTTTCGTGAACTCCAGACGGTCGACGGAGTCTTTGGCGACCAAGATGGCCCCGAAGATGAGGAAGCTCGGCGGATCGAGGCTCGACGATGACTCCAGGACCGTTCTGGAAGGAGAGGATGAATCAACGAGTGTTGGTAGGAAGCTCGCTGCCTGCGTCGAGGCGGGTGTGGCGTTCCATCATGCGGGCCTGAGTTCCGAGCAGAGGAGGGCGGTCGAGAAGGGTTTCCGGAGTGGGGAGGTGAGATGCATAGTCGCCACCCCTACCTTGGCCGCGGGGATAAACCTCCCTGCCAGGAGGGTCGTGGTACGTGACACCACACGTTTCGACAGCAACAATGGCAACGTGCCCATCTCGGTCATGGAGGTCAAACAGATGTGTGGACGTGCTGGCAGGCCTCGATACGACCCTTACGGAGAGGCGGTCCTGATCGCCCGCAATGACCGCGACAGGGACCATCTCATCATGACCTACATACTGGCCGAAAGCGAGATGGTGTTCTCCAAGTTGGGCAGCGAACCGGTCCTGAGGAGTCATGTCCTCGGCCTCCTCGCCACCTCTGCGGCCTCCTCCCGCGAAGGTATCATGTCCTTTCTGAAGTCCACATTCATGGCTCAGCATTCCGAGCTACTGGGGCTGCGGGAGGCGGTCGACAATGTGGTGGATTTCTTCCTTTCCGAGGACATGCTCCACGAGACTGATGGTCTGCTGCGGACCTCATTCTATGGGAAGAGGGTATCGGACATGTACATCGACCCTCTTTCTGCAGTCACATTGAGAAGGGCATTGGAGTCATGGAAGGACGACGTGGAGGAACTTGCCGTATTGCATGCCGCCTGTTCCACCACCGATGTGCTCTCACTCTATCTTCGCAAAGCCGATTATGGCCCCATGGAGATACTGCTTGACCGGATGGCCGAACATCTTCTCATACCCCCGCCTGAGAACCTCGGAGAGCGTGAGTTCTTCCTCGCCGACCTCAAGGTGGCCAAGATGCTCAATGAATGGATAGAGGAGACGGAGGAGGAGGCCATCCTGGATGGTTTCTCTGTCGGACCGGGTGACCTCCGAAGCAGGGTGGAGTCGGTGGAGTGGATGCTGTACGCTATGGGTGAGTTGTCAGGGATGTTCAGACCTGAGGCGAAGGATCGCATAGCGAGGATGCGCATCCGTGTGAGCTACGGGGTCAAGGATGAGTTGCTGGAGCTTGTTCGACTAAGAGGGGTGGGGCGTTCCCGTGCCCGCACGATGTATGACAACGGAATCAGGACCTTGGAGGACCTGAAGGCCGTGGATGTGAACAGATTGTCAGCATTGAAGGGGATAGGGCCGAAACTCGCGTTGTCCATGAAACGCCAAGTGGGAGCGGACATGGGCGCCCAGACTATCGAGGATGTCACCATCGATGAGGATAGGGAGGAGAGGGCGGGCCAATCCAGCCTCTTCGATTTCTAACGGACCAGGTCCATGACCGACTCGGCGGTCGCTCTCGACTTGACAGGGCGGTCGCACTGGGATATCATTACCTCTGGATCCTTGAGGGCGTTGCCGGTGCATATGCAGACCACCTTCTCATCCCTGTCCACTATGCCCTCTTCGATGAGTCTTCTTAGTCCAGCTATGGAGGCGGCACTCGCAGGCTCCACGCCCACCCCTTCCCGACGACCGAGTTCCATCTGGGCGGCGAGTATCTCCTCATCCGTGACCGGGAGAGCATGTCCGCCGGTGGAGTATATGGCCTCCAATGCCTTCCTTCCGCTCACCGGGTTGCCTATCCTGATGGCGGTGGCCAAGGTCTCTGGCGCGGACTCCGCGGTGAAGTCCTTGGAACCCCGGTCGAATGCCTCCACAAGGGGCATGGACCCACTGGCCTGGATGCCGGTAAGCATGGGCATCCGCTCTATCCATCCGACCTCCACAAGCTCCTTCAGAGCTTTGTGCACGGCCGAGATGTTCCCAGCATTACCGACCGGCAGTACGATGCGGTCCGGTACATCATAATAGAGCTGGTCCATTATCTCGAAGAGGACGGATTTCTGCCCTTCGGGACGGAAGGGGTTAATTGAATTCAGAAGGTACAGGAAGCGTTTCTCTGCGAGTTCCCTCACGGTACGCAGGGCATCATCGAAATTCCCCTCTATGGATACCACTTTCGCACCATAGAACATCGCCTGTGCCAGTTTGCCGAGGGCGACCTTGCCCTCCGGAAGGAGTACCACGCACCCCATTCCCGCCTTGGCGGCATAGGCGGCCAGGCTGGCAGAGGTGTTTCCGGTGGATGCGCAGCCCACCATATCCGCGCCTATCTCTCTGGCACGGGTTATCCCCACGGTCATACCCCGGTCCTTGAAGGACCCTGTGGGGTTGGCCCCCTCGTATTTCACATGAAGCTCCCTGACCCCCAACTCCGGGGCTAGGTTCATGCAACGATAGAGTGGCGTCCCTCCTTCCTGGAGGGAAACTGCGAGGTCAGGATTCACAGGCAGGAACGGTTGGTACCTCCAAACCCCGAGGGGCCTAGAGGCAAGGTCAGAGGGGCGTAGCTCCTTGACCGGTTCCAGATCCAGAACCACCTCGAGCAGTCCGTTGCAAGACGGGCAACTGTCGAAGTACGGGTCATCGACCTCCCGGCCGCAGTCCCAGCAACGGATGGATCGCTCCAAGCTCAGACCTCCCTGCACCCTTCACCGGGCGAGGTTATCCAACTCTCGCAGCCTATATCGTTGGAAAGGAAGACGGATTTTACCGCCTCGGCGATGCTGGAACCGTCCATGGTCTCCTTGTTGAAGAAGGAGATGACGCAGGGTCCGGAACCGCCGAGGAAGGATGCCTTGGCACCGTGTGATCTCGCAGCGTCCTTGGCCTCCTTGAGATGAGGTATCAGATGAGCCCTGGCAGGTTCGAATATGGCATCTTTAACCGACCGCCCTAGAAGGTCCAGGTCCCCGGTCATCATCGCATTGACCAGACAGGAGGCGTTGCCCACGTGGAACACCAGGTCCTTGACGGATACCTCAGATGGGAGTACCTGTCGGGCCTCTTTGGTGCCGACTATCACATCAGGCATCGCAACCACGATCCCCAGATGGTCAGGGGGCTCTATCCTTACCACCTCCAGTGGCATGTAGGAACGAATGACTGCGAATCCGCCCAGAAGAGAGGGTGCGACATTGTCGGCGTGGAGGCCTCCGGACGTCACCTCTTCCGCATGGGCGGCACATAGTACGAGCTCGGTGTCGCTGAGCACGCCTCCGGCTATGATGTTGGCAGCAAAGGCCCCTCCCGCCGCCGAGGCTCCGGAGGAGCCTATACCGCTGCAGGGCCTTATCCCTTTGACGATCTTGATGTCCATGCCGAAATCGGCGTCAGAACGGCGCAGAACCTCCTCGGCAGCGATGGCCGCGGAGTTCCTCAACGGGTCCAACGGCAGGCCTTCCGACCCTGGCCCCTCTATTGAGACGACCTTGACCCCTCCGTCCGTTCTGCGGGCATACACAACGTCATAGGGGTCCTTCAGTGCCATGCCGAAGACATCGAACCCGGGCCCCAGGTTGGAGATGGTGGCCGGGGCGGCCACCTTGATCCATTCCTCACTCATTTGAACACCATGATTACATTAGTTCCAGCTCGATAAGAGGGGTCGAGTTGATAAAAGTATTCCGCACCATCGGTCAGCGACATATTATTAGATTGCGGGAACATGGACGATATCATGTTAGAGGTGTCCATCATAGGCGCCGTTGGCGAGAGAATGGATAAGGAACGTTTCGTCGAATACTTCCGGCAGAGCGGAGGCGATGGTGTGGCGCTCGATGCTGATGCGGTATATGGAATGGATCACCTCAAGAGTGCCTTGATGCATGCTGAAAGGTCTTTGAGAAGGGGCGATAATGTGTCCAAGAGACTTCTGATGGAGACCCTGTTGTATGCTTCGGGGGAAAGGCAGCTATCGGTGGCCATCTCGAAGATCGGTTTGAGGGACGGACCGGGGAGTGCGGTGCTGTTGATCCAGGGGCTCGATCCCGACAAGGTCATCGAGGATCTGGAGCTCCGTCGGGATGACACGGTGATCTCATCGAATGATGGTGAGACCAAGGAGGCCCTGGAGAGGGTGGCCTTGGTAGATATTATAAAACGTTAGTGCAATATATTCAGAACATCACGGGGTGTCCACTTGAGTTTGCCGCCACAGATCCGTCTCACAAGATCCCTCCAGGAAAGAGGCAGGAAGGCCGTGAGGACCAAGGAGGAGGCGGAGGAGAACATAAGTAGACTGGACACCGACCTTTCCAACCTCAAATTCGAAGGGATGGCGTCCAGCGATGCAGAATCATTGCTGGATGAATCGGTTGAGGCATTCTCGCAGGGGAGATTCAGGGACGCTTTGGACCTCTCATTGCAAGGCCGTAAGGCCTTGGATGTGGAGGCGCAGCAGATCATAGGTTCACGTTTCTTGCATATGAGGGAGATCATCGACCTCGGTTACACCTACCCTCCAGAGAGTATCCTGGATGGTATTCATCGGGGCGAGCTTGCTATGTCCACCGATATTTCCGAGGCGGCGATGATAGCCGATTCGTTACGGGACGACATCCGCGACCATCTCCTGGATAGCCGTCTTGTACTGAGGAGGATAGTAGAGGAGAACATCAGGGAAGAGGACCGGTCACCGGAGCTTTACCTTGCACTGGACGCTCTCGATGACGTTAAAGGGGAGCTTGAGGAAGTCAAGGAAACATTGGGTGTTGCGCTCCGGGAGATAGAGGCTATCTATGAAAATATCGCAGCTTCGGTGCGTGCCGAGCAAGTGATGGTCGAGAGGGCACTGAGGGACATAGGCCCTATAGCAGGCATGTGGGACCAGGCCGAGGCATCAAAGCGACGTGGAGACTACCGCCAAGCCTTCGACACCCTGTACCGTATAGGTGAGGAGTTGCAATCTCTCCTACAAAGCGGCATAAGCTTCGCCTATGAATTCGTTTCATATCGCCATGAGATATTGATTAAAAAGGGAGTCACGGATGAGACCGTGAGCGCACTTCTGGGAGACATGGGTTTCCTGATGGAGAATGATCCCAATCGGGCTCTTGAGATCTTCGTTCGGATAGATGAGATGCTGGAATCATATGAGTCCGATATCGTGTCCCGTAGGATAGATTCCCTCTCGGAGATGATTGCTGTAGGTAGGAGGGTGGGCTACGACATAAGTCCTGTGATCCTAGGGCTGGATGAGGCACGAATGATCCTGGCGGACGGGGACCTGGAAGGATCCATGGACAAGATCTCCGAGGTGGAGGAGTTGCTTCGCGAGACCATGCCTGGATTCATGGAGATGAGGGATTCCTTCCGCGACCTGGAGGATCTGACGGAGGAGTTGCAGGAGTACGACCTGGATTACACCGAGGTAGAGAAACGTGCCGATTGGGGAAGGGAGATGGCCCTCAGAGGGGATTTCCAAGGGGCCCATGAGATGATCAGGGAGGCCATCGGCATACTGGGGGACCAGGCCAAGGAGATCATCGCCGATGTGGTTCTGGACTGCCAGATAGGACTCCTCTCCGGTTTCCGGATGGAGGCTGATATGGAGGCGGAGGGTCAGATACTGGAGTCCATATTCGCTGAAATCGAGGCAGGCAAGTACAACCGCAAGGTGGAGGAGGCGGAGGAACTCTCCAAACGTATAGATGGACGGTTGATGGATAGGGCTGAAGAGGTCATATCCGAACTTGAAATGGACATTGACAGTCATACTGGCCATATCGAGGTCAGACCTTATCGGGAGATGATGAAAGAGGCCCAGCAACAGATTGGTGAGGGGCTTTACGAGCAGGCTTACATCACAGTATGGACTGCGAGGAAGAAGATCACTGGACAGCTCTTCGACGCCGTGGAGAGGTCCAGAAGGAAGATCAAGGACCTGATCTCCACCGCTGAGTACGTGAATGTGGATGTGGCCCCTCTCCGAAGAGAGATGTACGGCCTGGTCCGCATAGGCAGACAGCCCGTGATCGAGGATCTGAACAAGGCCCTTGACCTGGAGGATAGGATATCGAGACAGGTTGCTGAAGAGCTGCATAAAAGGGTCGAGGATCTTCACATCAACGTCGGCAAGTTGTCCATGGGCGGAGTGCACCTCAGAGGTCAATTGGAGAAATTGAAGAGGGCGAGGAGAGAGCTTGAGGCCGGAGACCTGAGACGCGGGCATGAGCTGAGCAGAGAAGCCAAGATCGAATTCGAGATGGCCCGCATACTGCACGATGAGGTGTACAGCCATATGCTGAACCTCGCCCGTATAGCGGAGCGGGAAGAGGACACGATGGGCCTGGAGAAGGCCTTGTTGCTGTTCCATGACGGAAAATACCGGGATGCGGACATCTATGTGAAAAGGCTGATACGCAAGATTATCGACCAAGGCAGCGAAGCTTCTGCAAGGGAGATACTACGTATGGCATCCAGCATCCAGGATGCCGGAGAGGAGCTGGGCCTGAATGTGACAGCCCTACGGGAGTCCTACCCACAAGCGGAGTTCTTCATCGAGAATGAGGATTACAAACTGGCATCATCCCTCATGGAAAAGGCCATAAGGGCCGGTCGCTCGGAGATCGTCGGTTCGTTCAAGGAGATAGTCCCTCGACTGAGGGATGAGGTCGAGGGTATCAAATTCCGCAAGGAGGAGGAACAGGCAGTCCTGGAGATGGTGGAAAGGGCAGAGTATGTCGCCGCCGGTCCAGAACCCGAGAGTGCTTTGGACATCATCACGGCCTTGCAGCGCGAGACCTCCCGACGCCGTGAGCTTATCTCCATGACGAATGAGAGGCTGAGGCATAACCAGATACTCGTAAGGGAAGCGGAGAGGACCGGTTACCAGGTGGATTCCCAATCGGACATCATGGAACATGCCCGGGGATTCCTGAGATCCGGCCGGTTCTGTCTTGCCAACGGTCTTGCTGAAAGGGCTGTGGACCAGATAAGTGAGATGATCGGTTTCTTCATCCGGTCGATGACCGAGGATATGGATTTCGGGGACCTCGCAGGACCTGACCTGGAAAATGACCTCAAGACCCTGGAACCGCTGATGGAGTTGGTCGAGGAGAGGCGTTTCCGGGCTGCCTCGGACATTACCGGAGACATCGAACGTGCAAAGGAAAGGACGGCGCACAAGAGGGCGGCCGTTCATCAGGCCATCGAGGAGCTTGAGCAGAGAGGGGTCGCAATGCTTGATGAGGGGATGTATCGCGATAGGGTCGATGCCGCCATTGAGCAGGTCAGGGAGTGGGAATCGAACGGGACCTTCGTCTCCGCCTATATTCTGGCCAAGAGCCATTTGATAAATCTAGATGCCTCCCTTGACAGTTACCGCAGGTTGCGTCCCCGGGTGGACAGATTCCGTCAGATGATGGCTGAGGCTCCCGAGGGCTGGATTGATGAAGAAGTCGAGACACGCCTCGAGGATGCTGTGGCGACCATATCGAAAGGTGACAGTGAGGAGGGTTTCAGAATGTTCATGGCCCTCGAGGACGCCGTACTGAGAAGGATCCAGGATAATCGGTTCAGACACATGGAATCCATGGTTGCGATGGGTATGTTCCTGGGGAGTCCCCCTTCACATCCTGACAACGACCATGACCTGGTCAGTCTACATTCCGAGATGCATGAACTCTGCCTTGGTAGACTGCAACAGTTCGAATCGAAGGTCGAGGACCGTGGCGGACACGCCGGTGTACTACTGTCCAGATATGAGGATCTGGTTGCTGCAGGTGAGCTCATAGAGGCGGAGTGGGTGATCAACCTGGCAGTACAGTGTCAGGGGTTGGATGAAGACGTCTCGTTACGCCTGGAAGAGGCCATGGAAGCCTGCCGCAAGGAGTTGGAGAGGGCGGATTCAGAAGGTTTCCGCGTCGACGAATTGCTGAGCACGCTCTGGGAACCTTCCGATGCCCAGGAGATGATCGCTTTCTGCAAGCGCACGATAAACCAGATGGAAAAGGCAAGATTCTCCCTCGTTCCTCAGCTTGACATCGATTTCCGCAAGGGATACCTCTATGTGAGCAACAACAGGTCCGCTGTGGCGATTGATGTCAGGCTGGACGGCAGACATCTCGTTGACAAGTTGGGCATCGGGGAGTCCGTGCGCTACCCGGCGATAAAGGGAAGGGGTTTGGCGCTCGTCAGCTACCAGCCGATTCTGTCATCGCTGAGACGTACCAAGCGCGTTTTGATTTGATCAGTCCAGTCGGGGGGCGAACTTGAAGCCGTAATGGATTATCCCATCCTGGCCCTCCTCGCCGATCTTTCTCAGAACCGCTTCGACACCCATACCTATGTCTATCTCCCCGATATCGACATCGACCAGCTGACCGGTGACCTTTACGCCCTCATCCATCTCGACGATGGCCACGGCGTAGGGTTTCAGAGAGGACATGTGGGGCGGAGCATCATGCACCACAGAGAAGGAATGGACCCTTCCCTTGCCACTGAGGCGGTGTCTTTGCATCCTGCCGATGCTGGAACGTCTGCATCCGGGACATATGTGACGGACAGGGAAGTAGACCTTGTCGCAACTGTCACATCTGGTACCGTAGAGGTTGTAGCGACTGGGTATGTCCCTCCAGAATCTAGCCACAGTCATCAGATCGCCCCCAGTATGCTTATGACGGCAGTGGAACCTGTACCCCCGATACTCTGGGCCATGCCCACACTGGCGTCCTTGACCTGTCTTTTGTCAGCATCACCGCGAAGCTGCGCCACTATCTCGACTATCTGTGCCACGCCAGTTGCACCGATGGGGTTACCTCTGGCCTTGAGACCTCCAGAGGTGTTGACCGGTATGCTACCCGTTATCTCCGTCTCACCGGACTCGACCGCCTCGCCCGCCTTTCCACGGGGGAAGAAGCCCATGTCCTCCAGCGCCAACAGCTCTGAGATGGTGTAATCATCGTGGACCTCGACCAGGTCGATGTCATTGATGGTCACATCGGCTATTTCCAAAGCCATCCTGGTGGCCACCTTGGTGGCGTTGAAAGAACATATGTCGTCCCTCTGATAAAGGGCCAGGGTATCACTGGCCTGTCCTGTGCCCAGGACCTTGACCGGGTTGTCGGTGTACTCATACGCCTTCTCCAAGGGACATAGGACGACGGCTGCCGCCCCATCGGATATCGGTGAGCAATCGAACATGGTCAATGGATCCGCCACGATTGGGGACCGTAGCACTGCATCCAGCTTTATCGCCCTCTGGAACTGTGCCTTGGGGTTCATCGCCCCATGTAGATGGTTCTTGACCGCGACGGAAGCTATCTGCTCACGGGTTGCATAACCCTCGTGCATGTACCTACGGGCGATCATGGCGTGCAATGAGGCGAAAGTCGCGCCCATCATTGACTCCCACTGCTGGTCGGCGGCGGAGTTCAATATGAAATTGGACTGATCGTCCGAGACATCGGTCATCTTCTCTGCACCACCGACCACGACCACATCATGCATCCCGGAGGCGACCGCCATCACCCCTTGCCTGAATGCCAGGGATCCAGAGGCCCCCGCGGCCTCGATGCGTGTGGATGGCACATTGTGGGATGCCATCCCGGAGTAATCCGCTATCAAAGCACCGATGTGATGCTGGTCTATGAAACGGCCTGAAGACATGTTGCCTATGTACATGGCGTCTATCTCCGAACCCGAGAGGTTCGCATCGTAGACTGCCTCAAGACCTGCCTGTATGCCCACTTGGCGGAACGAATGGTCCCATAATTCACCGAATTGCGTCACGCCTATCCCGATAACTGCAACTTCCCTCAATCCATCACCCCTTCATCAGTATCTTGCCGCGGTATTTGGCGTATGTGGCGTAATCCAACTCCTTGGTGTTCTCCATCAACCCGTCTATCGTCACCGCTGCGGCACGGTTGTAATTCTTTATGTTGTCCGTGACCGTGAGGTCGAAGGCGTCACTGCCAGCTCCGGAACCGTAGGCCACAGCCAGTATACGGTCCCCAGGCATGGCGATGTCCAATACCGATGCCAGACCCAGAGGGACAGCGCCGCTGTATGTGTTGCCTATCATAGGCGTGAGAAGTCCACGTGACACCTGATCATTGCTGAATCCCAGCATGGAGGCCATGCGCTGGGGGAACTTCCCGTTGGGTTGATGCAGGACGATGTGATTGTAATCCCCCGGGGTCGTACCCATCCTCTCCATCATACGACGGGCTGCCTCCCCCACATGCTTGAAGTAAGCCGGCTCACCGGTGAACCTTCCTCCATGGGACGGATAGGGCTGGCCCTCCCGCCTCCAGAAATCAGGTGTGTCAGTGGTATAGCTCAAAGTGCCGTTGAATCTTGCGATGACGTCCTCCCTCCCGATAAGGAAAGCCGCCCCGCCAGCGGAGGCTGAGTATTCCAATGCGTCCCCAGGCGCCCCTTGTGAGGTGTCCGCTCCGATGGCGATCCCGTACCGGATCATCCCCGATCCGACCATTCCCATCACCATTTGGATGCCGGCCGTACCCGCTTTGCAAGCGAACTCGAGATCGGCGACGCAGAGCTCAGGGGATGCCTCTATGGCCTCGGCGACAACGGTTCCAGTTGGCTTGACCGCATAGGGATGGGATTCCGAACCCACGTACAATGCCCCTATATCGGCCGGGTCGACATCGACCCTTCTCATCATGTGGCGGGCAGCTGCGGTGGCGATGGTTATCACGTCCTCATCTGGAGATGGGACAGATTTACTGTTGATGTACAATCCCTTCCCCATCGCCTTACCGTCCTGCCCCCATACCCTGCCGATCTCGGTCGGCGTTATGCGGAAACGGGGCACGTATGCCCCATAACTGACAATACCTACGTCCAATTGAATTCCTCCTATTCCATCGATTCCAGTATGGATACCATCTCATCCAGGTCCATATCTGTCACCACCAGCGGCAGACCCTCCAACTGGGCAAGCTTCTTGGCCAGTGGATCTACCGCCTCCGGCCTGTGGTATACCACCATCGCCGGCGTCAGGGGGTGGGCCCTGATGGCTATCATCGGCGATCGGCCGTAGTGTACATCTGTGAATATCAATGCCCTCTCTGAGCTCCAACCGTATATCTTCAGGTAATCCGCAGAGCTCAACGATGTGATAGCTTTCAAAGAGTTGACGACCGTGTAGCCGTGTATGGATTTATTGGTCTCGATCGCAGGCGTCACGTTCTCGCCTTTGATCGCAGCTATGAACTCATCCATCCTTATTCCGCCGCGGAACTCGGAGATGGAGATTATACAGTCGCTCCTCACACCCAATTGATAACGTTTCAGGGTTTGCGATCCGTTCTCCTCATCTATCGCTATCAGGCTGTCCACTATCCGTCGTACAATGACGATGCCGGGAGACTTCCTCCTACCTGACTCATAGTCCGATATGACAGAGGGAGACACACTCATGGACAATGCAAGTTCCTGCTGCGAGACATCGAACTCCTCACGCCATTTCCGGATGGTCCGACCCGGGTTTGCGGACAGGGTTATCTCGCCAGCAATCTTCTCCCTAAGCTCCTCGCGCATCGGGGCACTCTAGATTTTTAGCCTATATAAATTTGTCGAAGTGAGCATACGACATTATGCGAAAACCTAACGTCAAGTTAGGGTGTGAGCTCATTAAGGTTATATAAACCGGCAGTCAATCCAATAACCATGGAAGAAATAAGGAAGAAGGCGGAAGAGGACGTCGACCAGCTGAAGAAAGATATGGGCGGATACGTTCCCCCCACCCTCACCTGCATCAAGAAACACCACCCTGGACTCGCATCATTGATACGTGACATGGACCAGGTCATGGTTAGGGACGGTGCGCTGGACAAGAAGACCAAAAGGCTGATCGCCCTCGCCTGTGTGGCCGTGAGGATGTGCGACGACTGTGTCTATGCCCAGGGCAAGGTTGCCAAGAACTTCGGTGCCACGAAGGATGAGATCATCGAAGCGATGAATGTTGCGGTTTTGACTGGCGGTGTACCCACCTGGTCCGTGGCAAAGAACAGCATTGAGAAACTCTTCGAGGAGTGGGACGAGTAAGTCCCCTCCCTAAACCTTAAAATACCTATTTCTCTTGATAGCCTGGCCGTTGCATCGGCCAGGTGATCTAATGACCTCAGGCAGCAGCCACATCCAGTCAATAAAGGTAGGTTCCAAGGAAATCAGATTGTTCAGCATCGCAGACCTCTGCGAAAGTTTGGGCGTGGATGTCCGTAGGATGCCTTATTCAATAAGGGTCCTTGTGGAGTCGCTCCTGAGACAGGAGGATGGCAGGCTCATACTAGCTTCCGATGTGGAGAACATAGCCAAATGGTCCCCGGACGGTAATGGGGGCAAGGATATACCATTCATACCTGCAAGGGTCGTATTACAGGATTTCACAGGTGTGCCAGCGGTTGTCGATCTGGCGGCCATGCGGTCCGCAGTGGCGGATATGGGCGGAGATCCCAACAAGATAAATCCGTTGATACCGGTGGACCTGGTCATCGACCACTCTGTCCAGGTGGATGAATACGGCCATTGCGCGGCCAGAGAGGCCAACGAGAGACTGGAGATGGAGCGCAATCGTGAGCGTTATTCGTTGTTGAAATGGGCCCAGTCCGCATTCCGCAACTTCCGCGCCGTGCCTCCCGGGAACGGTATCATCCACCAGGTCAACCTGGAATACCTTGCCCCTTTGGTTCATCTGAATGAGGACGTCGATGGCTTGACCGCCTATCCGGACTCCTGCTTCGGGACGGACTCCCATACCACTCAGATCAACGGCCTGGGCGTGATCGGTTGGGGGGTCGGAGGCATTGAGGCCGAGGCGGTCATGCTGGGCCAGCCTTACTACATGCCTGTCCCGGACGTCATCGGTATGAGGTTGACCGGTCGCCTGAGGCCAGGGGTCAACGCAACCGACCTCGTTCTGACGGTAGTCGAGATTCTTCGCAAGAGAGGTGTTGTCGGCAAATTCGTGGAGTATTTCGGACCCGGTTATCGTAATCTGGATCTGGCAGACCGTTCCACGCTGGCGAACATGGCCCCCGAGTATGGGGCAACGATGGGATACTGTCCGATAGATGAGAGGACCATGGAATACCTCAGACTGAGCGGGCGCGATGAAGGTGCGGTCGATACGGTGGAGGCCTATGTCAAGGCGAACATGCTCTGGTACGATGAGGACCCCGATTACACCGAGATCATCGAACTGGACCTATCCAGTGTGGAACCGTGCCTTGCCGGACCCAAGAGGCCGCAGGACCGCGTTCCGTTGAGCGGATTAAAGGATAATTTCCTGGACCACCTGGCTTCCCTGCAGGTTGAGAAAAGGGAGGGTGGTAAGGTCAATGACGGATCTGTTGTGATCGCTTCGATAACATCCTGCACCAACACCGCCAATCCCACGGTCATGGTGGGGGCTGGAATATTGGCAAGGAATGCGGTCGAGAAAGGGCTCGAAGCATGCCCATGGGTTAAGACATCCCTATCGCCGGGGTCCAAAGTGGTCACCCGTTATCTCGACGAGGGTGGACTGACACCTTACCTTGATAGACTGGGTTTCCACAACACCGGTTACGGCTGCATGACCTGCATCGGCAACAGCGGTCCCTTGGACAAGGAGGTCAGGGAGTGTATCGAGGACAACGACCTGGTCGCTGCCGCCGTGGTGTCCGCGAACCGCAACTTCGAGGGGAGGGCATCTCCACATGTCAAGGCGAATTATCTGGCATCACCTCAGTTGGTCATCGCATTCGCCATCGCGGGAAGGGTGGACATAGACCTGGAAAAAGAGCCCTTGGGACTGTCCTCTGCTGGAGAGGAGGTTTACCTACGGGACATATGGCCAAGTGATGAGGAGGTTGAGGGATACATCCTGGAGAATCTCGACTCCCATCTGTTCAAGGAGGAGTACTCCCGGGTTTTCGAAGGATCAGAACTATGGGATGGCATCGAGATACCTGAAGGAGGGTTGTTCGAGTGGGACCAGGAGTCGACTTATATAAGGAACCCTCCGTTCTTCAAAGACCTCAGGACGGATTCGGAACGGATCGAGGATTTGCAAGGAGCAAGGTCCTTGGCTTACCTGGGGGACTCGGTGACCACCGACCACATATCACCCGCAGGCCCCTTCGGTCCGGATAGTGATGCTGGAAGGTATCTGATCTCCAAAGGGGTGAAGGAGGGGGATTTCAACTCCTACGGCTCCCGCCGCGGGAACCACGAGGTCATGATGAGAGGGACCTTTGCCAACATCCGCCTCAGGAACAGGATGGCCCCAGGAACGGAGGGGGGATGGTCCGTATACCTCCCGGAGGAAGAGGTCGCAACCATGTTCGAGACCTCCCGCCTCTATGAGGACGATGGGACCCCGCTCATAATCATCGCCGGTAAGGAGTACGGAACCGGCAGTTCCAGGGACTGGGCCGCCAAGGGACCTTACATGCTGGGCATAAAGGCAGTTTTGGCAGAGTCGTTCGAGCGCATCCATCGCTCCAATCTTATAGGGATGGGGATAGTGCCTTTGCAATTCCTGGACGGTGATTCAGCGGAAAGCCTGGGACTCAATGGGAGAGAGGAGTACCATATCTCCCTGGGGGATATGAGGCCCAGAGGCATGGTGTGCATCAGAGCCATCGGACCGGATGGTGAGGAGGTGGTATTCGATGCCCTGTCGCGCGTGGATGCGGAGGTTGAGTTGGACTACATCCGGAACGGAGGCATCCTGCCGACGGTCCTGAAATCCCTGGTCGATTGAGACTGTCGACCAATATCCTTTTATTCAACAAGAGGATGACTGGAAACACCCACGGGGCCGTGGGGTAGCTTGGTATCCTTGTGGCTTCGGGAGCCATTGACTCCGGTTCAAATCCGGGCGGCCCCACCATCCTCCTTGAATTTTTCTTTTCAACCCTCACTCATCGAGGTCCGTAAGGATTACCGACATCTTCACAGTGTCCCGGTCCCGCATCTCATCAGGCTCCTGGATCGGAATAACGCGGTTGTCGCCATAGGTGAAGTACCAATCAAGCTGTTCTGACAAGGGTCTCTTTATCAATGCGATGCTACCCTTTATCTCGCTGTTCACAAGGGATTCAAGCTCGTTGACCATGTCGAAGATGAATGCCTTGGCGTAATCATCCAGGCCCTCATCCGACACCGTCCTCGCCCGGAATTCTTCCAGTGTCTTCCTCATTGTGTCACCGGTTGATTATTCGGTTCTCCGGTAGAAATAGTTGTCTCGTTCAGAGAGGATCGTAACCTGCTTCCGCTATCGCTTTCCTCAACGTACCCTCATCCACCTTACCATCGTGCTCCACGGTAACCTCACCGGACCGATGGTCGGCGGAGGCCCGAAGCACCCCAGTTAAGGCGCCGAGGGCCTTCTCTACATTCGTTGAACAACCACTGCATGCCATTCCTTTCAGCTTGATCACCGTCTTCATGTTTATTCACCTTCTGCCGCAAGACCCTTCATCGCAGACCGCCGCCCTCATATGGGAGGAGAACCGAACCCCGGTCATCTCCTCGGAAAGTTCCCATAATCTGTCACCCAGTCTCATGTCCCTTCCTTTGTTCCTAGGTTCCACCAGCACAGGGAATCCTTTGAACTCGGTCATTCCCGATGGCCCGTAGAGCTGCCCACCCCTCGCCTCGGGATCGGTTGCGGCCCTGAGGGCCGGTAGCGAGCCCCTGCCTGAACCTTGCATGAGTGGGAATGTCAGGACCTTCATCATCCTTCCATGGCGGAAAAGTGATGTGTTGGATATACCAGGATGAGAAGCGAGACTGATGGGGTCTCCAAGGCCGAGGGAGCTTAGCCTCTCCTGCAATCCGGTTGCGAAGAGCAGGTTAGCCAGTTTGCTCTGTTGATATGCCTTCCAAGGTTTGTATCCTCTTTCAGAGTTGATGTCATCGAAATTTATGTCCCCATTCCAATGAGCCATACTGGTCTGGGTGACCACCCTCGACCCCGGAGTGTTGATTAGATGGTCTATCAGCAGACCAGTGAGTGCGAAATGTCCTAGGTGGTTCACACCCCACTGTAATTCATATCCTTGTTCAGTAAGTGTGTATGGTGGGACCATGACACCCGCGTTGTTGATCAACACATCCAGGGAGTCGTGCTCCAATTTGAAGGCGGTTATGAAGTCACCCACCGACCCAAGGTCGGAAAGGTCCAGTTTCATCACCTCTACCGTTGCGTCCCCCATCTCCTGCCTTATGGAAGCGGCCACAGTCTCCCCTTTCCTGAGATCCCTCACGGCCATAACAACACGGGCGCCCATGGAGGACAGCGTTGATGTCAGCTGCTCCCCTATTCCTGAATTGGCCCCGGTGATGATGATGGTCTTACCATCAAGCCTAGGCATGGACCCTATGTCCCATCTACCCTTATCGTCACCCATCAACATCCCATTGGGCCCACTGATGATAACTATTTCCCATCCCTGCAGTTTTCAATCTACGTATTCAGACAGATTCAATATTATATCCGTATGTGCTAGATTACAGATTGTATGAGAAGGCGGGGAGCAGAGGATTCGTATGAGAACATCGACCAGCCCTTTCTAAGGTTCCTAGAGATACCATGGTTCGGGTCATTGGTCGTCGATGACCTCTCATACGTGCTCTATGCCAACAAGACGCTGTTGGACCTCCTGGAAGTTGAGGAGGGCGATCTGGATGGTGAATATGCCCCAAATGTTCTTGGCTGTGATTCGGAGCAATGGTCGAACCTGATCGAGGAGGGTGCGGGTAGCATAATCCTAAAAACCCCAACAGGTCGTTTCGAAGTGGGG
>SKGM01000044.1 GCA_007117455.1 Candidatus Methanomethylophilaceae archaeon
GGAATTCATTAATCAATTGAATTGTTTCCCTAGCGACAAATAAGTCATTCGGGCGTCTTTTTGTAATTTAGACGGGTCAATCTTATAAGTAATTTACTACACAATGTTTATTATTGATACAATATACGGGTAATATTGACATTTTTACTCCATAATTTGTACGTTAATGTTGAAATTCTACCAATATTCAGCTTTTTTTCGTCATAACAATGTTAATTTCCGACAATATTATGAAATAACCGACAAATCCAATGATTTATTGGCTATTACGAAAAATCTTTATCATACCGCAGATTACCTGTAATAGTTCATATTCCTAGATCAAACGTTTATAATGTGAACCTCAGAAATCCTTATATATGGACTTCCAGTATGGGCAATGACCTGAACCTAGGTTCAGGACTAACTGGAGGATAGGAATGTCCGACAAGAAGAAGCCCATGGAAGACGAGAACTTCAATTTCATCGTCCGCATCGCCAACACCGACATCGACGGTGCCAAGAACTCAATGATTGGCATCCAGTCGATCAAAGGTGTCGGCAAGAGGGTGGCCCAAATCATTGTGAACAAGGCCGAAATAGACCCCTCGCTCCGGATAGGTGAGGTACCTGATGAGAAGGTAAAGGAGCTCGAGGAGCTCCTCCTCAACTACGCCGAGCTGGTCCCCTCTTGGGCCCTAAACCGCCAGATGGATTACGTTTCCGGTGCTGACCTGCACCTGATCGGTAACGAACTGGACATGGTAGGCCAGGATGATTTGAACCGCATGAAGATGATCAGGTGCTATCGAGGCATCAGGCATGAGACCAGGCACAAGGTGCGCGGCCAGAGGAGCAGATCCAACGGACGTAAGGGACTCACGCTCGGTGTCAGCAGGAAGAGGCGGTGATTTAGATGGGAGACCCTAAGAAACCCCGCCGCTCTTTCGACACCCCCGCCCACCCTTGGCAGGGTGAGAGGATAAAGGCAGAGCATGAGCTCGTACGCATCTACGGCCTGAAGAACAAGAGGGAATTCTGGAAAGCCCAGACCATGCTCAGGAACCTCCGTGGCCAGTCCAGGGAACTCCAGGCGCGTCTCCGCGCCGGTGAGGGCCAGGCATCCATCGAGACCGAGAAGCTTCTCGGCAAGTGTGCCCGCATGGGCCTTCTGCCGATGGACGGTGCGACCCTCGATGACGTTCTGGCCTTGAACGAGGAGAAGATCCTCGACCGTCGCCTGCAGACCCTGGTCTGCAGCAAGGGACTCGCCAACACCCACAAGCAGGCCCGCCAGATGATCGTCCACGGACATGTGTTCATGGACGGTCGTAGGGTCACGGTCCCCGGGTACATAGTCAAGAGGGGAGAGGAGTCCTCGATAGAGTACAACCCGACCTCACCGTTCACCGATGACCTCCACCCGATGAGGAACCAGGGCGACAACGGTCACCGGACCGCACCCGTGGCCGAGCCCGAGCCACCCGTGGAGGAGAAGGTCGAGGAAGCCCAGCCAGTTCAGGAGGAGTGAATATGTCCAACAGCGCTAAGTGGGGCATAGCCAACATCTATGCCAGCTACAACAACATACTGATCACCGTTACCGACATAACCGGTGCCGAGACAATAACCAAGGCCACCGGCGGAATGGTTGTCAAGCAGGCCAAGGACGAGTCCTCGCCGTACGCCGCCCAGAAGGCGGCGGAGCGTGTGGCGGACATAGCCAAGGAGAAGGGCATCGTGGGTTTCCACGTGAAGGTCCGAGCTCCTGGTGGCAACAAGTCCTCCTCTCCCGGCCCCGGGGCCCAGGCCGCGATACGTGCCCTGGCCCGTGCCGGGATGCGCATCGGCCGCATAGAGGATGTCACACCCGTCCCCCATGATGGGACCAAGAAGAAGGGCGGACGCAGAGGACGCAGGGTGTAGAGGCGACTTTCATGCAGATCGAGATCATCGAGATGGAGGAGACCCGCTGCCGGTTCCTGCTCAAGGATGCCTCTCATGCTGAGGCCAATGCCCTGCGCCGGACCCTGATCTCCGACATCCCCAAGATGGCCATAGACCAGGTGGAGTTCCACCTGGGCCCTATAATGGCCGACGGCAAGGAGTACGAGAGCGTCACCCCGTTGTTCGACGAGGTCGTCGCCCACAGGCTTGGACTGGTCCCCATACCGACGGACCTCGAGCTCATGAGCTTCAGGGACGAGTGCGTATGCGGTGGAGAGGGTTGTCCCAACTGCATCGTCATGTACTCCCTGAACAAGATAGGCCCCTGCACCGTCTACTCCGGCGACCTACTGCCCCTGGGACATGAAGCGTTCAAGGTAAGGGACCCCCTGATACCGATCGTCACCTTGAGTGATGGCCAGGCGGTGCTCATCTACGCCATCGCTGAGATGGGAACCGGCAAGAGGCATGTCAAATGGCAGGCCACCACCGGAGTCGGTTACAAGTACCTCCCCATCGTCACCATCGATGAGAAGAAGTGCGACCAGGGGATGCAGTGCGTGAACCGTTGCCCGAGGAAGGTCTTCGACAATGTCGGCGGCCGCCCTGTGGTATCTCGCATATATGACTGCACCCTCTGCAACACCTGTGCCGAGGAATGCGACCAGCAGGCCATCGAGGTCCTCTCCGAACCCTGCGAGTTCGTCTTCGAGTTCGAGACCGACGGTTCGATGAGCTGCGCCTTGGCTCTGGAGACCGCCCTCCTGATAATGGAGGCGGGCTTCGAGAACTTCGGTGAGATGGCCTCCGAGCTGGATGTCTGAGTTTTTCTCAGTGGCTCAAACCCTTTATCACTCAAATTTTTCCTTTTTTATCCTAACCCAGTTCTCCAGATTCGCAGTCCGTGTGACTCATCGTGAACGCATCAATATGAAAACCGCCCCCGCCAGTATCACTGCGATCACTGCCAGCAGCCCTATGCTGATTATGGAGTCGTCATCGGATTCAACTGTGTGGAATGAACCCTCCGTGATCGGGTCCAAGGTCAATCGCTCGTTCGTTTTGGTGTTGATACTCAATGAACTGATGGTCTCGCCATCCTTGATGGCCTCTATGATGTACTCACCCTCATCGATGGTGAAAGCATACCTGCCCTCATCATCAGTGACTGCAGCCAGCCCAGGGTTGCTCAGCCATATCTCGACACCGGGCATAGGATCTCCATTCGCATCGACTATGACACCCTCGACCAATGCCTTATCAGAGACCCAGAGGTTCTTGTGGTAGATGAAACTGCCAGGCCCCAATTCGTCATGGTCGCCGAAATCAAGCCATAAGACATGGGCGTGTACCAAGCCATCGTTGGCTATCGTCGGCTCAGAGGGCATATCGGTCTCCGTTGATATATCCACGAAAGGTCCCCATCCATTATCGGACATCGTGCTGTGAACGATCAGTGATTCCTGAGGCTCCGAAGCAGCGGGTGATTCCCTCCATACTATATGGGCGTCCCCGTCCGGGAACACCGATATCGACGGGTTCCGGGATCCCCCATCACTGCCGGAGGATACCAGCATGACATCCTGCCAGCCGGCGCTGGTCTTCGCCCTATGGTATATGTCGTCCACGGATGATTCCGAATCAGGGAAGCTCATCGAATCCTTCCAGGCAACGTGAACGACACCATCATCATCAACTGCCACAGATGCCTCTATGGAAGTCGCGTCACTACCGGCTGAAACCAACTCGATGCTGCTCCATGCACCCTGCGATTTAGAACGGTGGTAGATGTCACCCCAATCGTCATCTGCACCCTGGAACTCCATGGTGTCGTACCAAACGATATTGACAGTGCGTCCAGGGCCTGCGGCTATGGATGGCCATGATGGGTGGCCGTCACCATTTGGCCTAACCTTCTCTAAAGGACCCCATGAACCACCGGTCTTCGATCTGTAGAGTAACTCTGTGTTTGGATTTTGACCGTCCAACCATACAACATGCAACGTACCATCTTCATTTGCCGCTATGACCGGCAGCCTGGATACATCATTTATATCCGGAGAAAGTGTGACAATCGAACTCCATTCTCCATCGATCAGAGACCGCTGAAGAATCTCTTCCGTACCTTGCTCATAAGACCGCTCGACCCATACCAGGTGAACCCCTCCATCACCATCTACGGCTATGGATGGTTCTATCGATCTGATGGTCCTTTGATCTGTCACCTTAACAACATCGCCCCATTCCCCGTTGGACTTGGAACGGAACATTATGTCATCCCCATCCGCCCAGGCGACATGTACATTCGAACTCCTATCTACAGCCATCACGGCGGAGTGCCCTCCAGTGCTGTCACCGGACACCAACTCTGATTCCTGCTCGTCCCATGATGCCCCCTCGGCACCGAGTCCCAGCCAGACCATTGAGACTATCAATAAAAGAGGAATGAAGGATGCGGATATTCTATCCAGGGGCTTGGCCATCCTACCACAACCCAGGTTCTGAGATCGATGGGGCTTTCCAAAAACTACCCTTGGGCCTCCACCTTACAATCGACACTTGAACACTTAGACCCATCCCATCGTTGACCATCGATAAACCCTGTTCAACATTTTTCGGGTAAATATATAACGGTTTTCTTATCAATGTTAGGATTCCTGGCCCTCATTCAGACAACATTTCAAACCGCTTTTCAAGCATCCTTTGAATGGTCCCGCTGAGAGTGGTCATCGATCGATTAAAGACACAGAATGAATCCGGATTCTTTCTTCATGAGAAAATCACATGAAGTCGCTGAGTTTGCATTTCCTCACCTTGTCATTGTCGAAAAGGGAGGCCATGCTCATCTCCAGTACCTCTATGCGTTGCCTTGTGTACTCCGAAAGGCCATAGCGCTCACCCATCTCCTTGGAGACTTGGAGGTACTTCTTGACGCTGGCCTCGTGCACCGTCAACGTCAGGCCGTTACCGCAGCGGCATTTACCTGACAGCGGTATGCGACGGTAGCTCTCCCCACACTTGGTGCATCTGAGCTTCTGGGCCGAGAAGGACCTCAGGTTCCCGACCATGTCCGGCAGGAAGTGCTTGTCGATGACCCGGGTGACCACGTCCTTCTCGTCCACGGCCCGTATCTTCCTTCCCAGCTCCAGCTGGCCGGACATCTTGTCCATCATGGTCTCCAGGGTGGTGTACTTGGAGTGGTACGGGCCCTCGGCGATGTCGTTGGTGTCATGGGTGAAACCTATGCGCTCGAACTGCAGCGAGCTTCCGATCCTCGAGCCGACCATGTCCATCCGGTCCTCGATCTGCTTTGGATGCAGATAATCGCGGGCGGCATGGTAGAACTCCAGCGGATACTCCGATAGGCAGTCCAGATTATGGGCCTCCTTGTCCACCTCATCGGGGTCCAGACGGGTGGTCAGGACCAAGGGCGCATCCATCAGACCGCCTCTGCGGTCCGGTAGGAACAGGCGGGAGAAGTTAATCAAACCATCGAGGAGCAACATGATGCAGTCCTCATCGCCATCGCAGTTGCGTCTCTTGGCGGCATGGAAGAAGGGATGGGCGTAACCGCCGCTGGCGGGCATGAATCCTATGATACGGGTGAGAACACCGCCGGACGTGTGGGGTGCAAGACCTATCCCCAGATGTCCTATGAGGTCCTCTCTTGATGCCACATCGTAGAACGGCTCCAATCCGTAGAATGAGGTCAACAGCTCATCGAGGAACCTTGCCACCCGTACCATGTAGTCCCCGCATCCCGTCGAGGGTATGAAGTCCTGGACACGCAGCTCGCACAACTGCTCAGGGTCGGTCAATGGATCCCCGTGCATGTCCTCGGTGTAACC
>SKGM01000054.1 GCA_007117455.1 Candidatus Methanomethylophilaceae archaeon
CTCACAACCGTTGCACCGGTCCTCATCGACCATCGCATAGACTTTGCTGACAGGCCTGGCCTTCAACAAGTTGGTCATGGCCATGGCGAACTGGTCACGGGCTTTTATCCGCGCCCCCTCGGGATCGTCCGCATGTATGGCCGCCAACTGTTCACGGATGTTCATGGCATCGACCAGGTATCGGTTGATGCCCGCCTCATTGGCCGCGACCCGGAACTCCTCCAAGTGCTTGTCGGGCGCACAGGTCGCCACCAAGACCCGGTCCAAAGAACTCTCCTTGATGTCATTCTTGAGGACATCCATGGATTGCTCCCCGCATAATTTGGGGTCCCTGCGGGTCAGGACGATCTGTGGAAACTCCTTTGAGAAGGCCTCGAGATCGTCGAAGTCGAATCTCTCGCACAGCTGACTGCTGTGACACTCACAGAAATACAGGCCAACGCGGTCACCCACGTTGGACGTCTCATACTCGAAGCTCATGCCTTCCACAGACCATGTATGTTGCAGTATTCCCTTGCGGTGGCACCTTTCATGCTGGCGCACTCGAAGAATGCCTCCGGAGGACCCCCGGGCTTGAGGTACTTCTTGCACGAATCCTCTCCCTGTATGAGCTCCACGAAGACGATGTGGTGCTCCTCCTCCATCGGATGGGGTACGTCACCGACCTTCACAAGGACTCCTCCGTCCTTCTCCTCCATGACGGGGACGTGCTTCTCCAAGCCCTTGTCGGCGGTCTTCTCCTCCATCAGGACCATGGGCATGTCGCAACATGTCAATTTTCCTGGCCCGCCCTCGAGTATCTCAACCAGGTTCCCACATTTCTCACACAGATATATTTCGTTCCTTGTTGCCATGTCAATGCCTCCTATGCCGGCTCTGATGACATGTGCCTTTCTTATCTGGTCGAGGCACAGTGACCCATCAGCGCCTTTCCATTGGTTTGCTCATACATTGTAATGATGCCCATAAAAAGATGAGCCTGTAACCTATTTTCATAAACCATTTATCAGATTGGCGAGTTTCCGGTCATATGAAGATGATCGCCATCAACGGCAGTCCGCGCAAGGACGGGAGGACCTCCGAGGCCATCGTTGCGATGACCGCTGCCGCCGAGGAGAAGGGGTATGAGGTGGAGAGGTTCGACCTAGCCTCTTTGGCATTCAAGGATTGCCTGGGATGCAAGGAGTGTGACATCTCAGGGCGTTGCGTCCAGGATGATGATATGAGCATCCTCTACGATAGGATTCTCGAAGCTGACCACCTGTTCATGGCCAGCCCCATATACATGGGTTCTGAGACCGGGGTTTTCAACTGTTTCATCGACCGGCTTTACGCGTTACTTGAACCGGTCGGGGATGGAAAATTCACAAGCCGCATCCCGGAGGGGAAGGCGGCCACAGCCATGATGGTGAGCGGCAGTCCTGATGGCCACATCATCTATCATTATCTCACCAATCGTCTCACGAGCATCTTCAAGGGTCTGTTCGGCATAGAGGATTTCGCATCCTTCATTGTTCCAGGAATGAATCGTTTGGAAAGCATCACCGAATCAGTCAGTTACAAACAGAACTTCGAAGTGTTTCAGGAGAGGCTGTGAAAGAAAGTGACTTTGGGGACTTCCGGGCCATACACCTCCTACCCCTCCTCAGCAACCTTACCTCATCGGGCCTCGATGGTACCGGTGAGGTCGTGGCCGAGGTCCTATGGGGCAGAGGGTTGGAACCATATGGCAGGAAGGCCCCTAGGAAGGACTACCTGAGCTGGGTCTCAGAGCAACATGGTCCGAGGTCAACAAAACTCGTTTTGGACATCTCGGGAGTCAATCAGGGGGATGCCGATTTCGGGGGTCTGAAAAGGACCTTGAGAAGAGGAGGGCCTTTCTGGTTGGAGCCTGGAGTGGAGGACATCGATGATGTGTTCGATGCTCTGACCCTTGATCCGGAACAAGCGTTGATCGGTAGCTTGCGCGTTGAAGGGCTGGGTCTGTTCGAGGAGGCCATAGAGGTATCCGACTCCTGCATCCCCATGATATATCTGGATGGTCGAGAGGCGGTCTTCCAGGGCCGGCGAAGGGACGCATCTGACACGCTGGAGGCCATGTTGTCCATGGGCTATGAGGAGTGCGTTCTGATGGACCTGCGATCGCTCGGGCGGGCTTTGGACCGGGACCTCTGGACATCGGAGTTCTTGGAATGCTTGAAGGTGATACCTGCGGGAGGCATATCAATGACCGACATACCATTCTTGACCCGTTCCGGATATGATATGGCGGTCATGGATCCGGTCGTAAGGTCCGATGAGAGTCCTGATGATGAGGTCAGACCTCTTGGCACAGAGCATACCGTAAGTTCCCCCAGGCATTCCGGATGGTGGAGCGGTGCTTGACGCCGGCTAGGCTCTGCTTCCTAGAAGTCGGGCCTCCTCCAGTTTAGAAGGCTCGCCCTCCATCTCACCCGCATCATCCACTCTGCTGACCAGTACTTCTCCGCCGTACGAAACATCGATGCTGTTGAACAGTGAACGTGTGACAGATATTATGTTCCTGAACACGGGCTCTCTCTGACCGCCGACGCATAGCAGGAATCCTTTCCTGCCTGGAGGGCCGATCTTCTGCCCCATCACCTCTTTACGGGCCCAAAGGCATTGACAACGGTCCACCATCTGTTTCATAAGGGATGACATCCCCGAGAAGTACACAGGTGTTGCCAGAACGATCATGTCCGCGGCCTCTAGGCGTGCGTAGAGAATCTGCATGTCGTCCTTGATGTGGCAATATCCGGATTCGAAACAGGAGTTGCAACCCTTACAATGTTTTATATCAAGGTCCCTGAGATGGTAGACCTCTGCATCCAGTCCATTCTCCTTCATCCCTCTGAGGAACTCATTGAGGAGTGTATCGGAGTTTCCATCTTTACGTGGGCTGCCTGATATCGCCAATACATTGGGCATATCAATCCTCCAGGTTCTCAATGATGCGCTGCTTCAATTCAGTATAGAATTTGAAGGACTTCACGATGAAATCCAGCGCCCCGCCTTTCATCAACGCTAGACTGAGCTCGGGATCGTTGGCGGCCGTTACCATGATCATCTTCTGATTAGGATTGCGATCATGTATGGCCTGGAATACCTCCAGACCATTCCCGTCAGGGAGATAGTAGTCTATGGAAATCAGATCGTAGTCCTTGCGCATAGCCTTGTGCAAAGCCTCGGATTTGGTAATCGCGGTGTCGATGTCGAAGACATCGGTTGGGAGGTGTTCCATCATCAACTCTAGGTGGGACGGATTGTCCTCGACCAAGAGCAGACTGTAACGTTGACTCATTCTAACACTTCCCTGAGAATAATATAGTGATTGCTTGGTTTAAATAATGGTCTTATTGCAGAAATGGTATATGGGCGGCGTATTCAGTATCCTGTTCATTGCCTTGATGATTTTTATGGTTATTATTTTCATTTCTCTTGTATACTGATATAAAAAGCTAATTGTACATTCTTCATAAATAACAATGTAAATTAAAAAGTATTATATATTATGTGTATTTACCACCTTCTTATGCTTCCGGGAAGGAGAAATCATTTCTCCTCCCTAAACCGTATTTGTTCCGCCTTGCAATCCCTCCTTCCCGGAAGAGCCTAATCCCAAAGTCTCTCATTTCTTCTTGGCGATGCAGCGCATTTAACATCTGATAGGTATTCAAAACTGAAGACCGAGTAATGACTGGGTCACCGATAGTTTGAATAGTGATGATAACGATTGAACAGTGGCGGTCCATTCCTATGAATAAGCAGGTTTTCAAACGCGCCAAAGGCATGGTTTTCCCACGGAACGTGATTGCGGGACATGGCGTGATAACTGAGGTTCCAGAAGTATGCCGCGACTTCGACCTACATGGACAGGGCATGATAATTGCAGGGCCTGAGACCCTTCGGGTTGCAGGCAACCACGTCAAGGACCTGATGGAGGATGCTGGTTTCGAGGTCCAATGCCATCAGACAGGCGGTGCCACATTCAAGAACCTGGATCCCTTGCTTGAGCATGCCCAGGAGATCGATGCCAATTTCCTGCTCGCGGTAGGAGGAGGCAGTAAGATAGACCTCTGTAAAATGGCTGCGAAGGAATTGGGTAAGCCTTTCATCAGTATTCCGACCTCTGCCGCACATGACGGGATCGCATCGGGAAGAGCTTCAATGAAAGGAGACCTGGGGCCGAAATCCGTTGATGCGGTCGTCCCCATGGCGATAATCGCTGATTCCGCTGTCATCGTTAAATCGCCATACAGGTTACTCGCTTCCGGTTGCGCGGATGTGATCTCCAACTCTACCGCGTTGATGGACTGGGAGTTCGCCCGACGATTGAGGAATGTGGAGTTCAGCCGGTCAGCATTCGCACTGGCGGAATATTCCGCCCAGACGATAATCGATAATGCTGAGTTCATCAGACCTAGCTTTGAGGAGAGCGTTTGGATCGCCATCAGGCCGATCATAATATCCGGTGTTGCAATGAGCGTGGCCGGAAGCTCCAGGCCCACCAGCGGGGCGGAGCATATGTTCTCCCATGCTCTCGACATATTATATCCCAACGAGTCCCTGCACGGTGAACAGTGTGGAGTGGGCTCAATCATGATGATGTACCTGCACGGAGGCGATTGGAAGCGTATCCGTGAGGCTTTGAGATTGATAGGGGCGCCGATAAGCGCCAAGGAACTGGGCCTCAAGCCGGAGCATGTCATACATGCCCTGACCGAAGCCCACAGAATCCGTCAGGATCGTTTCACCATACTTGGGGACAACGGCCTGACACAAGAGGCCGCGGAACAGGTAGCCACCTTGACCAAGGTCATATGAGGAGAGGAATTCCATGGTTTTGATCACACTCATCGGTAGGAGGAATGCAAAGGAGGGTTCACGTTTCTATTTCATGGGCTCCCTTAGCGAATGCAAGGAATGTAAGATGAAGGGCGTATGTTTCAACCTTGACGAAGGGGCACTCTACGAGGTTACCGAGCTCAGGGACAAGATCCACGACTGTGAGGTCCACGATGAGGGCGTCCAGGTGGTCGTTGTGGAGAAGAGGCCACAGATGCTCACAGTACCGGTTAAGGTCGCCCTGGAAGGCAGTACCATAACCTACGAGCCCCCCAAGTGCGACCAGCTGGGCTGCGACAACAGACGCAACTGCCACCCAGTGGGCTTGAAGGCCGGATCAAAGATCAGGATAAACTCCTTGGAAGGGGATGTGACGTGCCCTGCCGGGCAACGTTTGGTACTGGCCAAGGTCGGTTGAGCCTCAGCGGAAACTCTCGCCGGTTATCCTCTCGAACATATCGACGTAGAGTTCACTGACCCTTCTTATCAACTCATCGGGCAAGGGCGGGATGTCTGGCTCGGGAAGGCCTTCCTTCCTGGCCTTCATCAGCTCATCAAAGTAACCCGTATCACGGTAGTGGCGGCGCACGAACTCTTTGCTAAGCTCCTCGGAGGAACCTCCAGATGCGTAGGACTCAGTGTCCCACCAGCGGTCCTCGTCCAGTGTCCCGAAGGTATCTATCACCATGAGCTGTCTGTTCTCATCGTATCCGAACTCCTTCTTCCCATCCACATGGGTCAGCAAGCGCTCCTCCACCTCCTTGTCGATTATGGAATCGATGCGGAGGGCGGTCTGTACTATCTCGTCGTACTCCTCTCCACTCAGACCCGCGATGTCCAATGCCTCATCGAGGTCGAGGAGCCTGTCGACCTTCTCCAGTTTGGTCGTCACCTCGACATAGGGTTTGGGAAGTTTCTCACCGTATCTGACCTCATGGCCGGCAGGGAATCCAAGGTCCTCAGCGGTGACGCTGCCGTTCTTCAACCTGTCCATCATGGATCCAGCGGCATAATGCCGGGTTATGACTTCCAATGGTATCAGGTAGTTTACCGTCTCGGAGTCGATCTTGTCGTAATCCTCGATGACCTCGAAACGCTTCACCCTCATCCTGTTGGGCGGTATGTATTCTGTGAAATGGGTCCTGACGCCGTTGCTCTTAAGGAGTTGGAACCAGAAAGCCGCGGTTCGGCATAGGGTCTCCCCTTTATGAGGGATGTTGGAAGGGATGATCTTATCGAATACGGAGATTTTGTCCGTAAAGACGAATTCCAACGTGTTTTGGTCCACCTCGTAGACCTCCTTCACCTTGCCGACGCGTATGAGATTCATTGTCAGATGCTAAATTGAATACATATAAAAATTTTTCATCGTACCTCACAGGTAACGTATTCAATCCTCTATGGAATCGAAGATATAGCCCTCCCAATCCAGAACCCCTAATGCGATCTGCAGCTCCGGGAAGGTCAACATGGGGCGACTGAACATCCCCGCATCATCAATGGCCACTCTGGGGCATGCGGTGCTCACATAGGCATCCGCCTTATAGTGCAACAATGCCGAGGGGCTTATCTCCTCCAACACGATGCTGTACGCCCTTCTTCCTTTGGACCTTATGAGGTCCACAGCCCTATCCGCCAAGGCCTGCCGCCTCTGCCCTGTCTTCCCGGAAACTATAACCAGGAAGCTTCCGGCCTCCTGTGATGCGCTTATGGCAGCGAAACGTTGCCTCAGGAGTCTGTCCCTGAGCTGGTCCATCGATCTTATCTCTCTGCGGACGGGATCCAGAACGGTCACCGACTTTCCAGTGCCCAAGGATGCGGCGAGGGCATGGAAGTTCCCCTCTCCCAAGAAGAGAAAGCCATCTACATGGTCCGCGATCGAAGTGGAACTGCTGTGGTTGCATCCTAAAACCTGTCCCGGATACGATATCCGACGGTCGCCCTCCCCTATCGCCACGTCCTTCCCTGCCGAACGGATGAGGTACTCCGCCTCTCCGATAAGGTCGAGATATTGCAGGGTCGCCAACAGGCCGACCTTCTGACCAAGATGTGGTAAGGCCTCATTTATGAGACCTGAAAGTCCGACATCGGCCCTCATCTCGATGAACATGACGTTGTCACCGACCGGGAGGCCGGGAATCCGAGAATGGCCGAACTGGACCAATGCTTCCGCATAGTCCTCGAAATCACGTGGTACGTCACATGCCCCGTAACATGGATCCCCCATTATGATGAAGGAACACGAGGTGCGTTCAGTGAGAGCATCGATCAGACCCTGAGCCCGGGACTTGATGCCCTCTGGGAACTGCAGGGCGACCTTGGACCAGCCATTGACCTCGAGCCAGGAGCAAAGACCGTCCAGAGCCTCATCGAACATCTCAGTTCAAAAGGTCCTTCCCCTTGTCCACTTCGATGTAGCATGTGGAGGGGATCTTCATGGAAGCCTTCCACAGGGCCCTCTTGGCCTGACTGAAGTTCTGGGGGTTGCACCTTATGGTGATTATCTCCTGGTCGTGCTGTACACGTGCAGCGATGGCCACATTCTTTCCGAATGAGTTCCTCATACCGCTTGAGACACGGTCTGCACCAGCGCCAGTGGCCAACTTGTTCTCCCTGAGGACCTGATGGGGATAGGGTTTGACCTTCAGGTGGTAGTTCGCAACTCCAACCTGCTTGCTCATGACCCTGTTGGCAGCGATACGGCAGGCCTCCAAAGCGTTGTGCCTCACCTGCACACGGGTCTTGACCCGCAGAGATACCTGTATCGGGAACTCCTCCTTGGCGTTGCCCATGTCAAACTGGTTGATCCTCGAGTTAGGGACTCCACCCATGTACTTCCTGCGAGTGAAAGCCTGTCCCTTTATCTGCCTGTACATCACTGCGGGCTTCCTTGCCATCTGTATCACCAATTATGATCTTGAATAAGCGCGATGCTGCCTACAAACCCAGTATAGTATATAAGGGCTATGTCATGGCGGTGAGCGCTGTCAATCATCTTGGATTTAGAGAACGGATATAAATCTTTCTACTCATCAAGCATCTTCGACATTCCTAATATGAATCATGACTAGGCTGGCGGGCGACTCATCCAGGAAAGATATATATCAAATACATGAATGGTCAATGGAGGCGAACCATGGGTAAGAGGAGGATCTCCAGCGCCAAGATGAGGGAGATTGCCGAGACCCGGATGGGGATCCTTTTCGACCTGGCGGTCAGAGAGGCATCCTCTGGAGGCCGGGAGAGGTCCCGCAGGTATGTCCACATTGCACGCAGGATAGGCATGAGGACGAGGACGCAGGTCCCAAAAAACATAAGGTATTGCAAATCCTGCCTGTCGCCGATGGTCCCCGGTGCCAATTGCCGGGTCCGGCTCCGGAACGGAAGGGTGTGCATCCATTGCCTTGATTGCGATAATATCAAAAGGATGCCGTATCTAAAGGAGAAGCGAGTCAATGACCGAGAAGAATGCGATGAAGGAACTGCGTAGACGGGGAGTGGAGCTCAAACCGACCATCCACGTCGGCAAGGAGGGTCTGACCGACGGACTGGTCGATGAGTTGGTGAAGCAGGTCAAGGCCCATAAGCTGGTCAAGGTCAAGGTGCTGCCCGCTGCGGACAGCGATACCGCATCACTCGGAGAGGAGCTCTGCAGCCGGGCAGGAGTCGTCCTGGTTGACTCCCGGGGCTCGGTGCTGCTAATCAGTGACAAGAGGACCCATCAGCAGCTCAGGGACAAAAAGGCATAAGGTGTTGAATTGCTGGACGCTAACGTCATTCGACAGGAGACCGAAAGGGTGAGAAAGGCCCTGGTTGACCGTAGATATCCCGAGAGCATCCTCGATGATTTTCTCGCAACCGACTCCAGATGGAGGGAGTGTGTCGAACAGGCAAACCGCCTCAAACAGGTCAGGAACAACGTTTCAGTGGAGATTGCCTCCTTGTCCGGTGACGAAAAGAAGGCCAAGATCGCCGAGATGAAGGACATGGCCGAGAGGGTGAAAAGTCTTGATGCCGAGATATCATCCTTGGACTTCAGAAGGCAGGAGTCCCTTCTACTCATGCCGAACATCCCTCATAACAGTGTTCCGGTGGGGGATGATGCTGAAGGGAACATAACCGTCAAGACCTGGTCGAAGGGGAGGTCCTTCGATTTCCGTCCCAAAGAACATTTCGAGATCGGTGAGGATCTGGACATCATAGATTTCGTCCGTGGGGCCAAGGTCGCGGGCTCGGGATTCTATGTCCTGAAAGGCGATGGGGCACGATTGGAGCGTGCCTTGATCAATTTCATGCTTGACCTGCATCATCAACAGGGATACCGTGAGATATTCCCCCCTGTACTGGTGAATGATGAATCTGCAACCGGCACCGGACAACTACCGAAGATGAAGGATGACATGTACCAGGTGGAGAGGGATGGCCTATGGTTGAATCCGACTGCCGAGGTTCCTGTGACGAATCTACACCGGGACGAGATATTCGAAAAGGACGATCTGCCGATACATTACACCGCCTATCTCCCGTCATTCCGCCGGGAGGCCGGGAGGCACTCTGACACCAGAGGCATAGCCCGTGTCCATCAGTTCAATAAGGTGGAGATGGTGAAGTTCGTTCACCCCGACCGCTCATATGACGAGCTGGAAAGTCTATTGGGGGATGCCGAGTCCGTGGTCCAGGCCTTGGACCTTCCCTATCGTGTACTGTTGCTCTGCACCGGGGACATGAGCTTCCACGCCGCCAAATGCTATGACATAGAGCTCCATGCCCCAGGAGGGGACCGTTGGCTAGAGGCCAGCTCTTGCAGCAACTTCACCGACTTCCAAGCCAGAAGGGCGAGGATAAAGTACCGTCCAGAACCTCATCTCAAGAGTGAGTTCCTTCATACCCTGAACGGTTCAGGGGTCGCCCTGCCCCGGACCATGGTGGCGATATTGGAGAACTATCAGAACGAGGATGGTTCGGTCACCATACCTGAGGCCCTCAGACCCTACATGAATGGCCAGAGTGTCATCGGCTGATCAGACCTCCAAAGAGTCTATCGCATCGACCAGGGCATTTACGTCAAGGTCCCGGACCCTGGTCCCAACCAGCCTATCCCTCAGCTCCTCGCTACCGTCCCGGAGGGTCCTGGAGCTGATCCCGTGTTTGATCGAGGAGCTTGCCTCGAGGTATGCCGAGAGGAGATCGCACATCTTGACCATCCTCCCGTCACGGGGCTCGTTCTGGTCCACGTTCAGATATGCGGGTATGTCCTCATCGAAAACCTTCTCCTCACCGGAGACCATCGCCTTGTTGGTACCCGGTTCGAATAGAAGATACCTCATACCCGGATGCCACCGGGAAGGAAGCAGTGGAAGCAGACGGTCCTCCACCAGCTCCCTCTCATATCCATCGAGTATCTCCTGCAGACCGCCGATGTTCCTCTTTATCGGTGAAATGATGTCCTTGGTGAGCACCTCAGGGAGGTCATGGAAGAGGGCGGTGTAGAAATTGTTGTACATCCTCCGCGGACAATCCCCGGCATTGTTCGATATCAGGAATGCCATCAGAGCGACCATCAATGAGTGTCCTAGGACGGAGGTCATCGGCGAACGTGGGGACCGGGCCCACCTACTCTGGAACCTCAACTGGCCTGTGAAATCCACGAAACCGGCGGATTTCTTTCCCAACAGGGTCCTTTGGACGCCTACCAGGTCATAATGGTCCTCGATCTGCAAGTCTATCGCCCTACGTGTGTCCTCTATGCCGTAGAGCCTCGGATTGTATTCGTAAACTATCCGGAACTCCCAGTCGGTTGCCAGATAGTGGGCGGCGTTGAGGACTCGGCGCTCGAGACTGAAGGTATCGACATCGAAATAGGACCTGAACGCCTCCATCATCGCAGAATCCACGCCAGGTATGGCGGATAACTCAGAAACAACGAACTCCTGCAGTTCCTCACCCTTGTTCCTCTTGATGCGATGGAAAACCGGAGGTTTCAGGTCGGTCAGGATCACCCTCTGCATGAATTCGAACATGCCTCCCTCGATGATCATCCTCCAGTCTATCTCAGCACCGTTCTCACTCTCCTCGTAACGAGCAAGGGCCCAAGCGATCACCGCCTTATGGGCCTGTTTATCCAACTCGATGAACTCGACCGGCCTCAGATGATCGTTCCATCTCCGCATATGCGCCGCCTGGAAGAAAAGATTGATGAGGTCTATGTTCAGTGAGGTCATCTCGGTCGACCAGGCCTTTCAATGGATAAATTGTTTGTCCTGCCACGACCGTGGCTCTGGACCTGGCTCTCCATATATTCATCCAGGCACTTGCGGTGGAGGGGGTGCTCATGGCGGTCCATGGTCACCAGGACATAGTACTCCTCCCATTCCTCCACATGCTCCAGGCATACCTGGCATATTCCCGGCGGAGGGTCCCCCAGGTCCGGACCCTCGAACCTCTTGATCGAGGCGCCGGGGCTGACGGTCTCCTCGATGATGTGCTGCGCCAGTAGGGCAAGGATTGCCCTTTCCAGCATGGAGTTGCGCTGCTCCAACGCCTCGAGGCCATCTCCAGGGGGCCGATCATTCATATGGTCTCGAATAATCTTGATGGAATTAACTTTTTACTTCTCAGAAGGTGAACGTCCCCTTCATCATCCAAACATCCACGTTCCTTCCTGGGTCGACCTTGAACATTGATGGCAACACCACCCCTGGAACTCCGGAGAACATGACTCCGAAACCGACTCTCCTATCCTCGTGAGCCTTACCCATCAAACTACCTATGGAGGCTAGGTTCATCTCCACCATGGACCTCATCTCATAACTGTCATCATCAGTGAGTCTGCCCATGAAGTCCGGGGCCCCCACCCTGGTTATCAGTGTCAATCGGATATGGCTCTCGGCCATCAGGAACCCCGTTGATTGTGGATATGAGTTGCCCGGGTTCAATGCATCCGAGACCGCCTGCCTCAATGAGGCGGCCATCCAACGTAGGCCCTCGAGCACGAACTCCCTCCCTGCGACCAGTGAAAGCTCCAGACCAGCTGAGAGCGAGGAGCTGAGGTCACTGACCCCCATGAAAATGAATAATCTCATCTCAACTATACAGCTAGCCATCCTTTGCAGTATCCGATCCAGGAGTGTCTCCAATGTCTCATGGAGGAAATCGGAGAAGGCGTCCATATCGGCCTGGGCCATAGAGACCTTTCCCATGGCGCTCATCGCCGAGGCGCGCAGCTCCGAGACGAACCACTGCCCTAGGTCCGCCCCTTTGGAGGGCGGTCCGTTGCTGATTCCTTGCTTTGAGCTTTCGAAGACCCACCTGTCAGCTCCGTCATACTCTCTCTGCCATGTCCGATCGTCATCATAGGTGTCCACAAGCCATGGTGTTGAATCAACCAATGCCCCCTCATGGTCCCATAACAGGACGGAATCTCCGCGAGGCAGGGTCATGCTGTCCCCGTTAACCAAGGTCCTGGTGGGGAAGAAGTGGACATACCTCTCACCCGCGGACAGGGTCATGTCTGGCAGAGGCATGTGCCTGCCACCGCCCTTGCCGTTTGTGATCGTCCACCCATTGAGCTCCACATCCCGGTTCAGGGGGTTGTATATCTCCACCCATTCATTCCCAGAGTCTGGACCAGGAGGATTGGACTCCACCTCGTTTATGACTATGTTCGTAGCGGTCGGTACGTCGTACTTGATCTCCAGTCCCGCATCGATGGACCCCCGCATACCGGGGATAGGCAATGGTATGTTGGACAGGAAGGCCCCCAAGGCAGGAATCTGGGACAGGCGCAGACCGAACGATTCATACTGCATTATCTGAGGGAAGTTGATGTTGAAACCGACATCACCTATCGTTCCCTTCGCTTCAACAAGATGTCGGAAAACCCTCATCGAGGGGTCCAAGGTCATTGACACATACCAATCGCTCATTGCCATATTGGCCGTGCCGAGCACATAATAATCCCCACTACCCATCTTAAGGAGCCGGAGCGTGACGGAGAGGTGGACATCACTGACATTCATGCTCAATGTGGCGCGAAGTATGTCCCGGGACATCCCTAGGGCGAACTGCAGGGGATTGGTCTCGAATTCCAATCTGAGACCCATGAAGTCCATGTTCCATCTGATGACGCCCGCATTGTCCAGAAGTTTGTCCATCATGTCCCCCAGGAATGAGGCCAAGCCAGCTTCCAAGGCTTCCTGCAGAGCGAATATGGGGGAAAGGACAGCATCGGCCAATGTGGACATCACATCGGTGACGAAGGCGTTGATCTTGGAGTTCATCGTCGCAATGAACCTGAACAATGCATCGCATGCCGCGAAGCTGCCCTCAAGGTGGGACATCAACGGTAGCACATTTCGCATCACCTCCAGTGCGATATCGCCTCCCAAGGTGTTGCTGGGGGAGTATTGAACTCCTTGCAGTGGCCACCCGCTGGAGACCGATATGCGGAGTTCCATATCCAAGGGGGTCTGCATCATGGCGGCCGTAAGGGGCATGAGGGGGTGCCCTTTACCGGAGTGCAAACCATAATCCACCGTGCCCTCCACCCGAACGATCACAGTGCTGGAATACGGTGCGAGTCCCCAGTCTTCCAAACCTATGTGGTGTATAGCCCCTCCCCTCACCTGATGCGGCTGTAGTACGACGATACGGTCGATCTCCAATTCGCGGTCCAACTCCATCCTCTCCATGAAGACCTGCCCCGAACCGTCTTGGAGTGTGAGCCCCTCCGCAGGCAGCGGCGTCAAAGGGTCTGCATGAGTCACGGAAATGGTGCGGGCGATGTCCTTGACTATCCTGGACATCGTATCCAGGACGCCTTCAGAGAGTTCGGGGACATCGTACATCAGACCGCTCGCCAATGAGGCTAAGGTGGCGGATATCCCTGATGGGCTGCGCTCATCGCCCATAAGAACCTCGCTGAACATGCCGAATATCCTATCGCCATTTGCCGTTGTACTTTGGTCTATGAGCTCCCGCATCTCGCCGTCCGTCATGATCGACCTGATGCCATCCCGCAAATCTTCAGCAACAGTGAGGTTGACCGATATACCATCTGAAGTTGTTCCCTCCCTGAGCTCTTCCATGTAGGAATCGATGACCGATTCTATCAGATGCTCATGTAGGATGTCCTCCCCGAAAAGGGTGTATCGGTACCTCTCTATGAAAGCCAGCAGTTCTAGCGAAACGGGGTCAGAAAGCCTATTGCCCTGAGATGCGGCCTGCAGACCTTGCATCAATGCGGACCTTATAGCATCCTCGTGCCCCTCCATCGCCTGTGTTATCAATTCCGGCAAGGGCGTGTCATCATAGGGGTCGATGGTCAATTCCAGGACCGGTAATTGATGGGAGGAGGAAATGCCCTGGGCCACATCCCTGAGCAGCTCCTGAAGAGATCTGGTGATCTCCAATGTAGACTGCCGGTATATGGGGAAGAATGACTTCCAAAGGGAGTTCCCCAGGATATCCCCCTTTGGGACCTCGATCACCGTGATGCCCGGCGAGAGGTCAAAGGATTGGATATCCTCCTCGTCACCAACGATCAGCGTCAGGCATGGGAGATCGAGAACCATGGCCCCGGTAGGGTTCAGATATCGATACTCATGCTCAGAGTGACCGTTGTCGGCCATTCGGTCCTTCAGATATCTGACCGCCTGCATGTCGAATCCTGCTTTGTAGAACAGATGGTCCAAGGCATGAAGGAGGTCACCTTGCAGTGATTCCAGGAAGCCTATCGGGACCCTTAGGAAATCCAGGTATTCCAGCCAACTCAGCACCGTGCTGTCGATTATGGAGAACAGTGATTGGGAGAGGACCTGATTCATATCCAACTCCACCACCTCCATATCGGAAAGGAGTAACTCTGCCGCATCCACCACGGTTTCGGTATCAGGTAGAGGAGTACTCCCTGCCTGGGTCCTGAGGTTCTTCCTCTCCAACATATCCAAAGAACTCTCCAGTGCTGAGACCACCTCCTCATCGTTCACAAGGGGAGTGGCATCTCCGACGGCTGCCGCCCCGTTCAGGACCCTCAATTGAGCAAGAGAACCAAGTTGATATGACACGAGTCTGGAGAGTTCCGACCTCCCACCCTGAATGGACAGTAGATGGTCTGAAAGGATGCTGTTCAATAGAGGAAGGGGCACAGGCACCTGAGCCTCGAAGCTCTGGTCGGATGTCAGATTCGACCTTTCCGTGGATACCGCTATGGTCAGTTGTCCGGTGACAACGATGAATGCTGGATAGGACCCGCCTCCTCCGGCAGGATCGTCCGACAGGTGCACCATCCTGAGACTGAGGTCATGGTTCAATATGTGCCTCTCGATGCCTCTGTCCTCATGAGGGTAACGATCCGCTAATATCTCCGAGACCCTTTGACCGAACAGGGGTTCGATGTCGGCCACCTCAAGTGAGAGGCCTTCCTTGGCAATCGATTGCAGTACTGAGGCGGCCAACGACCTTACATGGACACCGGTGTCCCGAACAGCCGACTCCAGGTTCTCGATATCGTCCTGGGTGGCATTCAAACGGGCATCGGAGTCCTCGATGTCCGCGATTATGACGACGGAGTAACTGGTGATCAGAAGCAGCACCACGGCCACCAGTGCGAAGGGCATCTGTCCGCGATCCCTGCCGTATGGCCGTCCTGCATCACCTAGGGGCATGCCCCTTTAGACGTCGGAGGTAGAAGATAAAGGCGGTAATTACCTGTAGACTAGAACAGGCTGGAGCGCAGTATGGTGTTGAAATGGGAGGTTATGAAGGGGTTGTCTATGAACCCGCAGAGTTCCAGGTCCGGCGTTGCTATCAGGGTGGCCTTCTCATCCACTATGAGGTCGGTGACCATCATCCCCTCCCTCCTGTATGCCTCGGTGCAGTCCGGGGATTTTATGAAAGGTTCCATCACCAGGATTATCTCCACTCCCCTCCCCAAGGCCTCAGTGAGGCGATCCCCGTGCTCCAGGCGAAGGGCTTTCATGTCCGGGGAGGCAAGGAATATGCTCCTTTCCGCAGCATCGATGAGCTCGCCGATCTTATCGATTATCCTATTCCTCCCACTTATGGTGAATATGACGGCTGGCGTGCCCTTCTCGGAGAGAAGCCCTTCGACCTGCCTCAGAAGTGAGAACCCCTCCCGGATGTCCGACACTATCTGCTCCTCCACCGCCTCAAGGTTGTTGACTGTGTAACGGATGGGCTTGGTCGGGCGTTTTATGACGAGGTCACGGCCCTCCAGGCCCCTCATCACCTTGTATATCGAAGTCCTTGGGACCTTGGAGATGTTGGACAGGTCCTCAGCGGTCCCCTCCTTCAAAGCCACCAGGGCGACGTAGGCACGGGCCTCGTACTCCGAGAGGCCGAGATTGCTCAATAGGTTTATCATCCTATCATGTTCTTCCTCAATCTCAAGGGGATCGAAGCCGCTGATTCCTAAAAGATTTCGCATATTCTTTAGCTGTAACGACTACACAAATATTAAATCTTGATGGATTATAATGAGAAAAGGGAAGTAGGATAATGACTGCCAAGGACTATGGTGTTAAGAAGGGTCTGCCAAAGAGCACGACCTCGATCTGTCCGGAGTGCAAGGAGTTGGTGGAAGCAGTGATCCTGGAACGGGACGGTGCGGTACACATAGACAAGAAGTGTGATGAGCACGGGCCCTTCAGTGATATATACTGGTCCGATGTGGAACTCTACCTTAAAGCGGAAGATTACGCCTTCGATGGCATCGGTGTCGTAGACCCACACAACAACTGCGACGACGAGGAGTGCAACGCCTGCGTTGAGATAGGTGGGAAGCATTTCCCCATGACCACGAGCACCGGATTGGCGAACATCGACCTTACCAACCGATGTAATATGAGTTGCCCGATATGCTTCGCGAATGCGAATGATACGGGTTACGTTTACGAGCCTGACTACGAATCCATAGTGAAGATGTTGGAGATGCTCCGGAACGAGAGGCCCATCAAGTGCACGGCCGTCCAGTTCTCAGGAGGGGAGCCCACAATATATCCAAGGTTCCTGGATGTGCTTCGCAAGGCCGATGAACTAGGATTCTCCCAGATACAGGTGGCCACCAACGGACTGACATTCGCCAACAACCCGCAGCTATTATCTGATGCTGTGGATGCAGGATTGGATACTATCTACCTCTCATTCGATGGAGTGACAGATGACATATACCTGCAGGCCCGGGACCGCGAGATGTTTGATGTGAAGGTGCGTCTCATCGAGAATGCCAGGAAGCTCCCTAGACCGCCTTCGATCGTTCTGGTCCCCACCATCGTCAGGGGCATAAACGACCACCAGGCGGGGGCGATACTGGATTTCGCATTCGAGAACGGTGATGTGGTCAGAGGTGTCAACTATCAGCCAGTCGCCTTCACCGGGAGGATATCGAAGGAGAGGAGGGAGAGGGAGAGGTACACCCTGACCGACCTTGTTTTCGACATCGATTCCCAGACCGGCTATGCAAGGAAGGATGATTGGTACCCGGTCCCTGTGGTTGCACCGGTATCCAAATTCGTGTCCGCACTCATGGGGGAGAAGAAGGTGACTTTCACCACGCATCCCCATTGCGGCATCGCAACATACCTTTTCCAGGATGACAACGGGGCTGTGACGCCGATACCCCGTTTCGTCGACGTGAGGAAATTCTCCCTCGGACTCTACGAACTTTCTGAGAAAATGAAGAAATCACGTTTCCGGAAGCTCTACAAACTCAGGGCCATGAGGATCATAAGGAAATCTATAATCAAGGAGAACCTGCCGGAAGGATTGAAGGATGTGAACATAGTAGGTCTTCTGGCAGGGGTTATGGACGAGAAGAGCAAGGATAAGCTGTCGGAATTCTCCTGGAGGATGATGTACGTAGGAGGCATGCATTTCCAGGACGATTACAATTATGATGTTGAGAGGGTCAGGAGATGCGGGGTACACTATGCAACCCCAGACCTTGACATCATACCTTTCTGCGCCTACAACGGAGGGCCTAACTTCAGGGCCAAGGTCGAAAGCAAATATTCGGTCCCATTGGAGGAATGGAAAGCCAACCGCGGAGATAAGGAGATCTAGGAGGATTAGTTATGAATGTGGTCTATGAGAAATGCCTGCATTGCGGTTGTTGCGTCGGTTCATGCAGACAGAACGCGATATACCTGAACGATTACGTGTTGGAATTCAACGATAACTGCAATAAGTGCCGCCGCTGCATCAAGATATGCCCGGTGGGGGCCTTGTCCCTGGAGGGAGAATGATGCAGACATACGAATGTGACATCGTGGTCGTGGGTGCCGGGCCTGGAGGCAGCATGGCGGCAAAATACGCCGCCCTTGGCGGCTTGGACGTCATCCTGTTGGAGAAGAGGGCCGAGGTCGGGTCCCCCCTGAGATGTGCTGAAGGGGTGTCCAAGAAATGGCTTGAGGAGATAGATGTCAAACCGGACCCCGCGTGGATATCCGCGGAGATGGACGGGGCGATCATAGTATCCCCGAGCGGTCACAAGTTCAAACTCGATGAGAGCCATGCCGGTAACGAGGTCGGTTATGTCCTGGAGCGGCACCTGTTCGACAAGGCCCTCACGGAGCAGGCCGGCAAAGCGGGTGCCAAGGTCTGGCTGAGGACCGCTGCCACCGGGGCCATCGTGGAGGACGATAAGCTTGTGGGTGTGTACGCCAACCGCATGGGTGAGGAGATCGCCATAAGGGCCAAGTGTGTCGTCGCCGCCGATGGCTTTGAATCCCAGATGGCCAGATGGGCCGGCCTGGACACCGGTCTTGACCTCAAGGACCTGGACACCTGTATCCAATACCGCATGGCCAACATCGATGTTGAACCGAACTACTGTGAGTTCGTATTGGGCAGTGCGGCGCCCGGCGGATACATATGGATATTCCCCAAGGGCGATGGCAAGGCGAATGTGGGAATAGGAGTTCAGGGCACCAAGTGCAAACTGGGTGCCGACCCCAAGCACTACCTTGACAAGTTCATCGCCGCTGACCCCCGCCTGAACAAAGGCACGGTCCTGGAGATAGTCGCCGGTGCGGTATCGACATGCCCAGGTATCGAGGATGCGACTGCCGATAACCTCGTCGTGGTCGGTGATGCCGCCCGTATGATCGACCCCATAACCGGCGGCGGCATTTGCCATGCCTGCCGGGCAGGCATGTATGCCGGCAAGGTCCTGGCGGAATGTGCCAAGACCGGGGACTTCAGCAAGGGGGCCTTGAAGCCCTATGAGGATATGTGGCGGGACCGGATGGAGGACAAGCTCTGGCGCAACTGGATGGCCAAGGAGAAGTTCGCCACATTGAGCGACGATGTCCTGGACAGCCTGGTTCTGGCGATCAAGGATTCCGACATCGAAGAGGTCAACGTCTACAATCTGTTGAAGGTCATAAAGGAGAAGTACCCCGAGATCGTCGAGGAATTCGAAGGTATGATCTGAAACACCTCAAACAAACCATTTAACTTATTCTTAATCATGGATCATGGCGCCTGGCTGATCGGCCCTGATGATGTAGGGGCGACC
>SKGM01000014.1 GCA_007117455.1 Candidatus Methanomethylophilaceae archaeon
AAGCTCCACGAGATACCCGTTATCGAAGGGGGCAAGTTCCTGGGGATGGTCTCCTACGGGAACATCATGAAGAGGAAGAACCTCTCCTTGGAGACCAAGGCGAAGACCCTCTTGGTCAAGGTGCCTACCATAGACCTCGAGACCCCGTTGACGGAGGTTGCTGAGCACATGATGTCTAGCAACGCCCGCCAGCTGCCGGTCGTCAAGGGGAACAGGGTCATCGGCATAATCTCCCGCGCCGACCTGGTCAAGTGGGTGGCCACCATCCGCCAACTGAAGGAGATCAAGGTCTGGGAGATAATGAGCGATGTCGTGGACCACGTGATGCCAGGGGACAAGCTGGAGGATGCATTGGATATCATGAGGCACCTCGATGTCCGCACCATACCGGTCCTTGACAGCGATGACAAGGTCTTCGGAATAATAGGTATGAGGGAGGTCATCAACTACAACTACCGTGAGAAGAACCGTCAGACCGTCGGTGAGATGACCGGCTTCAAGGCACCGGTGGAACTCAAGGTCGGTTCCCTCTGCGTGGAGAACCCCATAACCATCGGATGGGAGGACGACCTCGGGAAGGCGGCCACCCTGATGGCGGAGAAGGACATCTCCACCCTCCCCGTGGTCGAGGAGGACAGGCTGGTGGGCATAATCACCCGCTATGACATCATAGAACTGATGGCCGCCTGCCGGGAGAGGGACGTGGTCTTCGTGCAGATAACCGGTCTGGAGGACGAGGACCGTTACTTCATGCCTGCCTTGGACAAGGAGATCGGGAACGAGCTGAGCAAGATCGCCAAGATATTCCAGCCCCAGACCTTCGTCATGCACGTGTCCAAGTACAACTCCGAGGGTTCATCGGCCAAGTTCAGCATAGCCGGCAGACTGACCGCTGGAGGCAGGCTGTTCAGCGCCAAGGCCGTTGATTGGGACCTCGTCCGCACCACCGAGGAGCTTATGAAGAAGCTCATGGCGATGGTGAGCGAGGCCAAGGAGCAGCGTGTGGACAACCGTAAGCGCGTCGCACGCTGACCCTCACAACCTTTTTTAATCCTTTTTATATTCTCCGAGAGGACATGTCGCAATATGATTCTATTTCCATCGAGAGGAAGTGGCAGGAGAAATGGAAGGAGTGGGGGATACACCGCTTCGACCCTGAATCCGACAGCCCGATCTACAGCATAGACAATCCTCCCCGTTACACATCAGGCTCGTTGCACCTGGGTCATGCCACAGGCTACTCCCTGATCGATTTCGCTGCCCGCTACCACCGTATGAAGGGCTACAATGTGTTCTACCCGCTCTGCTTCGATGTCAACGGGACCCCGACCGAGGTCAAAGTGGAGAAGAAGTACGGGATAACCAAACTGGACCTTCCCCGGACCGAGTACAGGAAGCTCTGCTCCGAGTATGCCAACGGTTTCATCGATGAGATGACCCATCACTTCGAGATCCTCGGTCAGAGCATGGACCCCAGCATCTACTACCAGACCGATGCTCCATATTACCGTAGGATCACCCAGATATCTTTCCTTAGACTCTTGAAGATGGGGCTGGCCTACAAGGGGGATTACCCCGTCAACTGGTGCCCCCGCTGCATGACGGCCCTGGCCGATGCGGAGGTCGAGTACCGCGACAATGTCACCAAACTGAATTACATCAGATTCGGGGTCGAGGGTGAGGACCGCGATGTCATGATCGCCACCACCCGACCTGAACTGATATGCACATGCCAAGCGGTCGCTGTCCATCCCGATGATTCGGACAAGAGTGACCTGGTCGGCAAGAACCTGATAACACCTCTGTACGGTAAGAAGGTGAAGGTCATAGCCGATGACAAGGTGGACCCAGAGTACGGGACCGGCACCGTCATGATATGCACCATAGGGGACAAAGTGGACCTGGAATGGGTCATGAAATACAACCTTCCCCTGGAGAAGGGTATCGACGAATGTGGTTGCATGACGTCGATCTCCGGACCGTATGAGGGCATGAAGGTCAAGGACGCCCGGGCTGCAGCGCTCGTCGACCTGGAGAAGGCCGGCAAGCTGGATCGGCAGGATGCCCAGGACCAGAACCTTTCCGTCTGCTGGAGATGTCACGAGAACATCGAGTTCCTTCAGGTCCCACAGTGGTTCCTGAAGACGTTGGAGTTCAAGGAGCAGGTCCTCAAAAGGGCCGATGAGGTGCAATGGTTCCCGGAGTTCATGAAGATAAGACTGAGGGACTGGGTGGAATCACTGGAATGGGATTGGGTTCTGTCCCGACAGAGGATATTCGCCACTCCGATACCCATCTGGGAATGTGAATGCGGCAAGGTCGTAGCAGCGGATGAGGACCAATGCTACGTGGACCCCACCATCGACGAACCGCCTGTTGATGCCTGTCCAGACTGTGGCGGCATCCTACGGGGATGCGAGGATGTCTTCGACACCTGGATGGACTCCTCTGGCTCCGCACTGTACAACTGCTTCTGGGAACGGGACGAGGCTTTGTTCGAGAAGCTCTACCCCATGTCCATGCGTCCCCAGTCCCATGACATCATCAGGACCTGGGCCTTCTACACCCTGCTGCGTTCCCACCAGCTCGCTGACAGCATACCCTGGAGGGACATAATGGTCCATGGTTTCATCATGTCCCCGGACGGTACACCGATGCATTCCTCATTGGGGAATGTGATAGACCCGATGCCCATACTCGAGGCGTACGGGGCCGACGCCATGAGGTATTACGCCTGCACCTGCTCCCTTGGAGTCGACCATGCATTCCGTGAGAAGGATGTGAAGAGGGGGAAGAGGCTTGCCAACAAGGTCTACAACATGGGGAACTTCGTCTCCCGGAAGATCGTTGAGAAACCTCAGATGCCGGAAGAACTGAAAGCCGCCGACCGCTGGATACTGAGCAGGTTCAGTGAGACCGCGGAACTGGTCGACAGGATGTTCTCAGAATATCAGTTCGACAAGGCGATGAGGGAGATAGAGTCATTCGCCTGGCATGAGTTCGCGGACCATTACATCGAGATGGTCAAGCACCGGGACGATGATTCCGTCCGTTTCGCCCTCTACACCACATACCTCGGTCTGATAAAGATGTTAGCGCCATTCATGCCCCATGTCACGGAGGACGCCTTCCAAACCCATTTCCAGCACTATGAGGGCGACCGCAGCATACACTCCAGCCCATGGCCGGAGACCTATCCTCTGGACCCTGAGGCGGTCTCCATAGGTGAACTGATGCGGGACGTGATCTCCACAGTGCGCAACTGGAAGGCGAGCAACAAGATGGCCCTGAATCAGGAATTGTCTTCCATAGAACTGATCGGCGGTAGCGCCACCATACTGGTCGGCCATGAGGAGGATGTGATGGGGACCCTGAAGGCCAAGGATCTGAGGATAGTCCCAAGCGCCGAGATAACCGAGAAGGTGATCGCCGCCAAACCCATCCATTCGAAGATAGGGCCTCAGTTCAAAGGCGATGCCAAGAGGGTGGTCTCGATCATCAAGGAGACCGACCCCGTGGAGATCGCCGATGCACTGGAATCCGGAGGCCTCTCCCAGGATGGGTTGACCATCGGACCGGAGCATGTGGAGCTGGAGAAGAGCCTGATGCTCCACGGAAGGGAGGTCGAGACCCTGCAGGTCGGCGACGTCCTCGTGGCTACCGAACTCTGATCAGCGCTGGATAGGCTTGGTCTTCAAACCCTTTCCATTATACTTCATCCGAGGAAGGTCCTTGGCCACACGATTGGCGAAATCCTTATGGACCTCAACGGTGGCGGACTCCTTGGATATCTCCACCTTACCGATGGATATGTCCTTGACACGGAGTTCCTTGATCAGCATCTCCACCAACTCGTTCTTCTTCAGGCCGTCGGCCTCACCGATGTTGATCTCGAAAAGCACCATGCCGAAGATATCGGATATCTGGTCGTAATCGACCACCTTGCGGATGGTCTCCTTGCCCTCGGCCTTCGGGGGCGCCATCTCCTCTATCTCCATGCCGGTGTAGGCTATTATACTCCGGAGGTAGTAGTTCTCCTCACTGGTAACGAAACTGATGGCGATTCCTTCCCTTCCTGCTCTTCCGGTACGCCCTATCCTGTGCACATAGACATCGGGATGTTCAGGGATGTCATAGTTGATGACATAGGTCACATCATCGATGTCCAGTCCGCGTGCGGCCACATCGGTGGCCACGAGCAGGTCTATCTGACCCTTCTTGAACTGCTGCATGACCTTCTCCCTCTTGGACTGGGTCATATCACCGTGGATGGCCTCTGCCTTGTACTTCAGACCCTGAAGCTTCTCCACGAGCATATCCACCATACGTTTGGTGTGGCAGAATATTATCGCTTTGGGCGTCTCTGCGTCGATCACCCGGCAGAGCGCCCACATCTTGTTGCGCCTCCCCACCGGGATGTAGTACTGCTTGGTCAGGTCAAGGACCATCTCGTCCCTGGAGACGGTGATCTCCTTGGGATTGTTCATGTAATCGTATGCGAGTTTCTTGACCCCTTCCGGCATCGTCGCGGAGTACAGGAGGGTCTGACGGCTCTTGGGGGTCTTCTTAAGGATATCCTCGATGTCCTCTATGAATCCCATGTCCAACATCCGGTCGGCCTCGTCCAGGACGGCTATCGAGACATTGCTGAGGTTCAGGGTACCTCGGTTCAGATGGTCCTTCACCCTACCAGGTGTGCCGATGATTATGTCCACACCCTTCTTCAGGGCTTTGAACTGCTTCTCAATGTCCGTTCCGCCATAGACTGGAAGGCAAACGTGTCCGGAGTGTTTTGACAGGTTGGTCAACTCATCGGAGACCTGTATGGCCAGTTCCCTAGTCGGTGCGAGTATCAGTGCCGAAGGGAGCTTCTGCCTGGAATCTGTCTTCTCCAGGATTATGCTTCCGAACGCTCCGGTCTTACCGGTCCCTGTCTGTGCTTGGGCAAGTAGGTCCCTGCCCTCCATTCCGTAAGGTATTGACTCCACCTGGATCGGAGTGGGTATCTTCCAACCCATCTCATCGATCGCCTTCATCACTTCCTTACCTATTCCTAACGGTTTGAATTCTGAATCCATTGTAATCACTGATTCTTAATGAATGATGACATCCCAATTCACTCCTATGATTTATTATCTACCCATGACACGGGCCCTCAGCGTCAGGGATCGGGGCTTGATGTCATCCTCCCGAAAGACACCGTTTGCCATGGGATGTCTGATGACGATAAAGTTTATATGGGGCAAAATGTTCACCCAGACTGAAGCGGACGTAGTGTAGCTGGTTATCACTTGAGCTTGCCAAGCTTAGAACTCGGGTTCAAATCCCGGCGTCCGCACCAACCTCTTCTCTCAAGTTCATCCATTATCGCCTGCTTATTGTGTCCACCGACCCTCGCCCCTCGGCGGGGAAGGACAATAGCCCCTCTGGATCGCAACTCCTCAAACAAAGACTCCGAGGTCACGAACAGCATCCCTTCCATATCGCCCTGCCACTGCTCAGCTATCACCTCGACATGCGCCCGGGGAAGGAATATCAGCATGACGTCATATTGGTCATGCATCCTCATCAAGGATTCAATAATTCCGAAACGCATATACAGACTACTGACCGCTTCCTTTCCTTCTATCGGGCAGTGATATGGAAACGCTGGTTGTCCCGCGTCCACCAATCCATACCTTGCTGATACAATTGCCAGATCGGAGAATGGAATGGATCCGTGCAGGCTCCTGACCTCCGTGAATCTTCCTCTGAGTATAGATGCCAAAGGGCCTTGGAACGGTTCCAGAAGAGGTGATTCCGGCTCTGGCCCATCACAACCTGGAATATCCGACCCCGATGACCTGAGTGCTTGGACATAGGGCGCACAATCCTCTGGCCTCATGGCTCTGGCTGTCATACCTGGCGGCAGGAACATCTCAGAGTCATTGCTCAAGCACAAAATCCTCATCGAAACACGATGCTAATGGGGCAGATATTTGTATTCCCCTATGCCGAGGCATCGAGGTTATTTGAGTAATTAATTAATAAATATGATAACGATTCACATCCAGGTGTCCATATGGCAATACAACTGAACATAGATAAGGAGAAGCTCCAACCTATGGTTGGGGATCTGGCTGATAAGGTCAAGAAGAATTACCTTAAACATCTCATAGCTGCGCTACTGTTCGCCTTGGTGCTCTGGCACTTCACGCCGAACACATACAACCAATACCAAGGTATGCTTGGTAATTTCCCAACAGCCCTGGTATTCATACTTGTGGCCATGGTTATCTCATACATGATCCTGGTGATCGGTAGCAGCGACAGCCTGATGAAGGTGCTGAGCGAGTCTGGCTATTTCAATGCATTAAATGAGAAGTTGACCATCGCTTCAGTCCTGTCACTGTTAGGGTTCTTGATGAGTATCATAATGATCAGATACTTCGCATGGCTATGGACCCATCCGACATTCGGCTGGACGGACCCACTCACGAGTGCAGAGGTCTTCTTCTTCCTCTCGCTGTTCATCATATCCTTGGCTTTGGTGTTCTTCGTCAGCGTTGTATTGACGCTCATGAAGATCGCGGAGCTACGGGCCAGTGCTTGAACAGTACACAAACCCCTTTCTGGTTTTTTTCAACGCTGAAGGCTTCCATACCTGAAGGCGATGTTGCAACTTCCCTCGCGTGATACCATACAGGGTCCACGGGGACTCTGGGGATCACATGACCTTCCGAACATGGGACATTCCTCGGAACGGATTATCCCGCGGAGCACCTCTCCGCAACGGCATCCTTTCGGTTCCTCATCCATCTCCGGGAGGTCATTCAGGATGTCCTCATGAACGATCCTGGCATCATGCTGCGAAAAATCATCACGGAGCCCAAGGGCACTCGAGGGAATTACCGGGAACCCTCTCCAGGAGCGGTCCTCCTCCTTGAAGACCTTGGCCATCATCTCCCGTGCTTTCGGATTCCCCTCCTTTCGAACCAGGCGGCGGTACTCGTTCTCCACCTCGGCCCTTCCCTCCTCCAGCTGTCTGACCAGCATATGGCATGCCATCAGTATGTCCAAGGGTTCGAAGCCAGCGATGACCTGGGGCATGCGGTATCTTGTCGAGAACGGTTCATACATCTCAGTTCCGGTTATGGCACTGACATGACCAGGTTGGATGAATCCATCCACACTGACCTCTCCCATCTGGAATATCGCCTCCAGGGCAGGGGGAACTATCCGATGACAACTATAGACGCTGAAGTTCTCAGGCACGCCTTTCAACAGAGGAACGGCGGTCGTGGGAGCGGTGGTCTCGAAGCCGACCGCCATGAAGACCACATCCTGTTCCTCAGAGCTGGCCATCTGTACCGCATCGGTGATCGAGTATACTATACGGACATCGCCACCACGTGATTTGGCGTCCGCCAGGGAGCCGATCGGCGTGGGGACGTTTATCATATCACCGAAAACACAGACCGCGACACCGGCATCCGCGAGGGCTATGCCTGCCCCGATCTCTGTTCCAGTGGTAACACAAACAGGGCATCCTGGCCCTTGGCGTATCTCGATGCCCACATCCTGGAGGAGTTCCTCCAGACCGAAATGGACCATCGTGTCCTGGTGCGTCCCGCAGACATGCATGAACTTGTATTCCACATCATACCTGGATATGGAATCGAGGATGTCGCGTGCAGTATCGCCGTCACGGAGTTTGAAAACACTCATTCCAACACCTTCAAGGATTTTACCATGCAGGATCTGCCCTTCACCACCTCGACCGGGCGGGAACAATCCGGGCAGCTGAGGACGGGTATGTTGTGGCTGAAGTCATCGTCCTCAAGTCTGTCCGCCTCCCCCTCGTAAGAACAGGAAAGGCATTTGATTTCTATCGCTTCATCAACAATGGAGAGTCTCGAACCTTCCAAGGGTGTGCCCCTGGTGACCACCTCATAGGCGAACTCCATCTGATCACGGCCGAGACGGGTCATCTCACCCAGGAGCAGTTCCACCTCCTCGACCCTGCTGACCTGGTGCTTCTCCAATTCCTTGAGCACCGCTTCAACGATACCCGCCATGACCGAGACCTCGTGCATCCTGCGTCACAAGGCCACAGGAGTATTTATTTTCTGTCCGCTAAGCTGCCGTGATCGCAATGGTTACTGATCGGGCATTCAGCACACCTTGGACGCCTTGGTTGGCAGATGACCTGACCATGCCTTACGAGAAGGGCGTTTATGTCCTTCCAATAATGCTCGGGGACGACCTTCATCAGTTGATCTTCCGTCCCATCCGGGTCCTTGCTATCGACCAGGCCGATCAGGTTGGATATACGGTGCACGTGGGTATCGACACATATCGCTGGAATCCCGAATGCATATGCCCTCACACAATTCGCGGTCTTCCTTCCCACCATCGGGAGGGAGAGAAGGACGTCCATGTCGGATGGGAGGTCTCCTGAATGTTCCTCTACGACGATCCTCGCAATATCTTTGATCGCCTTGGCCTTCTGTACCGGGAATCCTGCATTCCTGATCAAGGATTCTATCTCCTTCACGTCAGCCCCGTTCAGGTCTGCGGGACCGGGGAACCTTGAGAACAGGCGGTCCGCCGCCATCCTGGTGTTCTCATCCCTTGTCCTTTGAGAGAGTACCGTCGCCAACAGGACCTGGAAGGGGCCGTCCATCCATTCCGGCCTCTCCATCCGGTCCGATCTTCCAGGGTAGACGCCTTCACCGTACAAAGGGCGGAGGGTCTCCAAAATCAATTCCGCATCCTTCTCCTCAACCATCTCAAAGAATCCCCCGCCGTGTACAGCGAACCCGTGACTAGGACCGTCTCCCCTTCTTCCAGCATTCCATAGGCCAAAGCTATGGCGTCCCCAACCTTCTCCTCGACGGTGACATCATCGCAGTAATGGATGAAAGCCCTGCCGACCGCATCCGCAGCCATTCCTCTGTCGCTGTCCGGTTCGGTGGCGACGACCTTACGGAAGTAAGGCCCCAGTTCTGCAGCCATTCCCTCCAAGTCCTTATCCTTCAGGATGCCGATGACCAGGATATTTCCCTCCCCGTAGATGGCTGGGAAGTCCTTGGCCAATGACTTCGCCCCCATGATGGTGTGTGTGACATCGATGACGGTGGGAGGGTCATCTGACACCAACTCCATCCGGCAAGGCCAACGGCATTCCTTGAGGCCATCTGCAACATGCTGCGGTAGAACCCGGGGATCCTGCAATGCATCCAATGCGAGTAGCGCTGTGGCCGCATTCCCAGCCTGGAATGAACCGGTGATACCAACCTGATACAATTCCCCCTTGTAGTTTATCTCGATCGATTGCCGACCCATGGACACCATTTCATAATCCGATTCTTCCAGGAAGTGGACGTCGGAACCTCTCTCCCTGGCCTTATCCTCAACAACCTCCCTGACCTCACCGCTGCAGTTAGCGACCACCGGAACACCCGGCTTGATTATCCCCGCTTTCTCAACTGCTATCTCCTTGAGAGTACGGCCCAGGTATTGACTGTGCTCCATACCTACGGGAGTGATCACCGTTAGCTCGGGTTCAACGACATTGGTGGAATCCAACCTTCCCCCCATACCGGTCTCCAATATGGCGTAATCCACCTTCTTCGCACTGAAATGTAGGAAAGCGATCGCGGTGGTTATCTCGAAGAAGGTCAGATGCATACCTTCCGATGACATCTCCTCAGCTATTGGGCGGCACTTGTCTATTAGTTCTGAAAGCTCATAATCGTCGATCTCATGATGGCCCACCTTTATCCTCTCGTTGAACCTTAGAAGATGGGGTGAGGTGTAAAGTCCTGTGACCAAGCCTGCCTGTTCGAGTACGGAATGCAGCATCGCGCATACGGAACCCTTGCCGTCTGTTCCTGCCACATGTATGGACTTGAAGTCCTCATGGGGTTCCCCCAACCTTCTCATCAGCTCACGGGTGTTCTCTAGACCGAGTTTCATACCGCGGGCTGTGAGGGAGTACAGCCATGCAAGGCTCTGTTGCAACTGGTTCATTTTCAGGCCCCTTCATCCACCGCCATCTCAGCGACCATTGACCTGACCGTCATACCATTCCTTTTAGCGTAGGTCTTCAAGGAACGCATTGCCCCGCTACCATACTGGGCCGCCTTCTTCTTCCTTTCTGCCAGTTCTCCAGCATTGAGTAATCTTGCGACCTCCCTCAATAATTCCTTGGAGGTCTCATAACCCACCCGTCTCTCCAAGGGTATCGCATTGACCGCTTCTACAGAATCCTTGTGGAGGAAAGGATATCTCAGCTCCTTTCCATGATGGGCGGCGATCAGTTGTTCCTGATGGAGGGTGACCTCCATCAGCTTGGCCATGTCTATCGTCATCTGGCTCTCCTTCTCGGAGATGGACATGGTGGAATAACGGGCATATCCAGCGAAAAGCTCGTCCGCACCCTGGCCACTCACCAACAGATTCTGGTCCGCATTATGGGAGACGAAATACATGGGAATCTGGAAGGACAGGCTCACAGGATTGCGGTTACCGGTGAGTGCTACCATATCACGCACTGCGGAGACCACCTCCGATTCAGTTATCACTATCGGATGCCATTCAAGACCCAATGATGAAGCGGCTGAGCGTCCGGCCTCCATGTCATAAGAGCCCTCGACCCCCACTGTGTAAAGTTTAACATCGCATATCTCTGCGGCCAATATCGCGATTATGGTACTGTCTATCCCGCCGGAGAAAAGAACACCGACCTCATCAGTGTCGATCGTTGCGCGGGTGGCGCCCCGGAATGATTCCAGGAGTGACTTCGCTTCATTCAACTCATAATCACCGTTCTCAGCTATGGATTCGCATATAATAACCTGTTCCATTTTCTCTCTGACAACATTGTTGGATTCCCTGTTTCCGATGAAAGGGATTTTAATTGGTACTCGGATACCGTCATACAATGGACAACGTCACGCGTATCGGAGTCTCACTGGAGCCGGAGCTCCTTGAGAAGTTCGACCATTCTCTGGGTAAGAAGGGCTACAACAGCCGGTCCGAAGGTATAAGGGATCTCATAAGGGATGCCTTGGCCGAGGAGGAGTGGAAGAATCCAGAGCAGTTCATGGTAGGCACTATAACTCTGATATACGACCATGAGGTCGGCAGCGTGAAGGAGAGGCTGACCTCGATCCAGCATGATAAACATCATCACGTGAGCACCACCATACATGTGCATCTGGACCAGGACCGATGCATGGAGATACTGCTGGTCAGCGGCAAACTGCAAGAGCTGCATGATTTCGCCAACGAGCTGATGAGCATCAAAGGGGTACTGAGGGCGAAACTGACCATGGCCTCGCCCACCAGCACCCACATGCATCACATCGGCCCCCGGCATTACAAGTAGTCAATCCCGGGAGCCACAGTTTTTATATTCCTGAATTATTGGTCGAGCTCAATGAAGCGGCTAGTGATAACGGAGAAGGCCAATGCCGCCCGCAGGATCTCCACGATACTATCGGACGGGAAACAGGAGACCGGAAAGGTGGATGGTGCCACCGTTATCACGTTCAATCGTGGTGATGATGAATGGTCGGTCATCGGACTGCGCGGACATATCATAGAGCTCGATTACCCCGAGAAGTTCAATAGCTGGTCCAGTGTCCCACCGGAGGAACTGATAACCGCACCCCATGAGAAGATAGTCAAGGCCAAGAGCACCCTGACAGCTATAAGGACTTTGGCCATCGAATCCGACCAGATAATAATCGCCACCGACTATGACCGTGAGGGAGAACTGATCGGCCTTGAGACGGTCAGACTCGCTGGCGTTGACATGAGCAAGGTCGAGAGGGCCCGGTTCAGCGCCCTGACCAAGGTGGAGGTGGAGAACGCCTTCGATAACCTGACCAAGCCTGACGCCAGGCTGGCGGACGCCGCTGAAGCCAGACAGATAATCGACCTGACCTGGGGAGCTGTCCTGACCCGGATGGTATCAATCTATTCCGGACAACTTGGCAGGAACTTCCTATCTGTGGGGAGGGTGCAGAGCCCGACACTGAGGCTTCTGGTTGACCGGCATGAGGAGATCGAGGGCTTCGTGCCCGATCCCTTCTGGCTGATAAAAGGGGAGTTCGGCGATGAGCCCTTCGCAGGCGAACACAGCGACAATCCCTTCTGGAAGAAGGAGGAAGCGGATGGCAAGATGGAGATATGCCAAGGCATCTCCTCTGCTGAGGTTGCCGACTTCAAAGTGGAGGAGAGGGATGACTACCCGCCTTCACCTTTCAGCACCACCATACTACTCACTGAGGCAAACAGGATAGGCATCCCTCCTGGTACAGCCATGAAGCTCGCCGAGGACCTGTACACCAGTGGTTTCATATCATATCCCCGGACCGACAACACCGTTTACCCGAAGAGTTTGAGTCTCAAGGGGGTTCTGAACCGCCTATCGGATTCTGAGTTCTCGAAAGAGGTGGAGGAGATCCTCTCCCAGGAGGTCATCAGGCCATCACGTGGTAAGAGGATGACCACCGACCATCCCCCGATATACCCCACAGGTGTCGCATCATCCAAGAAGATGAAGGGCGACAAATGGAAACTCTACGAACTGGTCGTCAGGAGGTTCCTGGCTACGGTTGCTCCGTCCGGTAGGGTCGAGGCGAGGTCCTGCCTTCTGAAGGTGGGGGAGGAGGATTTCCATGCCAAAGGTCAGGTTCTTCTCGAGGAGGGTTGGAGAAGATATTATCCACATTACAGGTTCACAGAGGTACGCATACCGGACCTGGTGGTGGGGGATTCGATAGACATCAGGTCCATCTCCCTTGAACAGGATGAGACCAAGCCACCCTACAGATTCAACCAAGGATCCATAATACAAGAGATGGAGAACTTGAACCTGGGTACCAAGAGCACACGGCATGATATAGTGGGCAAGCTCTATTCCAGGAATTACGTCCAGGGTAAGAGCCTTATGCCCACTCCGAGCGGTACCGCCTTGGTGAAGGCCCTCGAGAAATACGGAGGTCAGATCACCGAAGTGGAGATGACAGCCAGGTTGGAGGAGGACATGGGAAGCATCGCTGAAGGGGAGAAGAGCCTGGACTACGTGGTCAAGGAATCCCAGGAGATGCTATCAGATGCGGTAGAGGTCATGAAGGCCAATCAGAAGGAGATCGGCGATGAGATCCGTGAGGCTTTGCATGAACAGGGCCACGTGGGGCCATGCGTGGACTGTGGTGGCAGTTTGACCATCAAGAGGTCCCGTAGAGGTAACTTCATCGGATGCGACTCATATCCAGATTGCGACAAGGCCTATCCCATGCCCAGGTCGGCAATGGTCCAGACCACAGAAGGACTGTGTGAGGTTTGCGGCCGTCCGGAGCTGAGGGTCATCAGGAGAGGCCTGCCCCCTCAAGAGCAATGCGTTGACCCAGAGTGCCGCAGCAACACCGAGAGGACCGACCTAGGCCCCTGTCCGAAATGTAAGGATGGGACCATAAGGATGATGTACTCGCGGGCGGGGAAGAGATTCGCGGGATGCTCCACATGGCCTGATTGCGACCAGACCTATCCGCTGCCCCTGAGAGGAAGGATAGATGTCCTCGCGCAGTCCTGTGGCGAGTGTGGTTCGCCCATCATCGGTATCGGAGAGAAGACCCAGTGCATAAACACCGACTGCCCTACAAGACCTAAGAGGGCGGCTAAGAAACCCGCCAAGGAAAAAGAGAAGAAGGCTACCAAGAAGAAAGCCTGATTTTCAGCATCTGTCGCAGTCGCAGTCGTCCTCATGGGAGTGTTCTGGACGACGGCAGAAGGGATCGAAGCAATCCGGGTCTTCGCAACCCTCAGCGTGGTAGACCTCGACCTCGCTCCCAGGCAGTAGAGCGGACACCTTGTCCAACAACATGGTCTCGAGTTCATCAGCATCGGGTCCGAAGACGATGACATTCACTGTCATGGTCCAGTCCCCCGTCGGGCCCAGCTCGCCCTTAGAACGAACCTTGCCGTCATCGGTGGTGCTGCTCATGGACATGAAACCGTCCTCGGCCTCCACCACCCCTTTGACATGTCCGATAGACCAGGCTCCAGCTTCAACGGACCCTAGTGTGAGGGCCTTCAAAAGCTCCTCGAACCGCATACCGGCCTCCAAACCTTCCAATGGGGGTGAGAAGCTTCCGCTTATATCCGCAGCGAGGGGAGTGGGTATGTACTCCTTGTCCTCGGTCATTCGAACAGCTCCATGATGTGTTCCATGTTGATTCCCTTGTCAGCCTGCACCGCCTTCACTGGGCCTTCGTAACCGATGGAGATTATCCTCTCCTCGATGTCCTTGAGCTCTGATTCACTCACGGTGTCCATCTTGTTTATCAGGACCAGGTCGGCGACCTTGAGCTGGTTCCTCAGAGGCCTCTCGAACATCTTCCAGGTCTTAGCGAACCTCTCAGCGTCAACGACTATGATGGTGCTTAATCTGTCGATCTCTATGCCTGAACAGTCCTGAACGGAGTTGATAATTATCTCAGGGTCGGCTATACCTGTCGGCTCCACGATTATCAGGTCGGGGTCCATGTTGGCCTGGATGACCCTCACGGTGTCTATGAGTCCGGTCTTGAGCGTGCAGCAGATGCAACCTCCCTTCAGTTCCTGCACGTCCATGCCGTATTTGCGCATGACCTCGCCGTCGATACCTTTGTTGCCGAAGTCGTTCTCGATCACCATGATTCGATGACCTTTGTTCTCATAAAGCGTGTCCATCATATTGAGAATGACCGTGGTCTTCCCCACTCCAAGAAGGCCTGATACCAGAACGAAGTGCATGTCTTCACCTAAGCTCATAATGATGACGATGATTATTAAAGATTGGTCAGCGACTTAATAATTCGAGCTCAATTCAGAAGTAATCGTCCTCTTCCTCCTCACCGAGGAAGTGGCGGTCTAGCAGGTCTATCTCACAGGAGATCCTGCGATTCCGACAGGAGTTGCATTCGATGGGTTTCCCGAGCTGTCTTTTCAGGTTTATCGTAGAACGGTCCAGGTCCACTATCCTACCACAAGTGCAGTAAACCTTGCCCAGCTCAGGTGCTATGTAACCTCCCAACTCCGCCAAAGAACCTATCATCTAAACCTTCCTATATCTTCCGGGATTTGGATCGAAGACAAAGCTTACGCTGCAACCTCATGGTGATATCATCCTACCCTTCCCGTCGGCCTGGCCCTAAGCCAGGAGCCACTGTGCCTCCTAACAGCGGCGTTCGTCCGAAGACGATATTTGCAAAACGGCACTTGACTTTTAATGCTTTCGTTATTTCCCAAAATATCGATTGACCTGTTATATAGCAAAGGTCCGGAGTCTGCCGGTAGACTAAGCCCGAGTATAAAAGTGGATTTCCTTTGAAGTGTGAATCATGCCGGAGGATACCTTTCGCTTCAGATTCCCATCATGAAGAGTATATAATGATTATCAAGGCCTATGAAAGTGTCAAACAAGCCTTGCCAGTTGATCCAGGACCCGGTCCCTGATCTGTTTCGGAGTCTCGGAGGGTCTCACGCGCTTACCTGCCGCCATGAGTCTGGTCTCGATCATCTCCATGTCATCACCGCAATCACACCTGATGACATCATCGACTGTGAGGGAAACGTCCATCGTCAGACATTCGGCACAGCGGAATGGGTACTTCCTACCGCTGAACTTCCCGCGTTTAGATATCGGACGGCCCTCCTTCTCGATGATGTCCATGGAGAAGTCAACCGTGGGGGCGTTGCTTATACTGGTACCCACTCCGTAGGAATCGACACCTGAACCGCGGAGGTCGGAGATGCTCCCCTCATCCAGTCCTCCGGTGGCAATTATCCGTACGTGATTGTACCCGGACATGTCCAGTTCCCATCTCACTTCCTGGACGAGCTCCCGGAACGAACCTCTTCGTGACCCCGGCGTGTCCAATCGTATACCTTCCAGACCGGGTATGTCCTTACAGGCCTCCAAGGCCCCGAACCTCTCGTCCGAGAATGTGTCAACCAATACTATCCGTGGAACATCCGGAGGGGAGTGGGCATGGAAGGCCTTGTATGACTCGGATTCCTCCCCGACCATGAGCATCAATGCGTGCGGTACGGTACCCATGGGCTTTTCTCCGATCAGCTCGGCCCCTAAGGGGGAAGCGACGGCATCGCAGCCGCCGATGTAGGAGGAACGGTCCAACATGGGCGCCAAAGCGGGATGCATTCGGCGGTTTCCGAAGGCCATCATATGGGCCATCCCAGAGGCTAATTTGCATCGCGCTGCTTTGGTGGCCACACCACTGGAGTGACAGAGCATCCCCAGTATGGAGGTCTCCATCTCCCCGAAGCCACAGTAAGGCCCTTCCATATTCATGAAGGGTATGCGGGGACCCTTCTTGGACCTGGGACGCCAGATGGTTCCTTCAGGGACCCCATGGACATCGACAGGAAGACCCTCCAGAAGTCTGAGGACCTCTTCGGTTCCGCAGATGACCGCCCATGGCCAGCCGTTGGGGAGGGACCCGGCTCCGAACTCGGCTTTTATGGAAACGTCTTCCATTCCCAATGCCTTGAGGACCCCCAGACTCCTCTGGAAATAGATGTCCATCGTCCTTCCGTTACGGATGTCCTCCTCGGTGGCGATGAAAAGCCTGTCCAATTGTCCAACTCCTTTGGCGTGGCAATCCTATGCTGGGGAAGTCTCAGCGATTGAAGGCTTTGTGACCGGGATACACCGCCTTTTCTCCCAACCTCTCTTCGATGCGGAGGAGTCGGTTGTATTTGGCGGTCCTCTCCCCACGGGCGGGGGCACCGGTCTTGATCTGCCCTGTGCCCCAACCTACCGCGAGGTCAGCGATGGTAACGTCCTCCGACTCCCCAGAGCGGTGGGAAACCACCACGTTGTAGCCGTTCTCGAAGCTCATCATGGCCGCATCCTCTGACTCTGAGACCGTACCGATCTGATTCACTTTCAGCAGCAGAGCGTTGGCTGCCCCCATCGAGATGCCCTTGGAGAGCCTCTCAGTGTTGGTGACGAAGACATCATCACCCACGATCTGGATCCGATCCCCCAACCGACGGGTGAGTTCAGCGAGGGAATCGAAGTCGTCCTCTTCAAAGGGATCTTCGATACTGATTAAGGGGAAATCATCGGCAAGTGATGCATAGTGGTCGACGAGCTCCCCCGGGCTGAGCTCCATACCATCCAGGTTGTAGACTCCTGCTTTGTGGAACTCGCTGGAGGCTGCATCCAGTGATAGAAGCACCTCCTTTCCGGGTTGATATCCCGCATCATCTATGGCCGTGACCATCGTGGATAGAGCTTCGTGGGAGTTGTCCAAAGGCGGTGCGAAACCGCCTTCATCGCCGATGTTTATGGATGCGACCCCATAACGATTCTTAAGCAATGATTTCAAAGATGAGTATATCTCCGCCGACATACGCAGGGCTTCCCGGAACGATGAGGCGCCAGCGGGTATGACCATGAACTCCTGTATGCGCAGTTCACCCCCGGCATGCTTGCCGCCGTTGATTATGTTGAACATCGGTACTGGAAGGGTCACATTATCCTTGCCTATGTGCTCATAGACCTCCAGACCTAGTGCTTCAGCACCCGCTTTGGCAACCGCCATTGATACAGCGGTCACAGCGTTGCCGCCGATTACCGCTTTGTTCTTTGTGCCGTCGAGCTCCTCCAAGGCATGGTCGACTGCCCTCTGGTCCGTACAGTCCATTCCCGTCAATGCGGGAGAGACCTTCTGACGGATGTTCTCCACGGCTTTCAGTACGCCCTTGCCTCCGAAACGATGGTCACCGTCCCTCAGCTCAATGGCCTCGAAGCTGCCGGTGGATGCCCCGGATGGAGCTATCGCCGTCACACACCTCCCACCGGTCCAGACCTCGGCCTCGATGGTGGGGTTACCGCGGGAGTCCAATACCTCCCTAGCCCAAACCCTGTCTATCTTCATATGAGTCACCTTAAAGGCTCTAGTCGGACATGAAGTCCAGAAGCTCCTTGTTACGCTGCAGAAGCGCCAAATCCTTCTGTTCCAGTATCTGGGAGTTCAAAGAGATCAACAGGATGGCGTTGTTATCGACCAGAAGGTCATCGATCTCGTTGATCATCTTCAGAACCTGGTTGAACTCATTGTTCAGCATCAAAACCTCGATACCATCTATCAGTATCAGGCTGTCTTTGCTGTTCTCAATGAACTGGGATATGGAGGATGTGATGCTACCCAACTTACTGGGGTCGATATATGCCTTGCCAGTACGTGAGGTGAGCCAAATTATAGGGGTCTTCTCCAGTTCCCATTTCTCACGGATGGACTTGGGATGCTCGCTGGTGACAACGAGGCCTGATTTCCCCTCGCCTATCTCCACCACGAATCCCTCGTAGATCCTCTGTGGCTTCTTCTCCATCACGATGTATCCTTTCCCGCTCTTGAGATTCAGTTTGCGGTACACAGGAGTGTTAGGCCTCTCATCCTTCTTGCCGAAGAGTGATTTGAACTTGAATTTGGCCTTGGGGTCATCGGACTTGTCCGCGACGGAAATGTTCTTGATCCTCTCAATGAGTTCGTTGCCTTTGAAGGGTTTCCTGATATAGCCATCGACGACATCCTGCAGGCCGAAAATCTCACTTCCGATGTCGGTGTCGGCGGTGAACATCAGAACCTTGAGGCCCTGAGTCAGACCATCGTCCTTCATCTTCCGGAGGATGGTCCAACCATCCATATCCGGCAGATTGATGTCCAACAGTACAAGCTCTGGACGGAACTGCCTTATCTTGTTGAAGGCATCCTTGCCGTTACCGACGGCTTCCACCGTGTTGCCTTCAGTTGTGAGGATCTCGGACACTATCTCCTGTATTGCGACATTGTCGTCGACTATGAGGACCTTCATATCCCAATGGCCTCCATGGTAGCGAGTTTTAATGAAGGTGCACGTATATTAAGCGTACCCTCCAGTAACCGCATGGAACAGTGGTTTGTATGTACCGCCGGAGCATTCCGGCGGCCATTCAGGATCACGATTTCCTGCTCTCCTTTGCCTTGGGCCTGAGGTTACTGTAGCCACATTTGCGGCAACGACTGGCCTTAGCGGGGTTGGTCACCGAGCAGCTCATGCAAACTGTCTTGTTGAGAAGCCTCTCATCAGCCTCTTTGAAACGCGCCATAAGATTGTCTCCAGGGGTCTGAATAATGAATCCTTATTTATAGCTTGGCAAAAGGTCAGCGATGAGAGCCACCTATTAACGTCAGATATGCCAGCAACGCCTCCAACTGAATGCGCTCGTTGCTACCCTCCACCATACGGAACTCCGCTTCCCCGGTTCGGTCTATGAGTCTCACCTTCTCGCTGTCGGATACGGAAAGTTCGTAGTAGCTTCGATGTATCTGCTTGATTATGTCCTGACCCGACAGGCCATAGTTTATCATCACATCATCCAGCATGCTGCGGGCCTTGAGGAAGTCCCCGGATAGTGCTGTCTCCAGCATTTTCCTGACCTCCTCAGGTCTTGCCATCCCAGTGGTCTGATATATCACATCCAGGTCGATGGGCACATCCAAAGATGCTGCGACCTGAAGGGAGTTGATGGCCTTTCTCATGTCCCCCTGGGACACATGTACGAGGGCATCTATGGACTCCTCATTTATGTTCAGCCCCTCCCTCTCAGCTATGAAGGCAACATAGCCTTTGACATCATCGGCGGTCAGGGGGCTGAAACGGAATACCGCACAGCGAGACTGGATCGGGTCGATTATCTTCGATGAATAATTGCAGGAAAGTATGAAACGGCATATGGCCGAGTATTTCTCCATGGTCCGTCGCAGGGCCGCCTGAGCTTCAGGGGTCAGCGCATCCGCCTCATCGAGGAAGATTATCTTGAAGTCGGATCCCCCTAAAGGGGATGTCCTGGCGAAATCCTTTATCTTCCCTCTTACGACATCGATACCTCTCTCATCCGAGGCGTTCAACTCGATTACGTTGCCCTTCCATTCATCACCGTACATCTCCTTAGCCAGTGTTAGGGCGCAGGTCGTCTTGCCGGTTCCAGCAGGTCCGGTGAACAACAGATGCGGCATGTTCTGTGTGGTGACATAGGATTTGAGCCTCTCAGTTATATGCTTCTGGCCCACAACCTCGTCCAGTTTCCTAGGACGGTATTTCTCGATCCAAATCTCCCTCATGAAGAACCATCGTCGCTATCGGGTATGGTTAAAAAATACTTTGCCTCCCGGGGGTGGGTGAAAATGCCAAACGATGGGAAACTTGATAACATTAATCCTGCCTAACCAAGTTGATGAGACTCATCGACATCTATCGGACCGTTATCGACAAGGGAATGGAGGCCGACCCCCGGGGAAAGGAGGAGATCGGGGAGATCCTGAGGAAAACAAAGGAAGAGTTCGAGAAGATGGAGGATGACAAGAAGGAGTTCTTCGACCAGGAGAGGCTCTGGAACCCCTATGCGGACAGTAGACTTTGCCACGGGGATCCCGACACCGAGGTGGGAGCCCTCCTTTGGGGTATTGACATTAGCACCGGTGAGGCGGTACTCGCTGACCGACTTCGGGACAAAGGTAGGAATGTCGACGCGATCATGGGTCATCACCCCATAGGCAGAAGCCGTACGATATTCCCTGAGGTCATGGGCATGCAGGAGGGGATGTACCATGAGCTTGGCATCCCCATCAACATCGCCGAGGGGATGATGTCCAAGCGGATGGATGAGGTGAGCAGGGCGGTCCTGGCATCGAATTACGACCAAGTGGTCGACGCCTGCCGCCTTCTGGATATGCCTCTGATGAACGCCCATACGCCAACCGATAACCTCGTCCAGCGTTACATGGAGGAACACCTGCAAGAGAAGGAACCCCGCCGACTATCGGACCTGGTGGATGCCATAATGGAGATACCCGAGTATCGGTTGTCGAGCAAGGGCAACTCACCTCCTAGGATTATTCACGGTAAGAAGGACGGTAGCGTCGGGAAGGTGGGGGTGAAAATGACCGGTGGGACCTCCGGCCCAGTGGAGATATATGAGAGACTGGCCGATGCGGGGGTGGGCACCGTCGTGGGTATGCACTTCCCTGACAAGCATATAGATGAATGCAAGAAATTCCACATCAACGTCGTGATCGCCGGACACATGTCCTCCGACTCGCTGGGGATGAACCTGGCGGCTGATGTGGTTGAGGCCGAGGGGGTGGAAGTTATCCCGTTCTCTGGCTTCATAAGGTACAGCAGGAACTGAGATGTTCGAAAGAAGGACTACCATCATCCGGGACCCGAAGGTGCTGACCTTCGAATATGTGCCCCAGGAGCTCATACACCGTGAGGACCAGATGAAGTCCCTCCGCATGCTGTTCCGACCCGTGGTCGAGAGCGGTGGGCCACAATCGGCTTTCCTGATCGGCCCGGTGGGAACAGGCAAGACGGCCACCGCCCGCAGGTTCTGCATGGATGTGATGAGGCATGCCTCAGAGAAGGGCATACCGATGGACTATGTCACTGTGAACTGCCGTCAGAACAACACGGAGTCCAGCGCCCTGCTGTCGATGATCTGGCATTTCGATCCTGGATATCCGGACCGGGGCTTCTCGGTCTCAGAGATGCTGAGGACCTTGAAGCGGCATGTCGAGAAACGCCGCCTCCGTCTCATGGTGGTGCTCGATGAGGTAGATGTGCTAATCAAGAAGGGAGCGGACGACCTGGTATACCAATTGTCCAGATTCAATGAGGAGAAGGGGGATCCATCCACATCTCTCTCCCTCATAATGGTTTCCCAGGAGCACATATTGGAGCGTTTGGACCAGGCCTCCATATCCACTTTCAAAAGGGTAAACACCGTGAGGTTCGGACGCTATTCCCAGAGAGAGCTTCGTGACATAGTATCATCCCGTGCCGATATGGCGATGGTTCCAGGAACCATCGACGATGACTCCATGGAACTGATAGCCGACATAGCCTCGGAGTGGGGCGATGCCAGGTTCGCCATCGAGATGCTGGAGAAATCCGCCCTTCTTGCCGAGGAGGATGGTAAGACGGAGATAAGGCCCGAAATCGTGAGAGAGGCCAAGGCCCTGACGTACTCCACCATCACCGAATCGAAACTGGAGCAATTGGACCTGCACCGAACTTTGACATTGCTCGCGGTCACCAGATGCCTAAAGGATGATGCGTATGTGACCACCGGGAAGGCAGAGAAGACCTACCATATCGTTGCTGAGGAGTACGGTGAGAACCCCCGTAAGCACACCCAGTTCTGGAACTACATAAACGACCTGAACGACCTGGGACTCGTACACACCAAGGTCCAAGGAGACCCTGACGGCGGCAGGACGACATACATATCAGTGCCAGACATGCCGTCCAAGGTCCTTCGCTCCAAACTCGAGGAGATATTGGGTCGTTGAGACCCATAGGGGATGGGGAATGAGATGCGACCATTGTAATGATGATGCGGTGACCTTCATCCGCTACAACGGCAGCCACCTCTGCGCCACCCACTTCATGTCCTATGTGGAGAGGAGGGTCAAGAGGGAGTTGAGGAGACAGGTCGACCTCTCCCGGGGATCCACCATCGGTGTGGCGGTGTCAGGCGGTAAGGACAGCATGGTGGCATTGGACATCATCAGGCGCACCTTCGGAAAACGAAGGGATGCGGAAATACACTGCCTTTCGGTGGACGAGGGTATCGATGGTTACAGAAGGCCAAGTCTGGATATCGTCCAACGTTACTGTGACGAGCATGCGATCGAGTATCACGAACGTTCCTTCTCGGATATGTTCGGAATCGATATGGACCGGATAGCTCCCAGGAGTGGTGTGAGCAGCCCCTGCACCTATTGTGGGGTGCTGAGACGAAAATGCCTTAATTCGATGGCCAAAGAGGCTGGATGCGCCCATTTGGCCACCGGTCTAAACCTCGATGATACTGCCCAGTCACTGATGATGAATTTCGTCAGGGGGGATATGGAGAGGATGGCGAGGATGGGGCCTCATCTCAAGGTCCAACCTGGCCTGGTACCGAGGATTCAACCTCTCAGATCCATACCGGAGAAGGAATCATACCTGTACGCGATATGCTCCGGATTGGACTTCCATGATGGGGATTGCCCGTATTCGGAAGCCGCACTGAGGAATCAGTACCGCTCCTTGGTGGATGAGCTGGAGAGGCGTTCACCAGGGTCAAAATTCAGCATACTCTCTTCTTACGACCAGATATCGCCTCTGCTCAGAGAGGGGATGCCCCAATCTGAGCTACGGGCCTGCCGTTGCGGTGAGCCGACACTCGGCGAGGAATGCAAAGCCTGCAACCTGTTGGGCAATCTGCCCGGGGATATTCCCTGAAAAAAAAGAATGGGTAAGTCGTTTGTCCCCTGGGCTGGTTCAAATACCGAGGTACCAGGTCGCTATCCCGAAGTACACCAGGACGCCGAGTATGTCGGCGATCGATGTGACCAGGGGGCCACTGGCGGTCGCTGGGTCCAGTTTTATCTTCGACAGCAGGAACGGCAGTGTCATCCCAACCAAAGATCCGATGATGACCACACAAACCATGGTGAGTGATACGACGACAGCGACCTCTGGACCGGCGCGATACCATCCCAGGGCGGAGACGGCTACTGCCATCGCGACACCCAGGGCGAGTGCGACCTTCAACTCCTTAACCATCATCTGCGCCCAGTCGCGCATCTTGACATCGCCGATGGCCATGGCCCTGACGGTCAGAGTCGCTGCCTGTGAGCCAGCGTTACCGCCGCTGTCGATCAGCAATGGAAGGAAGAAGACCAATGCGATCGCCGCTTCGATGGTGCCCTCGAAATATGCTATGCCCGCACCGGAGAACACGTTCATTCCCACCAGGGCGAGTAGCCAAGGTATCCTCGCTCTGAAAAGCATCTGGAAGCCCGCTTCTCTGATGTTCATCGTCGGCATCGGTGAATGGATGGCCGCCAGCCTGTGGAAGTCCTCAGTGGCCTCTTCCTCAGCGACGTCCATGACGTCGTCGAAGGTCAGCGACCCAACCAATCTGCCTTCGCTGTCCAGTACAGGGATGGCTGGCAGGTCCGTCGTCATCATGAGGTCGCGCGCCGTCTCACGGTCATCGGTGGTCTTGACGTAGACCTCAGGAAGGGTCGCCAGATCCACAAGCATAGTGTCAGGCGACTCCTTGAGCAGGGAACCCAGGCGAAGATGGCCTAGATACGCCCTCTTGGAATCGATAAGATAGACCATGTCCATCTCATCAGGGCGCAAGGGGGAGGCCCGGATCCTGTCCAGCATAGCAGCCACGTTGTGTCCTTCCCTGCCGCTCAGATAGCGCGGCGACATGTTACGACCTGCACTGTCATCGGGGAAGCCCATCAGGACATTGATGAGCTCCCTTGATCTGGGATCCATCTTGTTCACCAGTTTCTTGGTGACCCTTGCCGGTAGCTCATCCAATAGACGTACCCGGTCATCCACGTCGAGGCTCTTGAAATATTCAACCACCTCATCCTTCTCGAACAGATTGATGAGGTCGGCCTGCTTTGAAACCGAAAGTCCGTCGAACACATCGATGGCCAGATCCTTGGTCAGCAACCTGAAGGCTATCACCAGGTCTGTCCCGTCCAGCTCCTCGAAAATTCCTATCAGATTCGTCAGCCAGGTCTGATTGAGGAGGTCTTTGAGCTCGTTGAGCTCAGCGTTTGCTATCATTCTTCTTACTCTCATTGGGGTCATAGGACCATCCTCCCGCGCAATGCGCGATACAGATCGTCCGGCCCCTTGGCCCAGAAATGACTGATAGGTTCAGGCACCTCTAGTCGAGCTTTGGCTTCACAGGACGTAGACCATATCGGTCAGCTGCCTTAGGCAGAGCCTTATGCCGGCAATGCCTGCTCTACCCGTTGGCATCTCTCGATGTTTCCGGGCAGCAGCCTGTGTTCCTGTGGTAACCTCACCTAACGAGGCCTTGAACGATCTAAATCGCTTATAAAAAGAAGATTTATAAAAAGGTTTTTCAAACGAGCTCGTGGAAGCGGTAGGCCTCCTCACCCTCACTGAAACAGAAACGGATCTTGGTGAAGTTGCGCTTTAGCTCCTTCACATCCTCCCTCACCTTGGAAGGGGACTCCTTGTTGCAGACCCGGGATATGAGCTCCGCCACGTGCACCATCTCGCTCTCCTTCATACCCACGCGGGTGAGCTCCTGGACACCGAGACGTATACCGGACGGCTTGACGGCGGAGGTGTCCCTCGGCAGCATGTTCTTGTTACAGATGATGTTGGCATCCTCCAGGTCCTGGGCGACGGTCTTGCCACCGCCGAACTTGGAGACGTCCACTGCCAGGGCGTGGGAGCGGGTGAAGCCCAGGTCAGGGCATAGTACGTCGACACCTCTCTCATATAGTGCCTCACCCAAGGCCCGGGAGTTCTTGACGGTCTGCGCTGCATAATCCCTTGCGAAGACCTTCTGTTCAGCCAGGGTCATCGCCAAAGCTGCCATGGCATGTAGGTGGTGACTGCTGGTGACGCCAGGGAAGACCGCGCGGTAGATGGCCTTCTCCTGCTCCTCATCCAAGTTGTGACCAAGTAGCATACCGTGGTTAGGCCCGGGGAATGTCTTATGGGTGCTGGATGACATCACATGGACGCCCTCGCGGAACGGGTCGTGGAACTGGCCGCCGGCTATGAGGCCGAGGACATGGGCGGCATCGTACCATACGGTGCAGCCTATCTCATCGAATGTGTCCTGGAGCTCCTTCATCGGAGGCGGGAACAGGAATACCGACAGGCCGAACTGGGCGACCTTCGGCTTAACCTCTTTTAGCAGTTTGATCGTTCCGTCGACATCGAGGTTCATGTCACTCTCGTTGAACGGGTAATTGACAGATTCCACGGAACGAAGGCCGAATGCTCCGAACTTCGCCGTGGATATGTGAGCACCCTGGGCCAGGGCGCAGGTGGTTATGGTGTCACCAGGTTCAGCGAATGCGAAGAGCACCGCCATGTTGGCCACAGTCCCGGATATGGGACGGACATCCGCAAAACTGCATTCGAAGAGGTCTTTGGCCATCTCCATGGCCTTCAGCTCGACCTCGTCGACATAGATGTTTCCCTGGTAGTACCTCTTTCCCGGAAGTCCTTCAGCGTAACGGTCGGCGAAATCGGAGATCAGCATCTCCTTGGCCAACGGACTCATCAGGTTCTCGGATGCGATCATCGGTATGCATTCCTCGAACCATTTGTTATGGGCCTTAACCTTGTTCCGGATCCAAAGTGCTTCCTCGTTCATCATGGATGATCGGAGTTCCCATACACTCCTCTTTTATTAATATATCCCCACGATGGGTCAATGTCGGGTTCCGAATCCCAACCTCTGTTTGAGACTGGATATGGATACGACTGGCTCTGGATCCACCTTCCTCAGGAAGGCGAGGTACAATGATACGAAATCACCTATCAATGAGGACCTCAGGTTCTTCTCCAGACTGCCATCACCCTCCACCAACACCTCATGGACCTCCACGCCCGAGTCCCTCAGGCTGTCGACGCTGGTGTCGACGATGCTCCGTAGAGTGTCAGGTGCGTTGGCATCATACAGGACCACGGGTGAGCACCTCATGTTGGGGCGCCCCTCGATCCAACCCACGATCTCATTGTGGTTGAACTCCGGCATTATGCCGGAGAAGGCCAGCATCTTGGAGTTCTCATTGATCTGGGTCTTCCATCTTAGGGCGGAAGCACCCATGTTCGGATGGCCATATATCACCGGTACGGTGCCGAAGAGTGATTCAGCCAGGTTGGCGGCCTCATTGTCACCGGAGTTGGGCATCATCGAATCCCGCAACTCCTTCAATTCCGGAAGGGCCCGGGTAAGTTCTTCCACCGCAGGACAGACATCAAGCTGATCCAGGACGGTGCCTGTCAGACCTAGCACGTGCCCCAAGGCCGCCCGGGGTTGAATTCCAGCTGGAACGTTGAGATTGGGGACATCGTACTTGGTGCTGAGCCTCTCCAACTCGCCTCCGGAGCATACCGTGACCATCGGACATCCCCTCTCCTTGGCCTGTCTGAACAGCTCCAGGGTCTCATGGGTGTTACCAGAGTAACTGGTCATCAATGTCAGGGTGTCTTTGCTCACCCATCGGGGCAGAATGACCCCTCTGACCACATTTATCGGTACGCTCGAGGTCTCATTTGCGAAATCAGCGAAGATGTCACCGGCAATCGCCGATGCCCCCATACCACAGACACAGACCTTTTGGAAGTCATAATCTAATTCAATATCCACTCCCAATGATGACTCTATCTGTTCTGGAGTCTCACTTATAGCCCGACCGATTCTGGAACCTCCATTCACAAAATCGAAGAGCGTTGGTTCGACGGTCGCCGACATGATGTTGTCGATATGCAATTCTAAATATAAGTATTGTATTGTTTAAATAACCTGAACAAGCCAGACCCATAAAGGTCTCAGAGGTAAAATGATGGTAGAAGAGTAAAGGTATTTTAACCTCGGTCCGATAACGGTCACATTCATCCTGGCGTCTGAAATCAGGATGGGACGGAGATTACGATGGCTGACATCGAAAGGGCTTTACAGGATCTGAGAATGGGAAAGATGGTCCTGGTCTATGATTTCGACGACCGGGAGAGGGAGACCGACATGGTAGTGGCCTCCCAATATGTGGACCATGAACATATTAAGACCATGCGCAAGGACGGCGGAGGCCTGGTCTGCACCACATTACACGGACCTTTGGCCGAGGAGCTGGGATTGCCCTTCCTCGCCGATCTCTTCGCCATAGCCTCCAAGGATTACCCATCGATGGGGGGGCTTGCTCCTTTCGACATACCATATGACACCAAGTCCGCATTCTCCGTGACTGTGAACCATCGGGACACCTATACTGGCATAACCGACCGGGACCGTGCCCTGACCATAGTGGAGTTGTCGAGGATAGCCGGATCGAAGATGGGTGCGAACGAGAAGAGGGAGGAGTTCGGGAACCACTTCCGCGCCCCCGGCCATGTCCATCTCCTTCGGACCAGCGATGAGTTGCTTGGCAACCGCCAAGGCCATACGGAGATGAGTACCGTCCTGACGATCCTTGCAGGTCTAATCCCTTCTGCAACCATCTGCGAGATGATGGGTGATGATGGGGAGGCTTTATCCAAGGAGAAGGCCATGGAATACGCTGATAGACATGGTCTAGTGTTCCTCGAGGGCAAGGATGTTCTCGAGGCCTGGAAGAATCGATGAGAGGTTTGGATTATGGTCAAGGTCATGGCCTCAGGGGTCTTTGACATCCTGCATCCCGGTCACCTGCACTATCTGAAGCAGGCCAAGGAGATGGGGGATGAGCTCGTGGTGGTGGTGGCCTGCGATGACAATGTCAGGCGATTCAAGCATGAGCCTGTCACCTCGGAAGAGATGCGTTGTACGATGGTGAGGTCCCTCAAGATGGTCGATGAGGCATATGTCGGCAAAGAGGGCGACATGTTCGGGATAGTCCAAGAGATATCCCCGGACATTATCGCACTGGGATATGACCAGAGCTTCGACGAGGAAGACCTGAGAGTGAGATTGGCCGAGAGGGGTCTGGATGTCAAGGTCCGAAGGGTTGGCCAATGCGCCGAGGACCTTAACGGGACCCGTAAGATAATCCAAAGGATAATCGAGGAGCATGACAGGAGGATCGCCGATGAGAAGGATAGGAATCGCTGACACCACCTTCGCCCGTTATGACATGGGATCCGCGGCCGAGGATGAGCTCAAAGGTGTCGCGGATGGAATAAAGGTGATAAGGTACACTGTTCCAGGCATAAAGGATCTACCAGTCGCCTGCAAGAAGCTCATAGAGGAGGAGCATTGCGATATAGTCATGGCCCTGGGTATGCCAGGGCCCAAGGACAAGGACAAGATGTGTGCCCATGAGGCCTCGACAGGCCTCATCCGGGCACAGTTGATGACCAACACCCATATCATAGAGGTCTTCGTCCATGAGGACGAGGCTTCGGACGAAGGGGAGTTGGCGTTCCTTGCTGAACGTAGAAGCAGGGAACATGCCCTCAACGTCCACAAGCTCCTGTTCCGCCCCCAGGATCTGCGTCGTAACGCCGGCAAGGGGAAGAGGCAGGGGTTCAAGGATGCGGGACCAGTTCAATGAGGAGGATGAAGAAATGAAGAGCTATAGATTGGGATTCGTGGTGGCGGAGTTCAACTTCGATATCACATCGATGATGCTGGAGAGGGCAAAGTCCCAGGTCGAGTTCCTGGATGCGGAGATAACCAAGACCATCTTCGTCCCAGGGGTTTTCGACATGCCTCTGGCCATCAAGAAACTGTTGGAGATGGATGAAGTGGATGCGGTGGTCACCCTGGGCACCGTCATCGAAGGGGAGACGGAGCATGATGAGATCGTTGCTGGTCACGCTTCCCGTAAGATAGCCGACCTGGCCTTGGAGTACGGCAAACCGGTGTCATTGGGCATCACCGGCCCTGGCATGACCCGTCTGCAGGCGGAGAAGCGCATCGAGAAGGGCCGTGACGCTGTGGATGCGGCCATCAAGATGCTGAAACGCCTGGAATAGGCGGGAAACCCTTTCAAACCTTCTTCATTTTCCCGGTCATGAAGGTCTCCAGCTTGTCATACGCCTTCTCGAGTATCGGTATGTCAGGCAGTATGATCGTCCGGAAGTGATTCTTACCGAACTCCTCACAGAAACCCCCGCCAGGGACGAATAGGACGCCGGTGTTCCAAAGCACGTCAAGGATGAATTCCATATCGTTCTTCCAAAGGTCGGCCTCCACCTTGGGGAACATGAACATCGACCCTTTGGCCTCACGGGTGGATATTCCGGGGATCTCATTGAGTCTCTTGTAGGAGTAATCGGCTCGGGCGGAGAGCTTGTCGTTCATCTCCTTGATGTAATCCTGCGGCCCCTGCAGGGAGGCTCGGGCCGCCCATTGGCAGGGGACATTGGGGCATAGACGGGCGCGAAGTTGGCGCATCACGCCCTCGAAGATATCCTCCAGCTCCCCGGACTCATCCATGAAGTAGCTGTAACCCACCCTCCATCCCGGCATCAGATTGACCTTGGAGAAGCCATTCATGATTATCTTCTTCACATCGGTCGATGTACGGGAGAATGAATTGAAGGGAGTGTCGAAGGTGATCTTATCGTATATCTCATCGGAGAGTACTGGAATATTGTACTCCGCAGCAAGGTCGGCGATCTCCTTGACCGCCTTCTCCGGATACACCGCCCCGGTGGGGTTGTTGGGGTTGATGACCACTATGCCCCTTGTCCTCTCCGTGATCCGGGACCGCATCATGTCTATGTCCGGTTGCCAGTCATCCTCCTCAACCTGCTCATATGGGATGGGTACGGCATCGAAGAAACTTATGTACTGAGTGTATGAAGGGTATCCGGGGCCAGGTACCAGGACCTCATCCCCCGGTTCCAGCATGGCCCCTAATATCACCTGGACGGATTCGCTCACTCCGTTGGTGACTATGACATTATCAGCGGTTATGCGGGCACCATGCTTCTCGAACTCCCGGTCGACTATGGCTTGGCGCAGCTCAATGCTGCCTTGGGAGTCCCCATAGCCGTTGTCGACCATATCCACCGCCTCACGCAGGGCGGCCTTGAAATATTCCGGGGTCTCGAAGTCCCACTTGTTGGGATCCCCTATGTTCATCCTGATGACCTCAGCACCCTTGCTCTCCATCTCATCGGCTGGGATGGTCACCTGTCTGATGGCATAGTTCATATTCATTGAGCGTCTGGATGCCTTCATAGAACCCAATCCTCGGAATGGCTACATAATTCAGGACATTATTTAAAATCCCTTTGTTCTGCAGGTTCTCGGCATGGTGCCTTGAAATGGTGCAGCGGAAGAACGAATGCAGACGTGTGGCGGTTAGGATCGCCTACCGAGGGGACCCTTTCCACGGATCCCAAAGGCAACCGGGTCTGAGGACTGTGGAGTCGGACATACTCAGATCCTTATCCATCATCTCTCCCCCGGACTCCCCCGATGCGGAATTGAAGACTGCCAGCCGTACAGATGCCGGCGTTAGTGCCGCCGCCAATGTAGTCGCCTTCTGGACATCTTTCGATGATGATGCCTCCCTGCTGAGGGCACTTAACGCAACATCCTCGGACGTCCATTTCCTGGCCATATGCGGCATCGGAGAGGACCGGAACATCCGATACGCTAGCTCCAGGTCCTATCGTTACCTTATGCCTCTAGAAGGGGTCGATGTGGAGGCCGTCAAATCCTCCGCACGTCTCTTCGAGGGTAGGCATGATTTCAAGAACTTCTGCAAGGACGATGGTAAAGACACGGTGGAGACCATAGATCGGATCGAGGTTGGCGATGGTGATGTGATATGTATCGACATCCATGGACGCCGATTCCTTTGGAACATGGTGAGGAGGATCGTGGCCGCCTTGGAAGAAGTGGGTCGGGGCAGGGCCACCATGCAGGATGTCAGGATGGCCCTTGAGGGGGGCGGGTTCCAGTTCGGCCTGGCCGACCCTCGGCCGTTGACCTTACGATCGGTCGATTATTCCGACCTAGAGTTCAGGTCCTTCGACGACCCCGTCCTTCGCAGGAAACTCATGGCCGCCGTGCACAAGGCGAGGACCGACCTCGAATTCCACCGCGACCTACTCTGATACTCCCCCGCGGTAATTGAACATCGCCCTCCTACGTAGCAGTATGGTGACCAACACTAGCATCACAGGGACCTCGATCAGAACCCCCACGACTGTTGCCAAGGCGGCCCCGCTGCTGACACCGAAAAGCATGACCGCCGTCGCTATGGCCACCTCGAAATGGTTGCTCGTACCAATCAGCGAAGTTGGGGCGGCCTCCTCATATCTCAGCTTGAAGGCCTTGGAAAGGGCTATGCCGACCCCGAATATCAGCAGTATATGCAATGTGAGTGGTAAGGCGATCATGGCCACATAGAGAGGGTTCTCAAGAATCACATCCCCTTGGAGCATGAATAGATAGACGAGGGTGAGAAGCAGAGCGGCCATTGAAATGGTGCCCATGTTTTTCAGAAACCTCCCCTCGTACCATTCTATACCCCGCTTTCTTATGAGGTGGGTACGCGTGAAATAGCCTGCGACCAAGGAAACCCCCACATACAACATCACACTGAGGAATATCGTCCAGAAGGGTATGGGAAGGCCTCCAGCGTCCAAGAGGAAGTTGCCCAGGGGAGCATAGAGGACCAGCATCGTCAGGGAGTTGATAGCGACGAGCACGAGGGTCAGACCCATGGCCCCTCGGGCGAGGTATGAGAACACCAGCACCATCGCGGTACAGGGTGCGATCCCCAACAGAATCATACCCGCCATGAATTCGTTCGCCAGAGCGGGATCCAGGTATGGGGCCCAAACCACCTGGAAGAACAGCCAGGCGGTGGCGAACATGGTGAATGGCTTAATGCCCCAATTTATGAAAAGGGTCAACAGCACTGGGCGGGGGGCCTTGACCACATTGGATACCTGGCTGAAATCTATCTGTAGCATGATTGGGAACATCATGGCGAATAGCAGGACCGCTATCGGCAGGTTCACCTGAGCGACCTGTATAGCAGCTAGTTCCTCCGCAACACCGGGAATCATCCTCCCCAGCATGATTCCAGTCAGAATCCCTAACATCACCCAGACCGTCAGATATTTTTGGAACAGTCCCAACCTGTACTCCTTTTCTCCACCTTCCATGATATCGACCTACAAGGTTATTCTATTTCAATATAATTAGAAATAGTATTGAGGTATAAAAAGTAATCTATTACGAAATACTTTGAAATGCCTTGCCCACAGGTAAGATTGCATGGGAAGATTGAAATCATGCTTCAGTGAAACGGTATGCATGAGCAGAACCGTTTCAGGAAATTGCCATAAGTGTGGTGGGACCGAGATGGGAGAGGGTCGTTGGACTGGATACGCCGCCCTGGGTCCAGTCGGGAAACTGGGGCTTCCCTCGCCCGTTATAGCGACGGTCTGTAGATCATGTGGCGAGATAGTCTCCATGCGTGCTGAGAAGCCAGAGAGATTCAAATGAGCCGCATATCAACATTTAAATAACCGTTTTCTGTCAATGAGGACATGGCCGCTGTCAGACTGGGCAAGAACCATCTTCGATGGTGCGACTCATGCAACCTGCCGCTTCTGGAGAGAAGGGACTGTCCAACCTGCGGATCGGCCACAAGGGAGGTGGATGTGACACCGCCAGCCGATGTCCGTCCGGCTTTCGACCACGACCTGAATATCATCAGGGATGTTGTGGACCGTCAATTCGGCGAGGGTTCAGGGGAACATCTGATACCCTCAGGCCGAGTGGTCCTTTTGAACAAGGTGCCCGCCTTGGATCGCATGGACGAGGTCATCATCGACGGAGAGGTGGTGGGAGCCCTACGGTACGATCTGGGCAGAGGTTACGTTTTCGTCAACCGCATGCAGGGTGCCAAGAGGATCGCCCCGGTTGTGAGCCGAGGCCATGTGGAGTCGGACGAAGGTGCACTGCCCTTCATCCGCGAAGGGAAGAACCTAATGGCGCCGGGAGTGGTGGCTGCTGACCCATCGATCCGGATCGGGGACGAGGTGATCGTTCTCTGCCAGGGAGAGGCTGTGGCCACTGGGCTGGCGCGTATGAACGGCGAGGAGATGGTGTCATCCGAAAGAGGTCAGGCCGTAAAAACGAAATGGACCAAGGACGTGGAGCCCCTCAATCACCCTTCAGGACCTGGATGGAAAGAGGTGTTGGAGGCCAATAGCGAAGTGATAGAGGCCCGGGTGGAGGAGGCCGTCTCATTCATCAAGCAGACCGTTGGTTCATATGACCTACCGGCCATCGTATCCTTCTCAGGAGGAAAGGACAGTCTGGCCACATTGCTTCTCACCTTGGATTCAGGGATGCGCCTTCCGATACTCTTCGTGGACACCGGCCTGGAGTTCGATGAGACGGTCAGACACGTGGAGGAAGTGGCTGAGAGGCATGGCCTGGAACTGATCATCGAGTCCGCACCCGTTGACGCCTTCTTCGGTAACCTGCCTGTGTTCGGCCCCCCGGCCAAGGACTACAGATGGTGCTGCAAGACCAATAAGCTAGGCCCCACCGTCGGAGCTATAATGCGCAACTTCCCCGATGGTGTGCTGTCATTCATAGGCCAACGGAGATACGAATCCGAGGCCAGAAGGTCCAAGTCACGCGTCTGGAGGAACCCTTGGACGCCTGGACAGATCGGTGCGTCACCCATACAGGAATGGAATGCTCTACATGTTTGGATGTACATCATGCATCGAGGAGAGGATTTCAACCCTTGGTACCAGAAGGGTCTGGACCGGATCGGATGCTTCCTCTGCCCCGCATCGGACATGGCGGAACTGGAGACGGTCGCGGGCCAGAGCTCACGTTACGCTGAGTGGAGCGATCGCCTTCATCAGCATCGTTTATCACGCGGTCTGCCGTCGGAATGGGAGGAGTATGCCCTGTGGCGTTGGAAAACCGTCCCGCGTTCCATCCGGGAGGAGTTGGAGTCCTTCACCGGCAAGGACCTGTCTTCGATGATGAAAGGTAGACGGGTGGATACGGAAGGGAGGATGATCCTCCGCCTCCAGGAGGGTGTGAGTCCCTGTGTCCTCGGATACAGTGTGGAGGGTGCTTTCTCGCGATCCCTCGACCTGCAAAGGCTGTCGGGCCTCGCCAATATGATGGGTCAGGTGACCGTGGAGCCTGATGACGGATGGTTGACCGTGGATGATGTAACGGTCTATGAGGAGGGAGTACTGGTGTCCAAAGGACCCAGTGAGGATGACGTCAAACGGAAGGCGAAGCGGATGGAGGAGCTGGTCATGCGCTCGGAGGAGTGCGTGGGTTGCTCCCTATGCGTCGCGAGATGCCCGGAGGGAGTGCTTTCCTTGATGGGTGGCCGTGTCCAGTTGTCCGGTGGGTGTACCCGATGTGGGCGCTGTCTCGAAGGGCCCTGTCCAGCCACCAGCTTCCGGGACGATGATTTCCAGATGTGACATCACATGCGGCGGAAGCCGCGACGGGCCCATTCGCTCAATGCTTTTACAACATAACTTATGGTGCCCATGTGGGTACGGGACGAGCCTTGGATTCCGACCCTTCCCTCTTTTATGGCCTTTATCACATCATCGGCATCACAGCAATCAGAAGGCAATACGGTATAAGCATCGCCGACGTGTTCCACCTTATGGGCATCGCTCCCGGCGGTTCCTGGTTTGGACATCTTCTTGGCCAACCTCTTGGCGGCATGGTTCCCCTTCTCAGCCGATCTGCCGTTCAGGACCTCGATGGCATCGAAACCATCTATGACATTCTCCTCACCCAGGCCGGACCAGGTGCGGTATGGATGCGCAGCGACGGCTATACCTCCCGCGGCATGGATGGCCTGCACGGTCTCCGCCACGCCCATCCCGGAAGCGATCTCCTTCACTATGCCGTATGCCAGTATGTGTCCGGAAGCGGATGAGACCTCCATTGCGGGAATGATTATGAGTTCTTCGGCCTTTTCCAACGCCTCCCAGTAACCGGACATGGTGTTGTGGTCGGTGATGGCCACACAACCCAGACCGAGGGATCTGGCAACATCCAGCACCTCCTGCACACTCGATACCCCGTCAGAGGAGTGGTCGGTGTGGATATGGAGGTCCGCCTTCATCTCACAGTTGCTCCGTCCTTCAGGTCCCCATCGATGGTTATCGCCACGTCTGCAGCCATGAGAATTCGGGCCTTGCCGTCATCACAGACGAGTGCCAAATTGGAATCGGCATCGGGAGGGGTCTCCAAGACCATACCGGAGACCGTCTCCTGTCCCTTCAGCAGATTGAACACCTTCATATCGACCTTCTGGAAATCCTTGTAGTCCAGTTTTCCGCCGCCGATCTCCAAACCACAGTCGACCGGTGTCCCATTGGGAAGGTCATCCGAGGGGGTGAGGAGTCTCACGCCCTCCCCGCCCAATTTCTCATCATCTGCAGCCAGCACCATCCCTTTGGATTCCACCCCTCGGAGCTTGGCGGGTTTCAGGTTGCATACCACCACGACCTTCTTCCCCGTGAGGTCCTCCGGCGAGTAATGTGACTTGAGACCAGCGACCACCTGCCTCTCCTCGCCGGTGTCCAACTGCATGACGTAGAGCTTGTCGGCATCTGGATGGTCGCAGACGCTCTTGATCTCGCCCACCTTGAGCTCCAGACGACGGAAGTCACTGAAACCCTGGTCGATAGGCTCCTCGACCTCGATCTCCACCTTACGGAAAACCGGGACAGGGTCCTTGAGGCCCTGTCCAACGGGTAACGGCACGCGATGTCCATCCCAGCCGGCATCCTCCAGGGAGGATTCGAAACCCAAATATCCCCATACCTCGGCCGATGAGAAGGGCAGGAATGGGGATGCCATTATAGCCAATCCCCTAACGATCTCCAGATTGGCGTGAAGAACCTTACCGCAGGCAACCCGGTCCTGTTTCACCAGGGCCCAAGGCTTGACGGAATCGAAGTAACGATTGCCGAAGCGGGCGAGTTCCATCACAGACTTCATGGCCTTCTTGAAATCACAATCATCGAGCAGTCGTGATGTCTCCTGGAAGGCTTTGGCGACCTCGTCCCTGACCTCCACCAGATCGGCTTCTTCCGCTTCCGGTATCTTGCCGAAGTTCTTGCGGGTGAAACTCAGGACACGATGGTAGTAGTTACCGAGTTCAGCCACGAGTTCATTGTTGACCTTGGTCATGAAGTCCGGCCAAGAGAACTCAGAGTCCCTATGGTCCGGCATATTGATCGACAGATAGTAACGTATCAGATCGGGATGGTATTCTGCCAGGACGGAAGGCAGGTCGATGGATGTGCCCCTGCTCTTGGACAACTTGCCACCCTTGGTGGTCAGATACTCGTTGGCGGGGATCTCATCCGGCAGATGCAGACCTCCGTAACCCATCAATATCGCGGGCCAGATTATGGAGTGGAAGGGTATGTTGTCCTTCCCTAGGAAATAATAATGTCTCGCCGAGTCGTCCTTCCAATACCGCTCCCAGAGATCGGGCTCCCCGATGAGGGAGGAATACTCCTTGGAAGCCGCCAGATATCCTATGACCGCCTCGAACCAAACGTATATGACCTTGCCATCCCAACCATCCAAAGGCACTGGCACACCCCAATCCATATCCCTGGTTATGGCCCTGTCCTGCAATCCCCCTTCCAACCAATTCCTGGTGAAGGTCTTGACGCTGGGTCGCCAATGGTCCTTGCCCTCCAGGTAGCTGAGCAGGCGTTCCTGGAATTCGTTCAGACGCAGGAAGAAGTGCTCCGTCTCCCTGACCTCGGGACAGCCCTCGCAATGTATGCATCTCCCGTCCTTTATCTCACCCACCTCGAATGTGGTTCCGCATTCGTCGCATTGGTCGGCACGGGCGTTCGAACAAGCGCATTTTGGACAGCTCCCCTCGACGTAACGATCGGGAAGGAAACGGTCACAGGCTTGACAGAAGTACTGCATGGTCTGACGGGTGTAGAGCAGGTCTTTCGATCTCAGTACGTTGAAGATGTCATGGACCACTTCCGTATGGTTAGGGTTATGGGTCTTGGTGAATAGCGAGAATGAGATGCCCATGTCCTCGATGGCCTTGCTGTTTATCCTGTGGAATGTCTCAGCGACCTCCTCCGGCCCGACACCTTGTCTCTCGGCGGTAAGGGTTATGGGAGTCCCATGCTGGTCAGACCCTGAGACCATCAGAACATCATTGCCCTTCAACAGATTGTATCGCCTGAATATGTCAGGCGGGAGCAGTGAACCGGCCAGATGGCCGAGGTGTATCACACCGTTGGCATAGGGCCAAGCGACCCCTATGAAGACCTTGGTCATTTGAATCGCATTGACAACGGATTAAACGATTTAAGTTTGATGGATTCGGCAACGACACACTAACGGGGCCTGACCTTCTCCGCCTCCGCCAACATGACCCTGACTGTCAACCATGCCCAGATCAATACCAGCAGTGAACCGGCTATCTCACCGAGGGTCTGACCCCACCATATCCCCACCAGCCCCATCCTTCCTCCGAGTATGTATGCTGGAACAAGGGTCAGTACCAGATTTCGGATTATCGTACCTACCAAGGCCCTGTTGGCCATTCCCACGCCTTGGAACATAGCGGCCGCGACACCGCCCAATCCTATGAACGGAAGGAATAGGACGCTTATCCTTAAGAACAGGACCATCCCCTCTGTCAGATGGGCCGTATCCTCTGAATAGGTGAAAATCAGGACCGCTTCGTAGGCGAACACCCCTAGGAGTAGGGCTATGAGGGCCATGGAAGCCCCGGTCACCCAATTACCATAGTTGAACGCCTGCGAGAGTTTATCGTAACGTTTGGCGCCGTAAGCGGCGGCACATATCGGCACTATGGCACCAGCAATGCCCATGTAGGGCAGCATAGCTATCTGCAGCAGCCTCCAGCCACTGGAGAATATCGCCACGCCGTCAACGCCGCCATAGAGCATCACCACCACATTCAGGATGAAGGCCGAGATGGACAGTACTATCATCTCAGCAGCGGAAGGTATCCCTATCCTGAGGATCTCCCACACGGTGCCGGGTGAATATTCCATTCCCCGTATGTTGATATTCAGGTATGCTCCCTTACCTGGGAGGTACCAGTATAGGGTTACGATGATCGCCACTGAGAATGAGAGGATCGATGCCCATGCCGCCCCCGCGACACCCAGGCCCAAAGTGTAGATGAAGATGGGGTCCAGGATTATGTTCAAAAGGGACGCCAGTATCATGATGATCATCGCCCTTTTCACCGCCCCCTCCGACCTCATTATACTGTTGGTGACCACGGCGAGGAAGATGATTATGGAACCGAGGAAAATCACCCTGCCGTATTCCAGTGTCATCGTGGCCACATCCCCGCCGCCGACGAATGCGAATATGCGGTCAGCGTAGACATAGAGCGGAATTGTGAGTGCCAGTGGTATCAGTACCGCCAGCAGCATAGCGTGCTTCGCAGCTGAATCTGCCCCCGCCTTATCGTTCTGACCGATGCGTTTGGCTATCACCGCTGATGCGCCTATGCCCAACCCATTGGCCAGACCTATGAGTATGAAGAATACCGGGAACACAAGCCCCACCGCGGCCAATGCATCAGGGCCAAGACCGGCGACCCAAATGGCATCGAAGAGGTTGTAGACGGTCTGGGCGAGCATCGCGATTATAAGTGGGAGCGCCATGCGCCTCACTGCCCTCTTGGGATCCCCCAAAAGGGTGTCGATGCCTTCGGTCTGCCCTTCCCTGTCCATGGGCGGGCTGAGACCATCGGGGTATATTAACACTGGTCTAGACCGTTGTGCTGAGCCTTCTTATGGTGATCCTGACCCAGGCGAATACTATCAACGAACTGATGACATTGGCGGAGCAGAGTCCGACCCAGATTCCGATAAGACCGAATCCCAGGACCACTCCCAGTATATAGCAAAAGAGCACGGAGAGTATGACCGCCCGGAATATGGTGGCGATCAGGGCACGGACCCCCATCCCCATACCTTGGAAGGTCGCGGATGACAGCATTCCGAAGGCGACTCCCGGGATCATGAATGCGAATATCCTGATGAAGACCACCAAGTCATCGAAAAGATGCTTTGAATCTGCTGACCATGTGAATAAGGTCGTGACCTGCGGAGCGAAAATGAACAGGAAGAGTAGGAGCACACCGCCTATGCCCAGACCGAATCTGACCGCATACAGATGGGAGGTGGATAGTTTGTCCCAACTTCGGGCCCCGAAGGCCGCCCCAGTCACTGGCGTGACTGCACTGGCTACGCCTTGTATGGCCACGATGGCCATTGACACCACCCTCCATCCAGTGCTGTAGATCGCCACCCCATCGGTGTCATCCACCATCAGTATCAAGGCGATGAGTACGAACTGCGTCAATGCCATTGATGCATACTGCAGAGATGCTGGAGCACCGACCGCGAGCACCTCACGGTTGACATTTTTGCTCCAGGTATACTGTCTGAGTTCAAGGCGGACGAAGGTGTCCTTGCCGGCCAGATATACATGCAATAGGGCCAATGAGGTTATACCGAAAGCGACAACCGTGGCCCATGCGGCTCCGGCTATCCCCATGTCCAGGCCGTAGATGAATATCGGATCCAATATTATGTTCAACACTGACCCGAGAGCGAGATATATCGATGAGCGCCGTGCGTCACCTTCGCCCCTGAGAGTGGCGGAGAGGACGCTGGCGAGCATTATGGTCACTGCTCCGCCGAAGACCACCCTTCCATATTCAGTTGCCAATGGGGTGACATCTCCCGCACCCATGGCGATGAAGATGTCCTCAGCGAGGACGAACAGCACTACAGACAGGACAACTGACGCCAATATCGTCAGAACAAGGGTGTGGGACAGGACCCTGGCGGCCCCGGCTGTATCCCTGGCACCTATGCGACGGGCTATGGCTGACGAGCCTCCGATACCGATACCGGCTCCGATCCCCATTATCACGAAGAATATCGGGAATGCGAATCCTACTGCCGCAAGTGCATCCGAACCCAGACCAGAGACCCATATGGCATCGAAGAGATTGTAGGCGGTCTGAAGGCTCATAGCGATTATCATCGGGATCGACAGACGCCTTATCGCACTCTTGGGATCCCCCAGAAGCGTATCCACGCCTCTGGACCTATCGGTTTCACTCATCCCTGAGACCTACAGACACGTTGTCGTGCATCTTCTGGAGCAGGCGCTCCATCTCCCTCAGCTCCTCATCGCTCAAACCGCAGATTATCGTTGACTCCAACTCCGCCCTGATCCTCCCCAACCTCTCCATGGCCCCTTTACCTTCATCGGTAAGACTGAGACGGTAGTTACGACGGTCCAGGGAATCCCTCTCCCTCTTTACCAGGCCTGCTTCCTCCAGACGGGTCATGCTTCGGGCCACGGTGCCTTTGTCCAAGCCCATGGCAGCGGCGACGGTACCCTGGTTTATCCCTTCATTCTCACAGAGCATGAACATCATGGGGAACTGACCTGAACTGATTCCAATATCTCCCAATCTGGATTTGATGAAATTGTGACAGTCCCGATGGATCATGGATATCAACCTGAGCCGGGATATCGGGCAGCTCTCGTAGTCGCAGAGGGGGAATTGCATGGTTATGTTTGGTTGTTTATGCAACCTTGTTATTTATTGTTTCTTCGCTTTCGGACCTCTGACCGTTCATTAAAGCTTATAAACCAAACGGTCATAGGCGGGAGTATGCGCATCGCCGCATTGCTCAAGGACCGATGTCAGCCCAGAAAATGCAACACGGAATGCATGAGGTTCTGCCCTAAGATGAGGACCGGTGTCGAGGTCATAGTGATGGGGGAGAAGGGAAAGCCTGTGTTATCCGAGGAGCTTTGCGCAGGTTGCGGCATATGCGTGCACAAGTGCCCTTTCGAGGCGATCAAGATCATCGGTCTGGCTGATGAACTCAAAACCGAGATGGTGCATCAGTACGGCGAGAACAGCTTCCGCCTGTATCGCCTCCCGGTCCCTAAGAAGGGTATGGTCACAGGCATTCTAGGACCCAACGGCATCGGCAAGACGACCGCCATAAAGATGCTCTCCGGTGTCGAGATACCCAACCTGGGGAGGTATGATGATCCGCCCAGCAAAGAAGAGGTCCTTGAACACTTCAGCGGAACGGAGACCCACACCTTCCTCTCGTCCGTATACGGAGGGGGCGTGGTCACAGCAACCAAGCCACAGTACGTCGACAAGCTACCACAGGTCCATGATGGGAAGGTCAGGGAGCTTCTGCAGAGGGTCGAGGAGAGGATGTCCATCGATGAAGCGGTGGCTCTTTTCGAATTGGAGGAGGTCATAGACCGCCCCCTGGGAAAACTGTCCGGTGGTGAACTGCAGCGGGTGGCCATGGCGGCCACGATCATGAGGGAGGCTGACGTTTACTTCTTCGATGAGCCGTCCTCATACCTCGATATCTATCAGAGGATGAGGATGGCCAGGATCATAAGAGGTCTGAGCGCTGAGCGCCAGGTCGTGGTCATAGAGCACGACTTGGCGGTCCTAGATTTCCTAGCTGACAATGTCAACGTTGTGTATGGCGAGGAGGGGGCCTACGGGGTTTTCACCCTCGGGCGACAGGTCCGGACGGCCATCAACGTTTACCTGAACGGATACCTTCCCGAAGAGAACATACGGTTCCGTGAGAGGCCCATCGAGTTCGCCATGTCGCCTCCCCGCGGTGAGTGGGTGACCGGGGATCTGGTGAGCTATCAGGGCCTTAAGAAGGATTTCGGACAGTTCAGCCTGGAGGTCGGACCCGGTACCATAAAGGTGGGCGAGTCGGTAGGGATCGTAGGACCCAACGCGACCGGTAAGACGACCTTCGTGAAGCTGTTGGCAGGCTCATTGGAGCCTGATGAGGGAGATGTGGATTCTGATGTTAAGGTATCCTATAAACCACAGTACATCACGCCCGATTTCGATGGGACCCTTAAGGACCTCCTCCACTCCACGGCGTTCGATGTTATCCAATCCGGTTTCTTCCAGACCGAGGTGATGGAGCCTTTGGCACTCAAGCATCTTTTGGAGAAGAAGGTGAGGAACCTCTCAGGCGGTGAGCTGCAGAGGTCGGCCATCGCCCTATGCCTCGCCCGTGAGGCTGACATCTATCTGCTGGACGAGCCATCCGCATATCTGGACTCCAATCAGAGGATGAACGCCGCAAAGACCATCCGCAGGGTTATGGAGAAGAGTGGGAAGAGTGCCATGATCGTCGACCATGACATCTATTTCCTGGACATGGTGTCGGATTCGATGATGGTTTTCGGCGGGGAGCCGGGGCACAAGGGCCTGGGAGAGGGCCCCATGGAGATGAGACGGGGCATGAACCGCTTCCTCGGAGAGGTGGACATCACATTCAGAAGGGATGCGGACACCCATCGGCCCCGGATTAACAAGCCCGAATCAAGACTTGACCGGGAGCAGAAGGGTCGTGGCGAGTACTATTACGCCTAAAGGCTCAGAACCCCGAGTGTGATGAGGGTGGTTATCGCACAGGCTATGAGGACCCCCACTCCGATGACGGCAATGGACTTCTTGACATCCAGCTCGAAGAGCCATGCCAAGAGGGTCGCCGTCCATACGCCCGTCACCGGTACCGGTATGGCAACGAAGACTATGAGACCCAGCTCCTGCCACCTCTCCAAGGCCCGACTGTTCTTGCTGGATACCCGTCTGACGCAGGCCTCGTAGATCGATTCAACGAAACCTATCCTGCAGAGCCATCGGGTGTATACGACGCTAAGACTGAAGAATATCAAGGGTGATGCAAGGATGTTGAATGCGGCACACCATAGATAAGCGCTCAGAGGGTCCGCCCCCCAGCTGATGGCCAGAGGTATGGTGTAACGACCCTCCCAGAACGGTACCATGGACAAGAATGCCAGAATAAGCCAATCCCAAATATCCAACATCGCGCCTCACCCTCAGATGAATAGGATTGTCAAGTATGCAAAGTATATAAACACGAACACCAGGCCGAATTTCCTGCCCACCCCGCCGCGGAACCTTATGGCCAACAGAAGCATTATGGAAAGAACCAACATCAAGGGGAACTCCAAAGACATCATGTGCATAGGTACCATGATGGGGGAATTCACCGCCGCGAGGCCCATCACGAAGAGTGAGTTGAATATGTTGCTCCCGATGATGTTGCTAAGGATTATCTCAGTCTCCTTTTTGATGGCAGCCGCCAACGATATCGATAGTTCCGGTAGGGAGGTGCCTATAGCCACCACCACAAGCCCCACCACCAGCTCCGAGACCCCCATGAAAGACGCGAACTCAACCGCACCGATCACGAAGAAACGGGCGCCTATCACGAGTAGCCCCAGTGATACTATGGTTATCAGCAGGTTTGTCGAGAGTCTGCTGTCATCCTCAGACCGAAGGACCTCGTCAGCAATCTCCCGCATCGGGTCCTGGCGCGAGAACCGGTATACAACATAGATGAACAATGCCATGATCAACAACAGTATGATACCCTCGAAGACCTCCATCTGTCGGTTGTAAGCCATAACGGTGAACAAGGCCGTTGCCGCAAGCATCACCCACACCTCGAACCTGACGGTGTCGAATCTCGTTGCCAGAGGATAGACCAATGCTGAGATGCCTATCACCAGGCCGATATTGGCGATGTTGCTCCCCACTATGTTCCCCAAAACCACATCGGGGGATTTGTCGGACATAAGGGCCAAGGCCGCCTCCGGAGCGGAGGACCCGAAGGCGACTATGGTAAGACCTATGACGAAAGGGGAGACTCCCAGTATGAGGGCCAACCTCTTGGCCGAGTCGACAAGCCAATTGGATGAGAAATAGAGCAATATGAAACCCACGGGCAAACCCAGCAGAGCCAGCGACATCCGGTTTATCAAATGGTTATGATTATTTCAAGGTTATCTACAAGGATATTAATCACCTGCAAAAGCTTATAACCCAAAATCAGTCATACATCGTTCATGCTAGGTCGGGCCGACACCCATGTCCATACCAAATACTCGGGTATCGGTACTTTGGGTCCGCTTTTCTTCCCCGAGTCTGTTTCGGACCCTGAGGATGTAGTGAAACATGCCACCAGGCTCGGTGACGATGTTCTATGCATAACGGACCACAACACCATGAAAGGGGCGTTCAAAGCCCGTGAGGCAGCGCGCAAGTATGAAGATCTAGATCTGGTGATGGGTGAGGAGATAAGCACCTCCGAGGGGGAGATAATCGGCCTATGGCTCAATGAGGAGATACCGAAAGGCATGACCGCGGAGGAGACCGTGGACGCCATAAGGGCCCAAGGTGGGGTCGTGGTGGCACCGCATCCATTCAGCCTTCATGTCCCCTCGCTCCAGGATCGCATATTCAACCTGGACATCGATGCCATAGAGACGATAAACGCAGGACATATCGATTCCTATTCGAATTCTCAGGCCCAAAGGGTAGCGAACACCCATGGTCGCTGGGCCACCTTGGGCGCCAGCGATGCCCATTCCATGCCCACAATGGGTCATGCATGGACAGAGTACAGGGGCCTCGGCGAGGAGGACCTTAGGCGGAGCATCATGAGAAGGGAATGCTACGCCAGAGGCTATTCGGTACCTATCGACAAGGCCATCGACTGGAGCATCGGTGTCGTCATGCAGGCGGACCTGCAGATAATCAGATCTATGCTTGGCCTGATAAGGTCGTATGACGCTGATGATCCCGTGCAATGCAAGATCCAGCAGCTACCGACCCATAAGAAGATCCTTGGCCTGGTAGGCTCATTCTTCTATCTACTGCCACCCATGCCGCATGTGGCCAGCATATTGAGTGGCCGATGGTTGTCAAAGAAGGTGAGACAGATCTCCGCGACTCCGGCGGCCATCGACAAAAACTCAATGGACGTGAAGTCCTCCGAAAGCCCTCTCGACGACCTCTGATAGGGTCGGATGTATTATCTGACTCTTCTTTATCGGTCGGAAGCTCCCGTTTCCGGTTACCATCAAATAGACTATGCCCTGAAGCATCGAGCTGGCCTCTGGACCGCATATGGTGGCCCCCAATATGGCGGCGCTCTCCTTTTCCACGATTACCTTGACGAAACCATCCATTGAGGCCAAGGCATAGCCCTTGCCTGTTTCGTGGTATGGGTAGTGACCCACTAGGATATCATATCCTCTGGCCTTCGCCTCGGCCTCCTGGAGTCCGACAGAGGCCACCTGAGGCCAAGAGAAGACCGCATGGGGGACCACCCTCTCATCGACCTTGGAGTCACGGCCATTGAGATTCTGCCATACCACGATACTCTGTTTGTTGGCGTTGTGGCGGAACATGTTCCTTCCCAATGCATCCCCGAATGCGTAGATACCCTCCACATTGGTCTGCAGTCTGTTGTCCACAACATAATATCCTCGGTCATCCAGTTCGATACCGGATCTCTCCGGTTTCAGTAGGTCGTTGTTGCTCCGGACACCCGTACAGACCAGTACCTCCTCCGCATCGACCTCCTGGGTATCTTCCTTTGAAACCAGGGCCAGATTCTTCGATCCCCCTTTGGCCTTGACCTCCTCCACTCCATATCCCAAGTAGAAATCGACCTTTTTCGAGAGCCCTTCCAGGACCGCCTCCGCGGCCTCAGGCTCCTCGGAGGGGAGGAAACGGGGGTTACGCCCTATGACGGTGACATCCACACCTATAGAGCCGAAGAAATGGGCGAACTCAGCTGCCTTATAACCTCCGCCCAGGATGGCCAGGCTCTTAGGCGGGGTTTTCATCTCGAACACATTCTCAGAGGTCAGATAACCGGCCTTCTCCAAACCTTTGATCGATGGTATGTTCGTACGGACGCCGTTGGCTATGACGATCCTGTCTGCGCTGATCCTCCTTATACCTGCCTGTATGGTCTTGACGTCCACGAATTCGGCGGTCTTCCGGAAAAGGTCTATGTCTGGATCCTTCTCCACCGAACGCTCGATGGATTTGGAGTCGCCATGGGTGAGTTTTGTCAAACGGGAACGGATAAGACCGAAATCCACGGTCTCGGCCCGCATCTTGACACCTATCGCCGCAGAGTCCTCGGCGGCTCGGATGGAATCCGCCACGGTGGTCCATACCTTGGAGGGTATGCATCCCCGATTGAGGCATGTGCCTCCCATGGGGCCGTTCTCGAAGAGGGCAACCTTCCAACCCTTTTCCTTCGACGCCTGTGCTATGTTCAGCCCTGCACCGGAACCTATGATAATTATGTCGTAGTCCTTCGCCATAGCCACCAGATACGAAATCGCCAAGGAATGTAGATTAACCCTTCGCCTCTACTCGATGAACTCCATCCCCACCGTGCCGACACTCAGTGCCAAGGATCGGGACATCAAGCCGGACTCCAACCATGCGGCATTGAAAACCGCAACCGGTGCTAGGCAGGTGGGGGTCAGATGCTCGACTATCATAGGGTCCATGATCCTGCTCAAGGTGATATTCCCCAGGTCGGCCATGGATATGGTGCCCAACTGTTCACCGTACTCCCTCACCTTATCGCATTCCGACTCTATGTTCACATCCAGTAATCCGTCGTCACGCATGGTGACCTTCACCATGTGGGTGTATTCACAGAGTCCCATGTTAACCTTGATCGAAGCCATAGTATCACCATTTCTAAATTATTTGAAATACCTTTTTATACCCTCAAGCAATTGAACTCTCAGGTGATGGTCTGAGCGATTGTTGCATCTCCAAAGCCGCGGCCGAGATCGGCCGCATACGGGTAAATGGAATGTTGGTAGGAATATCTAACCTAAGCGGTGTTTTCAAGGCG
>SKGM01000031.1 GCA_007117455.1 Candidatus Methanomethylophilaceae archaeon
GAGATTGGTTACTTCAACATCGGCTACACCACCAACGGTACCAACGTCTTCTTCACCGGATCGGATGTCATATCCATAAGCCTGGACGGCCCGAGGGAGGTGCACGATTCCATCCGCGCCGAGGGCGTATTCGACATGATGATGGAGAACCTGGAGTCGGTCGATCATCCAGCGGTCTTCGCCAACATGGTGGTCCAGCGCGACAACCTCCACACCGTGAGGGAAGTGGCTGAGATCGTCCACGACAATCCCCGCATACGGGGTGTGATGTACAATTTCATAACCCCGCCCCCATTCGAACTGGCCCTATCATTGGACGAGAAGAGGGCGGTGGTCCAGGAGATCATGATGCTGAAGAAGGAGGGCTTCCCGGTCCTGAACTCCAAGAAGGCACTGCGACTGCTTCTGGAGGAGGACTTCTCCAAGAAATGCCCGCATCACGTATCCGCATTCGTGCTCCCTGACGGCTCCCATGCCCAGGGTTGTCCGATGGCGGGAACCGAATCCTGCCGGAACTGCGGTTTCGATGCCGTGCGTGAGTATTACCTCGTCAACCGCGGGGACCCGTTCACCATATTGGAGATGTCAGGAATGTTCGCACTGACAAAGAGACGATGAACAGCACCATCACCGTGAGGCTGTAACCGAAGTACTGCGGCGCTATGCGCACGTACCACAGCTCCTCCTTGGCGTCCATCACCTTCCACGATTTGAGTCCTAGAGGAATCGCCAGTAGGAGTATGGCGTTGACCGGGTGGAAGAGTACCATGGCAGCCAGCAGAAGGAAGGATATGGCATGGATGCCCTTTATCACCGGCACCGCCTGATCCCTCCCCCCCATCCTCACCGCCAGGTCCTTCTCCCCATGGCGGAGGTGAGACTCGTATCCGGACATGGCGTCGACCACCCTCATCAGCCCCACTGCCAGGGCGACCGCGGCGGCGAGGACGAGTATCTCCCAGCTGAAGACAGCACTGAGGACGTAATGGGAGAAGAACACCAGGGCGAAGAATGATATCCCCACATTGACCTCCCCTAGACCTCTGGCCCCCATGTTGACAGGGGGGGCGGTGTAGAAGTACGCCAGGAGCAGGCCCGCCAAGCCCAAGCCTATGACCAGAAGGCCGCCGTGAAGGACTATGGGCACCGCGAGGACCAATGATATCACCACCAGCGCCACCATGACCATCCTCCCTTGTTCGACGGTTATCAGGCCCCTCTCGAACTGGTTGCCGTCCCAGTATATCTTCTTCAACATCTCGTTGTCCTTGAAGACGGGGGACTCCTGCAGTTTGGCGAAGCGCTCCTTCTCCACCTCCGAGTCCACCCCGCTCACGTAGTCGAAGTAGTCGTTGGAGAAGTTCACGAACATCGCCAGGAAGAGTACGTCCAAAGGGATCAGTATGGCTATCAGGTAGTCGTTGCTGTATCTGAGGCCGTAGGCCACACCGCATATGGATGCCAGAACGAAGGGCAGTGTGTAGCTGAATCTCATAATCAGGTTGAGCCTTCGCAACGGCCCGATCCTGTCGGCATCCTCTGGAGTCATCAAGGTCCGAAGGTCCAGCATCTATATCAATGATATTATTCGGGCTCAACGGAAATGGGAGAGCTGCAGGTCCAGCCTCTCTATGAGGCCCTGCTTCTCAGGGGAGATGAACTCATGGGTGATGAATTCCGGCTTGACCTTGGATACGATGCCCCGGCAGGAGTCGGTACCGAAGGGTGCGTGCCAATCCATCTTCCCGAAATGGGGGTAGGCGATGGAGAGCTTGCCCTGCAGGTCGGCCATTGAATACTCTTGGCTCTCACCCTCCTGCATGCAACCCAGTTGATAATCGGCGGAGAGGCTCATATGGAGGTGCATAGAATTTATGCGGTCCAGGGCCTTGTCGCCGAGAGTGTCCAAGGCCCTGTTCACGGACTCGGCGGCGGGGAGCTCCTCACGGCAGTCGCGGAGAGCGTTCATCAGATGACCGGTGTCGAGGCATATCGCCCAATCATCGAACTCCAACCTTCTCTCGAGGATCTCCACCTCCCTGGCGTGGAGCAGCCTCAGACCGGGCCACCAGAGGTTCTCCAAGGCTATGGTGAACGGCGGCTCCCCACCTGGGAATCCTGCTATGGCGGAGTTGAGGAGCTCGGCCAGGGCGTTCAGTACAGCATCATCGGAGTGACCGTTGTCCTGAGAGAACACGGTGTTTATGTTGGGGCTGGCCCCATGGAAGACCCCGTAGGACGGTTCTAGTGCCGATGCGTGCCTGATCATGGCCTCGACAGTGCTGACCATCCCCTCCCGGTCCCTGCCGTAACAGAAGAAGGGGACCATCTCATCGTCCATCGCATCCAGGTCGTGTTGGCCCAGCCAACCGGAGTACCAATCCACTGCGTAGGGCAGATGCACGCCCGCGACGATATCCTTCAGGTGCTTGGGAGCAGGGAAATGACCGGTCAGCATCTCAACCCCGGCCAGGCCCCGGGAGCTGACCAGATCTCTGACCCCTTGCTCCCCGCCTAGGCGTTCCAGGTCGAAATCGTAGGCTGATATGTTCACCAGATGGGACGGCATCAGCGCCTGATGTCGTTACCGGTAAAAAATAGGTTCTCAAAAGAGTTCGAATGCAGCCGCAAGGGCGCCGTTCACGGCACCCATGTGCTCGAAGGCCCCGCCGACGATGATGACATCGTCCTCCTCCATCTCGGCGATGGTCCTGATGGTCTTTGCCAGCTCCGGACGGTTCTCGTCCAGGTCCCAGTCCGGAGGCATCATCAGCCTACCGTCCCGATAGAGTATCGTGGTACATCCCTCGGAGCCAGCGCGTATACCGGCATCCCTCTGCTGCATACCGTTCTCGATCTTGTGCCCCACCCCCTTGACCAGGAGGGCCTGTTGATGGTCGCCGACCACCAGGTCGCCGATGTTGAGGTCCAGTACCTTGAGGGGGAGCTCGGCCAGGAAACCCAGGCCTTCTCGGCTTATCTTGATGCCGGTCTGCTTGATGTCGATCATCTCCCACTCCCTCAGAGTGTTGATTATCCGTCGCATGCTCCCCTCACCTATGCCTACGAGTTCAGAGAGCCTTTTGCGTCCCAGCCTCTTTCCGCAGGACAGCAGATGGAGTGTCCAGTATACATGATGGTCTTTGAACCGGAACATCGGTCCGTACTGGGGAACCTCTATGATCTTCATGGTATCAGAACGTGGTCACCTTTCCCTCGATTATCATTTCCGAGACTCTGTCGATGCTTCCCAGCCACTGATAGGCGATGGCCTCCGCCTCTTTGCTGTAACGGGCGGCCACATCGTCATCCATGGAGACCAGTTGTATGCTGGCATTCAATGGCTGGGATATCGGTTTGCCGATCTGTGACAGGAGCCTCACTCTGACTTCGGCGTCATCGGGAAGCTCCTTGGCTATTTCCTCTGCGATAATCCGTGATAGTATGTTATAAATCTTTCCGATGTGGGTTATGGGATTCTTACCGGATGTGGCCTCCATGCTCATCGGTCTGTAGGGGGTGATGAGGCCGTTCGCCCTGTTCCCCCTTCCGACGGAACCGTCATCCCCCATCTCCTGGGAGAGTCCGGTGCAGGTTAGATAGTATACGCCCCGGTCGAAGTCATCACCGGTGTTGACATCGATGCTCACATCCAGGTCGGTGAATTTGATCACATGGTCCATGGTACGGGACCTCAGTTCCTCGAGCACGGACCGGTAGTGGTCCGGATCATCGATATGCTTGTCCACCATGGCACAGGCCACGGTCAGGTTGAGGTCCTGTCCTACACGGGAGGCCATCACCTTCACGTCATGCCCGGTCTCAACCAGATCGTCCTTCAACCTCCCGTTTATGAACCGCTCCGCCTCCAGGACCACGGTCTCAGTCTGGCTGTAAGGGGCGTATCCCACACCGAAGGAGGTGTCATTGGCCAGGAACTTCGAGGTCTGGTAAACCCCCATGAGGTCGTCGGACCCCTGCCCCAGACGGGCCTCGACCACCAGATCGTTCTCGGTGTCCAGATTGCTGAAGTTCCGTTTGAGGTACTCCTTGGCGGCCCTCAGGGCCACGGCCTTGCAGGGCAGCGTCCTCACATCGCCGTTGTCCTTGATGTAGGACGTCGATCTGCCGACCAGTAGTATGTATGCGGGATCGATTATGAATCCGCCGCCGAAACGAGGAGCTGAAGAGCCTGCGACGATCTGCGCCTCATCCGTGTTGTGGTGGAGCACGTGACCGAACTCCTTCTTGTACATCCGGCAGAGTGCCTGGCTCACGGTCTCGGCGAGACCATCTGCTACACTGTCCGGATGCCCGATGCCTTTCCTCTCGCAAAGCTCCACCCTCCGCATAGGAAGCGGTAGGTCCTTGATCTCCTCTACGTTGATATTCCTGAACATCAGTGGAATCCCCTCATACCATCCCGGTAACACAATCCAGTATGTTCTTTGTGAGCAGACTTGTTCGATATAAAGAACATTGATACAATTATTCAAATAGGAATAATTTCTATCTGGGCATATGAGGTTCCCGCCGGCTTCCGACATACGCAAGCTACGGAAGGTACTGGACATAACCCAGGCCGAACTTGCGAAAAGGTCGGGGATCAGCCAGAGTGCGATCGCCAAGATCGAGAGGGAGAGCATATCCGCCAGTTACGAGACGGTGGTGAAGCTGTTCGAGACCTTGGAGAACATGGGGCGCAACGATGAGAACAACAAGACAGCGGCGGATGTCGCATCCAAAGGAGTCGTGACGATACAGTGCACTGAGAAGGTTCGGGCGGCATCTGATCTGATGAAGACCACTGGATTCTCCCAACTGCCGGTACTGAAAGGAGACGTGCCCGTCGGCAGCATCTCGGAGAGGACCATCCTCGAGCTCATAAGGCAGGGCAAGACCATGGAAGAGCTGAGCGAGATGAGCGTCGCCAGGGTGATGAACGACACCTATCCGGTGGTCAACGAGAACACCCCGATGGACAGTGTCACCGCCATAATGGGGAATGCCAATGCGGTGCTGGTCTCCAGGAAGGGGAAGTTGGTGGGTGTGCTGACCTCCGCCGACCTTCTCAAACTGATCTGATCAATCCGGGAATCTTACTTGGATGCTGTCCATATCCCGGGCTGCGACGACAAACGGCCCTCCCAAGGCCTCCATGGCCGCCTTCTCCATCTCAACTGGGTCCTCCACGCGGGGACTGATGTGGGTCAATACCAGCATCCTTGAATTCGCCCTCTTGGCAACAGCTGCGGCCTGGGAGAAGGTACTGTGACCGCTCTCTTCAGCCCTTTTCTCCATACCATCGGGGAAGGTCGCCTCGTGCACCATGAGGCAGACATCCCTTGCAGCGATGGCGAAATCATCACAGGGGAGGGTATCGCCGGAATAGGCTATCGAGCGACCCCGCCTTGGCTCACCCATGACGTCCTCCGGAATGACTTTACGTCCGCCGATCTCGACATCCATGCCGCTCTGGAGACGGGAGAACATAGGCCCTTCGGGAACCCCCAGTGCTTTGGCGGCCCCGGGGTCGAACCTACCTGGACGTGTCGCCTCCCTTAGAACGAAGCCCAAGGAGGCCACGCTATGTTGTGTGGGAACAGCATACACCTGGAGGCCATCGATGTTGAACGATCCCTCAGGGGGTACGTCATTGACCTGGACCTCATATCCAGGCGGGCCGTCATACATGTTCATCATATCGTCTATCAGGTCCACGGTGCCTTCAGGACCATGGATGGTCAATGGCCGCTCCCGGGAGAAGAGGTCCATCGTCTGCACCAGACCGGGTATGCCTGTCACGTGGTCGCCATGATGGTGCGACAGCAGTATGTGGTCCACGGACATCAAGGATACCGGGGATTGCATGAGCCTCCTCTGGCTACCCTCACCGCAATCCAATAGGACGGTCCTGCCGTTCCTATGCACCGCTGTGCAGGGGAGTGACCTCTCCGGCGAGGGTACCCCACCCGACGTGCCTAAGAAATAAACCTCCATGTCGGCAGACCTATCTCCCTATGTTCTCCAGGACCCTGTCCTTCTTGGTGAGCTTCTTGTATTCCCTGTAATGCTCCTTGCACAGACCCGCCTTACGCCCCGAATCCTCGCCGACATCGAGCCCTGAGTCATCTACCTTCTTGAAGGCAATCGACCTCTCGACGTCCTTGTCACACCCGATGACGGAGCATGTTCTGGAAACATCCGATCTCTCGACCATGCCTGGTCTATGACCAAGGTGTCTATTATTCTTTTCTGGGACTGCGAAAACATGAAGAACGGATTGTCCCTTACAGTTGAGGATGATAAAGATATCCCCGTCCATGCTATCCGCCGACGCGTCCCGACTCGGAGAGGGGCTTGAGATGCTGGAGCGCTGCGGCGCTGACTGGGCCCACATAGATGTGATGGACGGTGTCTTCGTCCCGAACATAACCATAGGGCAACATGTGGTGAAGCATCTTCGGCCTGTGAGCGACATACCTTTCGATGTACATCTGATGATAGTCAATCCGATTAAGCACGTACCGGACTTCTTGGATGCTGGATCCGACATGATAACCCTTCATGTGGAGACAACGGAAGGTGTTGAGGATGCCCTGCAGATGATCAAGGACGGTGGAGCCAAGGCCGGCCTCTCCCTGAACCCTGGAACCCCTCTGCAGGAGATATTGCCCTACCTGGACATACTGGACCTGGTCCTGGTCATGAGCGTTCAACCCGGCTTCGGGGGACAGAAGTTCCAGGAACACTGCCTGGACAAGATATCCGAGCTCAGCGGGATCGCCCAGGTGAGGAAAATCGACCTGGAGATATCTGTGGACGGCGGGGTGAACCGGGAAACCGGCAGGCGTTCAGCAGAGGCTGGCGCCACTGTACTGGCCGCCGGCTCCTCCCTTTTCGGCGCGCAGGACATGGCGGAAGAGATTAAATTGTGGAAGGGTTTCGCCACCAAGGTTGATTGAAATGCCACTCTCCGATGACAGGTTCCTCCAGGCGGCGATATTCATCATCATACCGGCAGTCATCCTGCTGGGCTCATTGATGATGGAAGCCAGCATCTGCATTGCAATGGTTATGATGGTTTGGATGATCGCCGGAGTACTTCTCTACTATGTCCCTCAGACCAAATCCAGGGACGAACGCTCCTGAGGCTCATCCATGGGTGTGAACCTCTCCAGTCTGTTGGAGCCCAAGGAGTTGGAGCTCCGCGACCTCTCCAACCGCACACTGGCTGTTGACGCTCACAACACCATCTATCAATTCCTGTCCATCATAAGGCAGCCGGACGGTACGCCTCTGATGGACCACTCCGGCAACGTGACGTCGCAACTCTCCGGACTCTTGTACAGGAACGTGAACCTGATGGAGCATGGCATCAGGCCTTGCTATGTGTTCGACGGTACGGTCCACGAATTGAAGCTGGACACCGTCCAGGAAAGACGGGACAGGAGGGAGGCCGCGATGAAGGAGTGGGAGGCTGCCCTGGAAGAAGGGGATATGGAGAGGGCCTACAGCAAGGCCATGCAGTCATCTCGTATGACCAAGGACGTCCTGGAATCATCCCGGGAGCTGTTGAAATTGATGGGCCTGCCTGTCGTGGAGGCTCCTATGGAGGGGGAGGCGCAGGCTGCTCACATGTGTTCTAAAGGAAATGTCTGGGCCGTATCCTCACAGGACTTCGACAGTCTGTTGTTCGGCGCTCCTCGCTTGATCAGGAACATCAACATAACCGGGAGGAGGAAGATGCCCGGAAAGAACATCTACCGCAACGTAAAGGTGGAGATGTTGGAACTAGATGAGGTCCTGGGCAATCTGGAGATAGGTAGGAAGGAACTCGTCCAGATGTGCATCATGATGGGGACGGACTTCAACACCGGGATCTCGGGAATAGGGCCCAAGAGGGGCCTGGCCTTGATACGCAAACACGGTGACATCGATTCGGCACTGAAGCATCTCGGCATGGAGATGCCAGGCTATGAGGAGGTTCAGGATATCTTCATGCAGGGAGGTCATAGCGATGATTACGACCTGACCATGCGGGAGGTTGACCGGGACGGTCTGATGGAGTTCCTATGCGAGAAGCACGATTTCTCTTCCGAGAGGGTATCCTCTACCATCGACAAACTGCTGGATGGCAGGAAGGAGATCGAGAAGAGTAACAGGCAGAAGTCTCTGGATATGTTCTTCTGATGGGCAATCCTTTATAAAAGATGTGGATTATCGCCTTTTGACGGGCAAGACAGACCCGTCGAGGAAGGGACGCGGCGATGATAAAGCAGGTCCGACCGAATTATGACCCCCAGAAGATGGAGTCCGAGGTCCAGCGCAACTGGGACAGTAAGGACATCTACAGCAAGACCAAGAAGATGAGGGCCGATGGCCCGGATTTCTATTTCCTTGACGGTCCACCGTACACCACGGGTTCCATCCATCTCGGCACCGCCATGAACAAGACCCTCAAGGACATGCTCATCCGCTACTGGAGGATGAACGGCCTGAATGTCCGTGACCAGCCTGGATTCGATATGCACGGGCTGCCCATCGAGGTTCAGGTGGAGAAGGAGGTCGGCGTCCGTTCCAAGCAGGAGATCGAGGAGTACGGGATCGACCGTTTCGTTGACATCTGTAAGAAGTTCGCTATGAAGCTGCATGGCAGCATGAGTGACCAGTTCAAGCAGCTGGGCGTCTGGATGGACTGGGACAATCCCTACCTCACGATAAAACCAGAGTATATAGAGGCCGCATGGTGGACTATCGAGCGGGCGCACATGAGGGATCTGCTGGTCTCCGACGACCGTGTTCTTTCCTGGTGCCCCCGTTGCGAGACCGCCCTGGCTGAGGCGGAGATAGAGTACTGGGATGAGGAGGACCCTTCGATATTCGTGAAGTTCCCCCTCTCCGATGACCCTTCAACATCACTGGTCATATGGACCACCACCCCCTGGACCCTACCAGCCAACATGGCAGTCGCCGTTCATCCCGACCTTCAATATGTGAGGGTTGAGATGAGGCACGAGGGTCAGGTTGAATCACTGATCATAGCCGAGAACCAGATGGAATCTGTGGCCGAGCTCGGCGGTTTCGAGGGTCTGGAAGTGAAGGACACCTTCAGCGGTAGGGATCTGGAGGGCAGGTACTACAACCCTCCTTTCAACATCGATGAGAGGCATATCAAACCGACCGAATGGACCCACAGAGTGGTTCTTGCAGATTATGTCGAGGATGCCAACACCGGTATCGTCCACACCGCCCCTGGGCATGGTCCGGACGACTTCGAGACTGGCAAGAGGTACGGTCTGAGTCCGTTCTGCCCGGTCAACGAGGCGGGCAGGTTCACCAACGCCGTCCCGAATTATGAGGGTATGAAGGCAAGAGGAGCCAACCAGGATATCCTCAACTACCTGGATGAGAGGGGGCTACTCCTACATCATCACGGCACCGACCACCGCTATGGGCATTGCTGGAGATGCAGGTCATCGGTCATTTTCCGTAACACCAACCAGTGGTTCATCAAGATCGACGACCTGAAGGAGAAGATGTCCGAGGAGGTTGGGAGGGTGAAATGGAGCCCGGATTGGGCCGGCTCCTCCCGCCAGATGAACTGGGTGGACGGTGCGAGGGACTGGTGCATCTCCCGTCAGAGATACTGGGGCATACCGATGCCGGTCTGGGAGTGTTCATGCGGTGAGAAGAAGGTCGTGGGGACCTTCGACCAGCTCCGTGACGGCAAGGGTTATGTGGAGGGGATGGACCCCCACCGGCCCTGGATAGATGGCATAACATTCAAATGCGGCAAATGCAGCGGGGTCATGCACCGGGTGCGTGATGTCCTCGATGTGTGGTTCGACTCCGGTGTGGCCTCCTGGGCCTGTCTGAATTATCCAAGTGATAAGAGGCAGTTCGACCGCTGGTTCCCAGGCAGGTTCATAACCGAGGCGCATGACCAGACCAGAGGATGGTTCTATTCCCAGCTAGCCTCGGGTGTGATATCCTTCGACCGTTGCCCTTACGATGAGGTGCTGATGCACGGATGGATGCTCGACCCCAAGGGGCAGAAGATGAGCAAGTCCAAGGGGAATGTGATAGAGCCTCTGGAGGTCATCAACGAGCATGGCGCCGATGCGTTGCGCTTCTATATGCTCAAAGCGAACGCCCCCTGGGAGGATACCGCCTTCCAGAAGGAGGGGCCCCGTAATGCCCGTAAGGTCCTGAACACCCTTTGGAACGTGGTCAACTTCGCTTCCACCTACATGAGCCTGGACTCCTACGAGCCCTATACAAGCACCATGTCGGACATGGAGGCCCATTTCCGTAACGAGGACCGCTGGATGATCTCCCGCACCGAGAGGATGCGTAAGGAGGTTAGCGAGGGCATAGAGACCAGGCACATCCATAAGGCGGCAAGGGCGATAGAGGACTACATACTCGAGGACCTTTCCCGCTGGTATGTTCGCTTGATCAGGGACCGAATGTGGAGCGAGGAGGGCGACCATGACAAACTGGCGGCCTATTTCACACTCCATTATTCCATAATGAGCGTCACCCGGCTGCTGGCTCCTTTCTGCCCGTATATCACCGAAGAGATATACCAGCACATGGACGGAAGGTTGGAGACTGTGCACATGACCGATTGGCCCAGCTTCAACGAGGCGTTGATGGATGAGAGTCTGGAGATGTCCATGGCCATGGTGCAGGAGATAGTGGAGATCAGCGCCTCCGAGAGGCAGCGCCGCAACGTGAAACTCAGATGGCCGATGAGCAGGATGGTCATCAAAGGGGAGACTGAGCTGGTGAATGACTCCATCGCGGTGTTCGGCGATGTGTTGAAACAGCAGGCTAACGTGAAGGATATCGGCTTCGTCCATCCTGATCAGGAATGGGAGGCTCTGATACTCAGGGCCATCCCCAACCCCCATGCCATAGGGAAGGTCTACAGGCAGTGGTCCTCCAAGATAGCGAAGCTGCTGGAGAGCCGGCCCGCCGAGATGGTCAGGGCGGCTGTCAGCCGGGGGGTCTATGAGATAGGCATCGAAGGTCAGTATCTCAAGATCGAACCGAACATGGTCTCTTTCAGCTATGAGTTACCAGAGAGCGTGTCGGCAACGGAGTTCTCCTCCGGTAAGCTCTACCTGGATTTCGAGATGACCCCGGAGATCGAGGCCGAAGGTTACACCAGGGAACTGATAAGACGTATACAGCAGATGCGCAAGGACAAACGTCTCGATGTCGAGGAGTACATCAAGACCGATGTCTCGGCCGAATCTAGGCTACGTAATTATTTCAACCGCTGGAAGCAACACATAATGAAGGAGACCCGTTCCCGGTCCATATCATTCACCGAGGAGCCTATCGAAGGCGGTAAGACCTGGGACATCCAAGGTGCTGAAGTCTCAATTAACATCAAGGCTGTGCAGCTCTCGCAGGTAAGCCAGGCATTCGCAGAGATGCCCTTCCTGAGCAATGACGATGTCATCGCCCTGAACCAAGCCGGGCACTATGAGGTGTCCAGCCTAGAAGCTTTGAGCGGCAAGGAGATACTGAGCATACCCGGACTGCGTATAGCCGAGGCGATGAAGATCGTCGAGCATCTGAAGAAGTCCGAGGGCATCAGTGTCAAGCCGGCAGAGGTCAGCAAGAAGGCCGAACCGGTGGCGAAACCGATCGCTGAACTCGTTAAGGGTAGCGTCTACATGGCAGTCAACAAACCTGACAGGAGCCAGGAGCTTCTCAGGCAAGCGATCGGTTCCGGAATGAGACCGTTGATGATCACCCGCACACCGCCCAGCAAACTGGATATTTGCAATGAGCTGGCGGACGACTGTGTTGTTTGGCTATCGAGCATAAGCAAGGAGAACTCCTTCAACCCCCGGGAGCTCTACCGTCTCGAGCAGCTCATCTCCCTCAATCTGGAGAGGGGCAACGGAGCAATACTGGTGGAGGGCTTGGAGTATCTGATAACCAACAACGACTTCCTATCGGTGCTCCGGGTGGTACAGAACCTCAGGGACCAAGCCTCCATCAGGGAGGGCGTGTTGATATTCGATGTCAACGGGAAGGCCTTGGACGATCATGAGTTGAGTCTTCTGGAGAGGGAATCGGACATCATGGTCTGATGAGGCCAAGCCTCATAAGGACCTCATCCATCCTCGGTACCGTATCCAGAGTCGTGATATCGCTGGGCTTGATCCAACGATGGTCACAATGCTCCCAGTTGAGCGTCGGCTCGGCATCACCGCTGAAGAGTACCGGATGGACCCTCCACATAAGGTCGTCCCCCCGGACCAGGAAGGGCTCCCCTTTCCTGACCAGTTCGGCCTCCATGGAGGTCTCCTCCATCAGTTCCCTCTTCGCCGCCTCCTCAGGCGACTCTCCCTCCTCTATCCTTCCGGAGACACCTCCCCATTTCCGGGGGAAATGGTGCTCCTTGTCGCTGCGGCGCAGGAACAATGCCTCATCACCGCGGGTTACTATGCCGGTAACAACCTCCCTTAGTCCCAACCTCGGCAACTCGATGGTCCCCGCATCGCCATCCATGGAAAGAACATCCCCGGTCCGGAGTACGTCGATGTCTATGCCATCCACCAGGGGGATATCGGATATCACCGCCCCGGTAGTGACTATGGTCTCAGCGGTCTGATTGACCACACCTATGGGAGCCAGTCCCTTGGACTTGAGGTCGAATATGGTGTAAGAGCCAACTGTGGAACCTTTTCCCCGGCGGAATGCGAATATCTTACCGGAGATGTTCCCCTCAGCCACCCTAAGGTCGCCTGTTGAGACATCGACACCGCCGAGGAAGCTGAAGTCTTCATTCAGTACCACGAGTTCCCCCTCGGCGCGCCCCGAGGATATGGCCCTGCCTTGGATGATCAAAGCACCACCTCCATCAGACGTTGGAAGGAGTCACAATGGACCTTCTGGGAACAGAGGGTCGGAAGATAGTTGCAGGCTTTGGCTGAATCGCTGGCGGTCCTGGAGTACATCCCCTCCACCGGAGTGACCACCATGCAGGTGTCAGCTAGAACCGTCCCGAACCTCTCCAGGATTGCGACCTCAGCAGGAAGGGAGTCACGGACCTCCCGGGAGGTACAGAACCATATCGGGACGTCGGTTCGCTTCTCCTTATCCTTGAGGTAGGTTGCCATCTCCTTTACCTCCCTTCGGGATAGATGGGGGCAGCCGAAGGCGATCAGTTCCACATCATCCACGGTTGACAATGACTCCTGGGCGTCCCGCAGGTCATCATTCGTCAACCTGATGACCTCGAGACCCTCGATGCTGTGCTCCGAGGCCTCAGGGGTGTGATCCTCGACATGGAACATCGCCACCGCCCCTGAGGCGGCCATAGCGGCGGCCATTATCTTGGCCTCCTCCCAATCCGGCTGGATACCTCGGAAATAGGGTATTCCGTTGCCGATGCGGGAACCGACGGCCTGACCGAGGAGGGAATGGCTGAACAGGTCGTCATCGATTTCCGCCTCGATGACGACGGTCGGGGCACGGTTCACAGTCAGGTGTAGGCCGTAGTTGGCCGTCCTACCGACTATGGCCGCTGCCAGAGCGCCTGGCCCACCCTCCCGGTTGGTACGGGCACCGACCATCGAATTGACCATGGAGAGTGCCGAGGACTCCGCCCAGGCCACATGGTCGCCTTTATTGGGAATGTTGCCTGCCAGGTAAGGAGTGCAGGAGCAGCTGGTCTCAACCCCCATGCTGCCATAGAGCCCTATGATATGCAACTGTTTTGCGGCGAACTCCTCGCTGACGCCCATCTCACGCCATCGGACGCTGTCCATTCCCGAGGGGTTCAGTGTGCTGGGGACCCGGACCCGGGACTCCTTGGACACATGCTCCAGATAAGTTATGCCGCCGTCACCTATAGTCTTGTAGGATACGCCGGAGAGATGCGCGGAGGTTATGGGGACAAGGTCCTCAGCACCGTAGATCTTACCCAATGCAATGACCAATTCCAGTGCCTTACGGGCCCCTTCCCCTTCCTCCCCGTCGAGTATGCGCTGCTCCGCAGCACTGAGATTCATGTCAGGGGTTAGAGGTTGGTGCTTGAAAAGATTTACCGTTATGTGTCGTGAGGCACATGGATGTTCCATACGAGGCCACCATCATTATGGTGTTCCACCGTCCCCTTCAGTTGACGGGTGATCAACTGTTTGATCAGACGGGTGCCCAGGGATCCAGACGCACCTATCATGGAATCTTCCTCGACCCCACATCCGTTGTCCCTCAGAATCAGGTTGATGGCCCCGTTCTCCTTATGCATCGAAAGATCGATACGCGGATCTTCGGAGGCGGAGAAGGCATGGATCATCGAGTTGATTATCAATTCGTTCACAGCGAGACCCAGAGGTATGGCATAAGTATCCGTCAGGTTCAGATCTTCATCGATCTGTAGCCTCACATCGACCTCGATATCGAAAAGATCCACTATCTTCTGCACCAGTTTCTGGAGGAAGTTTGATGCGTTGATGGTGTCCAGCCTCTCAGCCCTATAGAGTTCCTCATGTATGGTCGATAGAACGAATATCCTCGTCTCGGCCTCCTTGAGGGTCTGGACGACAAGGGGGTCCTCGGCGCTCATGCTCTGCATAGCCAGCAGGCTGTTGACAGTTGCCAGGTTGTTCTTGACCCGGTGGTGCACCTCCTGCAGCATCAGAGTCTTCTCATCCAGGGAGTCCTTCATCCTGGTCCGCTCATCCATCTTGGCGGTAATATCCTGTATAAGGATCATGTAGCCCCTGTTCTGGTCGTCATAATCACCGTTGACGATGGGAAACAGATCCAAGGACACCCATTCTATCCCGATACCGTTCAATATCATGTCCGATGCCGGGCCTATCTCCACATCGCATCGTACATGATCCCCCTGTGCTATCCGTTCTCGGAAACCGTCAGGTATCAGTTCGTAATCGAAGATCGATCTCCCGGCACGGACATCCTCAGGGTCGGAGAGGATGTCGGCCATGGCGGGATTCATGCTGATGACCCTCCCCTCGCCATCTATGAAGCCAGTGGCTATGGGCGTCTGGTCGAAAAGCACACGGAACAATATCTCGCTGTGCTTGAGACGGCTTATGTCGACGTAGGTTAGTACCGCCCCGGCGATGTTGTTGGCGTCGTCATAGTATGGTAAAACCTTCTCAAGGTAATGGACACCGGGTGCGACCGTTACCTCCCTCTCCTTGTTCTCACCTGTTGACATCACATGCCTGATGCGATTGAGGAATTGGTCGTCGGCGAGTTTGTAGGTTATGTGTTCGATGGGACGGCCTATATCAGTCTCGATGATGTTGAATATCCTCCTCACCTGCGGAGTGAAATTCCTTATCGTCATGTTCTGGGAAATGAATATGGTGCCCACCTCGCTCGCCCTGATGAAGTTGTTCAGGTCGTTGGTCAGGTTTGTGAGTATCTTGATCCTCTCGTTGTTCTCGGTGTTTACCGAGTACAACTCCTCATTCATGGAGTTCAGCTCCTCATTGACGGAGTTCAGCTCCTCGTTCGTGCTCTGCATCTCCTCATTGGCGCTAAGCAGTTCTTCGTTCCGGGCCTCCGATTCCTCCACCGTTCTTTGGAGCATCTCCCGGGATTTCTGCAACTCGGCCTCCAGTAGCATCATTCGGTCACTGGCGCCATCCTCCAATCTGAATGATGTGTATTCAGGTTCAGCACGTTGCTCGTTCGCATCAATGGTTATGAAATAATGTTCATCCATCGACGCCCTCACAATAGGCATGACCGTGACATCCACCGACCCACCGCCGTTGAAATTGGACCGGACCCCTTTGAGCTTGACACTCCCACCATCCCTCCGGGATTGGGTAACGGCAGATTTGATCGCCACCAGAAGTTCCCCTTCGGCCATGCGGGACAAGTCGTCACTAATCCTGCCGCTTTTTTGATGTAGGATCTCCCCGGCATCGCCGAAGAGGTGTATGACACGGAATTCACTGTTCACCAGTATCCCCCGGGGTATGAACTCTGACAGAAGTGCGTCATAGACCGGGATCAGGTCAGATTCCGGTCTTGCTTTGGAATGAACGGAGGTTACCTCACTCTCCGTCGACAGGAGCGATGGGATCATGTGAGCCATTATCGACTTGGGGACCTTCTTCATATCCGTGGGCCGACGATAAATCCTCCATCGGGCATCGATCTCCTCGTATTCTTTGCCGATCGCTCCAGGAGTCTCTGAGGAACCGATGATCATGTACCCTCCTGGCCGAAGTGCGAACATGAAGGATGCCAGTACCCTCTGCTGCACATTTGCCTTCAGGTAGATGAAGAGGTTCCTGCAGGACACGAGGTCCAATCTGGTGAATGGGGGGTTGCTTATGACATCATGCCTGACGAAGACCACGGACTGCCGCAAGCGGGGTGTGACCTGATGGATGCCATCTTCAGCCGATGAGAAGAACCTCTCCAGTCTTTCCTCCTCGATGCCATCTACATTGGAGTACATCCCGTTGGAGGCTATATCCAAAGAGCGCTTGTGGATGTCGGAGGCGAAAATCTTCAGGTTGGGCCTAATCCCCAATTCATCGAAGGCTTCATGGAACAGCATGGATATGGTGTAGGCCTCCTCTCCCGTGGCGCAAGCCGGCACCCATACCCTGACATCATCGCCATCTGATTTTGCGGAGACTATGGGTAGAATGGCATTCTCATATAGACTGCGGAAGGCATCGGCATCACGGAAGAAACCGGTGACCCCTATGAGTATGTCATGGAACAGTGAATCCAGTTCCACTGGGTCCATAGACAACCGATCGAGGTATTCTGTGTAGTTGGATATCTGGAGGATGTTCAATCGTCTCTGAATCCTTCGCTTGATGGTGGTCTGCTTGTACAGGGAGAAATCTATGTTTGATTCCGAGCGGAGAAGAAGAAGAATCTCCTGAAACGGTATTTCCATGTTCGGATCCATACGGAACACTTCGCTGGAAGGACTGTTTATGTAACGTGTCAGCTCATCGGCCATCTCGGCAGGGTCGAGTATGAAATCTACCAGACCGGTGGCTATCGCCTCACGGGGCATCCCATCGAACCTGGCGGACTGAGGGGACTGTACCAGGACGAGCCCTCCCGCGTCACTGACGTTGCGTATCCCCTCCGCACCATCGCTTCCGGTTCCGGAAAGGACTACACCGATGCAGCGGGGGCCCATCTCTGCCGCCATGGTGTTGAAGAAGGTGTTGATGGGCATGTTGACAATGGATTCACGGTCATGGGTCTGCAGAAGGCCCTTACTCAGGACCATCTCCTTACCTGGTTGAAGAAGGTAGACGGTGTTGGGTGCCAGGACAGTCTTCTCCTTGACCGTCATTATCGACATACCAGTTGAATTCCGGAGTATATCCGACATGTGGCTCTTGAAATCCGGGGACAGGTGCTGTATCACCACAAAGGAGGCGCCGGTGTCATCCGGGATGGAGGAGAATAGCGATTGTAACGCCTCCAGGCCCCCAGCTGAAGCCCCTATCCCGATTACCATCCCCTTGTACGATGAGACAGTGCCATGGCTAGGAGGTTCCATGATGAGCATTATAGAATCTTGATGGATTAATATTTTTTTATTCTCTGTACTTCAGTAAATTGCAAATAATGAGTTAACGCATTTAAGACCCATGTCAGACACGGATGCCATCAAGGCTCTGCAGGATGAGATCGTCAAACACATCAAGGATAGCGGAGTCGATCTGGTGGGTTTCGGGCCATTCGATGTCCTCGATGATGTCAAGAAGGTGGGCGAAGGGGAGTTCGATTTCCCCCACGCCATCTGCATGGGCACGGAATTACCTCTGGAAACGGTCCGTGAGGCCAAGAACGGACCCAGTGCCGATCTCAGAGAATCTTACAAGGTGGTTAACAAGAGGATGATGGGAGCCGCCGCCGGCGTCATGGAGAAACTGAAGGCCGCCGGCTACAACGGACGTGTCATTCATCCCGCTGAGCGACCCGATCCCGAGAACCTCATGGGTCCTGTGAGTCTCAAGTCCATAGCCAGGGTATGCGGGTTGGGATGGATAGGTAAGAACGGACTGGTCATAACCGATGAGTTCGGTGCCCGTCAGAGATTCCTCGCCATCCTCACCGACATGCCGTTGACCGGGACTCCGCAGCTCCGGGAGAGCGAGTGTGGGGAATGCCGGGAGTGCATCGAGCATTGTGCGATGAAGGTCCTGAAGGACCAGGATGAGTTCACCGACCACCCCCCCAGCCGAGACAGCACCATCGATTGGCAGAGATGCGGTCGTTATGAGAATAAGCTGATTGGTGACGGAAGCAAGCCGGAGAGGGCCTGCGGCAAGTGCATGGCGTTCTGTCCAAAATCTTATGATTGAAGCGTCCGGTCAACGCGGGGATTGTATCGGTTCAGTGTTCACAAGGACCGTAACAGAAAATTGAGAAGGGGTTTGAATTATGGGACAGGCGTTCAGCAGACCTCTTCCGAATCGGCGACGACCTTCTCCGCCATCTTGACACGGTAGTCCGACATCTTCTGCTCCAGCGCCTTATCGGATACCGCCAGTATCTGAATAGCCAGAAGGGCGGCGTTCTCCCCCCGGTCGAGACCCACTGACGCCACCGGTATTCCAGGAGGCATCTGGACCACGGACAGCAGGGCATCGAGACTTACCTTCCCTGACACGGGTATGCCGA
>SKGM01000019.1 GCA_007117455.1 Candidatus Methanomethylophilaceae archaeon
AAATATATGAAGCCGTAGAGGAACACTTTGTTGCCGAAATTTTTGGTCCGGATATCCCTAGCGGTTTGAAACAGATCGGACATCTGCTTTGGATCATCCACAGAAAGCAGCTTCACAATCTCATCGTAGTCAGGCGACTCCCCTTCGAGGGAGCGAGTGAGGATCTCATCCACCGAGTCTATCATGGGATGGCTCCTCATATGTCGATCCTGATGCCGTTCTGATACACCAGATTCCTGCCTACTCTCCGTACGCTGTCCTTTCTCCCTTTCAACATCAGGAGCCTTTCCAATCCGAACCCGACGCCACACCAAGGCTCCTCAATGCCATGGCTGGCATCCAGTTCATGCGGTCCAGTTGCAGCTGAAGCCACCTCTTGGCCCTCGATCTCCACATCAATCGTTGATTTGTAGACGTCTGATTCACATTCACTCAATTCATAATCCAGGCCGATGCAATCCATTATTCTGGAGATCAGATCTTTGATCTCTGACGAAGGGTCGCCATCCGGCCCCAGGACGACTGCGTTCAACATAGTGAACTCTGCCATATGGGAGCCGCTCCTGCTCTCCTTTCTATAGCATGGACCGATCTCAAATAATTTGACAGGGCCCCTAAGGGTACGGCGCATATGTGCCATAACGGTATAGAGGTTCGGGGCCAGCATGGGGCGCATGCACCTCTTATCATCTATGTGGAACACCTGTTTGAAAAGCGGATGCTCCTGACCTATGCCCATTTTATCCAAAGCATTTGTCGATATTATCGTGGGAGTCTTCACTTCTATGAATCCTGATTCAACCAGCAGTGAAGCAAGGTCAGCCTCCATCGCTGAGAGTATATGTCTGCTGGGTGCAGTGGCCATATCCCTGATCGCCCCTTGGATGGCTTTTGTGCTCATATTGATACAGTGCTGGAATGTGGTCTGCCTGCGGTTCCGCGAATCAAAGTGAATCCCAGTCTCGCGGATTCCAAGTTCCCGCAACCTCTGTACCTGTGCGGGGGTGTAGGTTAGAGGCGCCATACTATGCACCTCCCATTATGTTGTTGGCGAGGGGCCCGGGAATTGAACCCGGCTGCTTTGGCTGTAGAGGCCTAGCGATCCCAGATCGCCCCCCATCTGTATGATCTGCGATATCAGACGCGTTATTGACCCCATAGGGCCATGGTTTCGTTAGTGCCATTTTAGGAACTTGATAAACACCAATCAAAACCATCGGATCAATCCTCTTTCGATTCAGCTATATCGCTCTAAAGATTTTCTTATGTTTATAAAATCCAATACTTTCATCACAATAGCAATTGAAAATATTGTGAAAACATTCGTTCTGTTTTTCTTCAGAATGACTGATGTCATTGCAAAGCCCCGGAACAACGGGATCTTCTTTCCTTGATGTTACAGGGTCAAACATGTTATCAATTTTTAGTACTTAGATAATTGGTATATAAAGATAATTGTTTAGTAAACGCTCTTAAGTAAATATATATTTAAACTTTATTGTTAGGTCCAATCCGTTGATAATTATGATATATAATATTAAGTGTTCAATCAATGGATGATTAATCCATCCAAATACCATTATAAATACATGTTTTGACATCAACCGTGAATATTTCCGACTAGTTGGAATTTTCCGGGTTGGATTCACTCCCAAGCCGTAAGCCAGACAATTTTTCTAAGATTTCTGAACACTAAGATCCGGTTATTGTTACAGATTCATCTCACCGATGGTGTTGGATGAATCGGCATCCAACCAAAACCTTCGCTCGACAAATATATATCACACTATGGTAATTACAAATGCACATGTAGGAGACAGAGTCGTTGGACAAATACGACCATGGGAGGTCGAGTCCCTGTCTTAGTTCATTTAGTGTAAACTTTAATCCATCATAATTAAATATCATTATCCTCAGTATATTTTTCAGCGTCTCCCAAAGCCCTCTGCAACAGTCGGCTTTGGTGCGCTTGGAGGATAGTAGATGAGTAAAGAACAGATATTTGCGGACCTACGGAAGTCTATCGAGACATGGGACGTAGATCTGGCCGAGGTCGCCACAAAAGCGGCGATCGAAGCTGGGATCCCAGCGGCCGAGATAGTTGACAGTGGTCTGGCAAAAGGGATGGAAGTGATCGGGGACAGATTCGATAAGGCGGAGATATTCCTGCCTCATGTCCTCGGTGCATCCAAAGCCATGGAGAAGGCTTTGGAGATACTCGCCCCCACCCTTTCGTCAGAGGACTCTTCCTATCGGGGCACTGTCATCATGGGCACGGTCCTTGGGGACATCCATGAGATAGGCAAGAACGTATGCTGTGCGATGCTAAGGGGGGCAGGATACAAGGTATTCGACCTCGGACCAGACACTTCTGTGGAGGATTTCTTGGAATCCGTCGAGAAGGAGAAGGCCGATGTGGTAGGAGGCTCCGCCCTAATGACCACCACCCTGATGGTCCAGAAGGACCTTGTTGATGCAGTAAAGGAGGAGAACGTAGCCGTCAAGACCATCTTCGGAGGAGCTCCATGCACTCAGGAATGGGTTGACGAGATTGGCGGGGACGGTTATTCAGAGAATGCAGCTGAATGTGTCCAATTGGTCAATAGGTTGCTAGGAAAGTGATAGATATGGCAGCACAGAGACCTATGAGCGTTTGCGACGTCTATGATAGATTCCTGAAAGGGGATAAGATGTCGGAGAGCGACTGGGATTACAAGATAATCCCGATGAACGCGGCAGAACTGAAAGCAAAATACAAACTCGACTTCGGTAGGAACATAGTGCCTGAGGACAAGGAGATGGCAGACAGGCTCTTCCAGGCAGGAATGGAGATGCTGGTCAAGACCGGTTTCTACAACTGCGACATGAAGAGGGTCGCCAAGTTCACTGAAGAAGAGATATGGGAAGGAATCAAGAGCACACCCACCAGCCTTGTACTCGGAGAGTACCGGGATGCGGTGAAATTCGAGCCCCGTAAGGGCAACTCGTCGAAAAAACCAGTCATACAGGGCGGACCGACAGGTGCGCCCGTCTCCGAAGATGTTTTCGTGCAAGTGATGCAGAGCTATGCCCAAGAGGCCATAGTCGACACGCTTGTCAACGGTGTCATGTCCACCATAGAGGGCAGACCTGCCACCACCAACACTCCCTGGGAGATCAAGGCGACTATGGCTGAGCTCCGTGCTCTGAAAGAGGCGAGGGTCCGTGCCAACAGGCCTTACATGGCCATATAGGGACCTGAGACGCCGCTATCCGTAGCGGGACGTCTCGCAGCTGACCTGGTCCATTCCGGCATGAGGCCATGCGACTCCCACGAGTGTTCCCAGCTCAATGAGCTAAAACTCGACGGGGCTGCACTGAACATGCTGGCTGGCTGGACCGCCAACGGCAACACCATAATGATGGAGCAGATGCCGATCTTCGGAGGATACTGCGGAGGCGTGGAGGAGACCGCGATCTGCGACACAGCCACGCACATAGCATCCTTCGCCTTCCTGAGCGCCAACTACCACCTGGACGGACCTATTCACATCAGGTGGGGGAACACAACGGCGAGAGAGACCATGCAGATAGCCGCACACACTGCGGCTGCGATGGACCAGAACACAGACCTCCTGATCGCAAACCAGTACTATCCAGTAGCTGGTCCGTGCACTGAGATGTGTCTTCTGGAAACTGCGGCCCAGGCGATGTCCGACACCGCATCAGGAAGGGAACTCCTCTCCGGGTCTGCTGCCGCCAAAGGTGTCGCGATGGATAAGACCACAGGCATGGAGGCACGCATAATGGGAGAGGCTGCGAAAGCCACTGCTGGGATGGCCATCGAAGAGGTCAACCCCATCATAGAGGCCCTTGTGAGCGGCTATGAGCCCCATTATGCCAAGGCACCATCGGGCAAGCGCTTCCAAGAGTGCTATGATGTCCTTAGTGTCAAGCCCAAAGAGGAGTACCTGACACTGTATGACGGAGTCGTTCAGAAGTTGAGGGACCTCGGCCTGGACATCAAGAACTGAACAAAACCCCCTTTCATTTTTTTATTATTTTATCAGGGACCGGAAACAATACCTGGCATAAATCCAATCGTGATGGTGACTGAAATCACTAACATTGACAGTGTGCAATCTGCTTTCCCACCAATTCCATGGGTTGCGAGAATGTATTAAATATCCTTGAACAGGCTAAAACCATCATATTGCGGGGCCATTCAGTTCAGGACGCATCCCGTTCGATGGGCCCCAAGATGGGAGGTGAGTGTATTGGAGTACGGTCTTTACGTGATCACGGACCAGATAGCGGCCACGGGCAGAAGCCATGCCCACATAGCCCAGAAATGCATGAAGAACGGTGCTGATGTTCTGCAGCTCAGGGATAAGACCCTCAGCAAGGAGGAGCTTTTGACTGCCGCCAAGGAGGTACATGACATCACTGCAGGCAGCAGGATGGCCCTGATAGTCTGTGACGACCTTGAAGCAGCTCTCAGCTCGGGTGCGGAGGGCCTTCATATCTATGAGTCCGATCTCGATGTGTCCGAGGTCAGGTCCAAGTGTCCGGACGGGTTCGTTATCGGGGTGTCGGTGAGTGACCTCGACAGCGCCGTGGAGGCAGAGGATAAGGGGGCTGACTACATCATATGGGGTCCGTTGTTCCCAAGTTACCTGGAGGACCTTGGGGAGCTGAAGGAGCTCGAAGAGCTTAGAAGCCTCCGGGAGGCGGTGTCCATACCCATCGTCGCGATCGGTGGCATCAAACTGTTCAACGTCTCCGAGACTCTAGCCGCCGGCGCCGACGGCGTGGCGGTTAAGACCGGGGCCCTACATCAGCGTGACATAGGTGAGGCCGTGGACCTTTTGGCCAAAGCGGTTTCCTCCCAGAAGAGAACTGGTGGACACTGACGCGTCAATAAGTCTCCATCCTGGCGATGGTGTCGCTCTAGTTCCGTGGGACTTCCCGTTGGAGGTCTGGCCTCAGGCCCGAGTTATGGCTCCTATCAGCTGACTTACAGAGACCAAGGCCTCATCCTCATCCTTACCCACACGGTCAGCGAATGCCTCTATCTTGGTACGGTACAGGGCATATTCAGCCTCTGAAAGGCCATCCTTCTTCTCATCCAGCTTAACCATGGCGAAGTTCAGGGATTTTCCCAGTGGGGAGTCACCATATCCTTTGGCGGCCTTCTTCCCTCCCTTTTTGGATTTGGCGCCTTTTCCCTTTTTCGCTGCTGGAACTTTCTTGGCTTCCTTCCCCTTCTCCGAAACATCGGATTCAGTCTTTTCGGCGACAGGTTCTTGAGTCACCGGCTCAGGTTCAATATCCTCATCTATAACAGGTTCCGTGGCCTCTTCGATTATGGGTTCAGAAACAGGGGCCTCCTCGATCACCGGTTCGGGAGTATCCTCAATCGTAGGTTCTGGACTTTCTTCGACCGCTGGCTCGGACACAGGGGCCTCCTCGATGACCGGTTCGGGAGCCTCCTCCGCCACCGGCTCGTAGACATCATCCACGATGGGATCCGGGAGCGGACCCTCTTCCACTTTTCCCTTACCTTTCAACCCAGCAAGGGCAGATTTGATTTTTTGCAGCAACGACACGTCAGTCACCCTGAGTAAAAAAGAATCATGGTATTATTAATAGGGAACACTAAAACCATCGTTAAGGGTTTGGATAAGGGCCAGGTTTTGAAGTCTTGCATAATTGCATCCCCGCCCCCCAAACTGAGTATGGGAGGTCATCAGAGCAGTCCTGCATGTAAAGCTCAGCGACTAGAAGGGAAAGCCCAGGCAGAAGGACAGAATCGAATAGCGGAACATTGACGATATTGGGAAATTATTATCCATCAACAGGGATATGGAATATCGTGTCAGCAAACCCCGAACCGGGCATTGTCAAGACGGCCATCGTCACCGGGGCAGCAGGAGGTCTGGGCCTAAGGATGTCCGAGCTATTGAGTGCCACAGGCCACCGGGTCATCATGGCGGATGTCGATATCGAGGGATGCCGTGTGGAAGCAGAGAGGTTATCCGATGATGGAGGTGAGACGGAAGCCCTCTTTCTGGACCTTGCCGACCTGAGGTCGGTGGAGGAATTCGCCTCTCGCTTTGAGTCGAAGGAACCGGTCTTGCACCTCCTGGTCAACAACGCAGGGGTCATGTGTCCGCCTATGGGAAGGACTGCTCAGGGATATGAGCTGCAATGGGGGGTCAACCATCTGGGCCACTTCGCCCTTACCGGCCATCTGCTCAGCACACTTGCCCGGACTCCGGATTCGAGGGTTGTCACACAGACCAGCATCGTACACGACACAGCGGACATCAACTTAGATAATCTGGACTCCAGGGTCGATCACGATCCATGGAAGGCCTATAAACAGAGCAAACTAGCGGTTTTACTATTCTCCTTGGAGCTGCAAAGGAGGCTAGACCATCACCTGCTCGATCATCCTCTGAGTGTGGCCTGCCACCCTGGTCTCGTGGATACAGGCCTTTATAGAAACAGTCGCCTCATGCGTCTGTTCTTGAAGCCCTTCATGCACGGATTGGATGCAGGTGCGGCGCCGGCAATGGTTGCTGCCACATGTCAGGACATCCGCGGCGGCGACCTGATAGGTCCGGATGGTTGGAGAGGATTCAAAGGCGCTCCCAAGAAATGCGAACCATTGGGCCGGGGCGGGGACCTGACCCTGGCTTCAAAAGTCTGGAATATTTCCAAGGAGATGACCGGCATAGATATGGATTCTATATTGGAAGATATTTCCGTCATGACTTCTGATCACATTAGATAGTTTTATGTATGCCATTTATTATAAAAAAATGGAAGGATTGGGATGTGGGCTTTGAAGAATAGGTCAGCGGTATCACCTGTTATTGCAACGGTCATGATGGTCGCTGTGACGTTGGTCTTATCCGCGGTTCTTCTGGTCATGGTCATGGCCATGATGGATGGCTCCGACCCGACCCCGGTGGCAGTCCTTGATGTGAAGGCATCATCATCGGAGGGAGAATATGAGATATCTGTAAAAGCCATCACATTCCGGATCCCGGGTGATCAGGTGAAGGTCCGGGTCAACGGTGATGAATCCCCCAATCCGCTCTCCCAATACTCCTCTCAGAATGGACATGACGGGTCATCATATTCCTGGACACCAGCGATGGATACCTCTCAATTGGCAAGGGGTTTAATCATCGAGCTCCGACTCACACAGTCAATGGAAGGGTCTTCCGTGAAATTCGATTTCGTACGGACGAACGGTGCCTTGATAGGCTCTATAAGCTTCCACCCATCCTCACAGGCGCCTCCCTCCATAATCGATATGGATAATGCGACCTGGGAAAATGGGGATCCTGCTGGATTCCCATTGGTCTTCGACAGCTCCGAACAGAGTTTTGTCACCGTTCCTCGCAACAATGTGGAAGACCCTGCGACCTATCTGCGTATCGAGGCGGTGGTCGAGCTCCATTCACCGCCATCGGAGCAGATCCCGCATGCGGCCATATTGAACATCGACGGTGATACCGGATACCGGCTCCAGATAAGCTCTGAATATTTCACTTTCGGAATGACCCACTCCCAATATTTCGTCAGGTCTAATGGATGGGGTGACGCTCCATACTATCTCTATCCACAAGCAGACGTCAAATACACCGTATGGTGCATAGCCGATCTCGACTCCAATACCATGAGCATCTGGGTCAACAATACCGAGGGATTGATGGTGATGGCAGGGGAAAGGAGCGACCTCACAGACCTGCCCGATCTCCGTATCGACCGTGATTGGACCATAGGTGCATGGCATAACGATGAACGGTATTTCCATGGGAAGGTCCACAGTCTGGACATCGTGGTCAGATGACTAGTCCCCTTGCCATGTTGAAAGCACCGTTTAGAGACTCAGTATGAAAGTTGATAAACGATTATTACAATAGTACCAACGGTGTCTCCATCAGGTGGTAAGCCCCGGACCGGATGTTTAACAACGTCCCAAGATCCGAAGGCCGCATCTGATCAGAGTGCCGGATGCAGGAAGACGTGATTCAAATGAGGGAAATGGCATTTGAGGTGTTGGAACTACTCGAGGACGCAGGAAAGGCCATGTCCGAGCAGGAGATGGCGGAGAGGCTCTCATTCGATGCTGAACAGGTAAAGGCATCGATCAACGAGCTCGAGCGCCTCGGGTATTCGTTCTCGGTCAGCGAGGATGGCCTCGTCACCCTTGGTAAGCGGAGTGAACGTATCCTGCCGTATGAATTGGACAAGAAGCTCCGGACCCGTTTCGTGGGCAAGGACGTGCGCTATTCCGACAGCATACCATCAACCTTGGCGGCAGCCAAGCGTTTGGCTATGGATTCCGATCCTGAGAAATTGCACGGTACGGTCGTGGTCTCCGAACAGCAGACTGGAGGGGTGGGAAGACTGGGTCGTTCCTGGGCTTCACCGCCTGGAGGCATATGGGCCACCATAATCATCCGTACCCAGTTACCCGTGGAACGTCTGTTCATGGTCACCATGGCCGGCTCATTGGCGATCGCCCGCGCCATACGCAGGGAGTACGACCAATTGGCGCTGATCAAGTGGCCCAATGACATATTCATAGGTCCTAAGAAGGTGGCAGGTCTGCTCCAGGAGGTTTCAACCGATGGGGAGAAGGTCAACCATGTCCTTCTGGGTCTGGGGATCAATGCCAACGTCGACCTGAGCGAGCTTCCGGACGAGGTGCGCAGCATAGCGACCTCCCTGCATGAGCAGGTGGGGGAGCCCGTTGACCGTTCCAAGTTCCTGGCAAGGGTCTTGAAGGAGTTCGAGCTACGCTTGCTGCAACTCGAGAGCGGGGAGTATGAGACCATAGTCCGGGAGTGGAAGAGTCTGTCCCTCACCCTCAATCGCCGGGTCCACGTCAAGACCATGACCAAGTCTTACAAGGGCGAGGCGATAGACATCGACAACCACGGGGCCTTGGTCATACGCAAGGACAACGGGAAGGTGGAGAAGGTCATAGCAGGCGATCTGTTCCAGCTATGAGGCCGCGACCCTCCCCTCACCTATATCTATATTAGTCCGTCCTGCTTGCTGGCACCGGAGTGATGTGGATGAGGATGGAGAACCGTGCCACGCTACTGTCCTACAGTGCGACCTTCATAGCCCTGATAGCCGCAGGCAGTTGGATATCGATACCTTTCATACCCGTACCGTTGACCCTGCAGACCCTCTTCGTGCTGCTGGCGGGTGTTGTGATGAGGCGGTATGCCGTGGTGCCTGTGGCCTTGTACCTGGCTCTCGGAGCTCTGAACCTGCCGGTGTTCCATAACGGCACTGCGGGCGTGGGCATCCTGCTGGGCCCCACCGGCGGATATCTGATCGGCTTCCTGCCCGCGGCTTTGATAGCCGGTCTGGCCTATGAGAGCAGGAGCGAACTGGTCCGGATAGGGGGATTGGTCTTGGCCAGTCTGTCGATATATGTGGCGGGGGTGTCATGGCTCTCCTATTCCGCCGGGATACCTCTGATCGAAGCGACTGTGCTGGGCATGCTACCCTTCGTCCTCGGCGATGCGGTGAAGCTTTACGCCGCCTACGCCATCGGGAAGAGGTTGGAATGATCAGCATCAAGGCTCTGAGACACCATCTTCTGGACATACCGGACTTGACCCTGGACACACACAGCATCGCGGTGATCGGACACAACGGTGCAGGCAAGACCACACTGTTGGAGGTCCTGGCGGGGATGGACAGGCCCTTGGCGGGAGATGTGCTCATAGATGGGATCGAGCCTTGTAAGCGGAGGGTGGGTTGGGTGGGTGAGTTCCCCGACCGTACCATGCTCTTCTCCAAGGTCTATGATGAGGTGGCATCCTCCTTTCGGTTCACCAAGGTCGACGCGGAGGAGACGGACAGGGAGGTGAAATCCGCCCTCGCACTCCTCGGTAAGGAGGGGTTGATAGACCGCAGCACACGCAGCCTGTCAGGAGGGGAGAAGGCCCTGGTGGCCTTCGCCGCCGCTATAGCCAACCGTCCGGACATCCTGATACTGGATGAGGTCGACAGTCACCTGGATGAAATCAGTTCGGAGATCATTGATGACGCGGTGTCCGCCTCGGGTCTGCCGGTGGTGTACTGCACTCAGGACATGGACCGGGCTGCCAAGGCGGAGACCGTGGTGCTCATGGAACGGGGACGTGTGAGCTCCTGCGGGACCCCCTCCGAGGTTTTCACCGACATGGAGGGCAGCTGCCTGTACCCCAGCATATGGAGGTTGGGCCTGTGAGGCTGGAGGCGGACATCGAGGTGGGGCGGGGCGATTTCCGATTGAGTTGCCAAGTAGCGTTCGGCAGGGGGGTGCATCTGATCAGCGGCCCGATCGGCAGCGGCAAGAGCACCATGGCCTCCGCCTTGGCATCCCTCATAGGTTATGAAGGGCGCATAACGAAGGAGGGGATAGGGAGTGCGACCATGTCCCTCCAATTCCCGGAGTACCATGTCACCGCAGCATCGGTCCGGGACGAGGTCCTCTCATGGGGCCTTGACCCTCGGGATGTGATAGGGAGGGCGGGCCTTGAAGGCAGGGAGGATACCGACCCCTTCAAACTGAGCCGGGGCCAATTGAAGCGTCTCAATCTGACCTGCATGCTATCACTGGAACCGGACCTCCTACTGTTGGATGAGCCATTCAGCTCCTTGGACTGCAGGGTCAAGGCGCTGATATGTGAATCCATCGAGGCAAGGGAAGGGATCACGTTGGTCTTCACCCATGAGCGTTCGGTCCTTCCGAGGGTGGACACCATATCCCACATCGAGGATGGCGTCCTGGAGCATCATGGTGCAGTCCCGGACGCCATATATCGCTGGAGGTCACCACCGCCCTACCTGCGTAGGACCCTGGATGCCGATGTGCTTCCGAAGAACATCAGACTCGAGGATTGCATGGAGGCGTTATGCGCGACCCGAGGCTGAGGATATCAGCCACCATACTGCTCTCAGCTGGGGCCTTCATTAGCACCCCCGGGGCCATATTGGCCCTTCTATGGTGGTTGCTCTTCACCCCGAGGCTGAAGGCGGTGCCCAGCCCGCGGGTGCTATTGGGAGTGGTGTTGATGATAACCATCACCGCTCTGGTGTCAGAGGTCACCGGCGGCCTGGGTCTGGAATACCTGGTGCGGATGCTCCCCATACTGCTGATAGCCGCCTGGGCCTACAGCGACCGTCAGGAGAGCGAGCTGCTGGATGTATCCGTATGGTTGATGGGGAAGCGGATAGGTTTCGATATCGGTTTGACAGCTGAGATGGGACTCCAGAGTCTGCAGCTGGTCGGCAACGACCTCGCCCAGGTACGTCAGGCAATGGCGATAAAGGGGATACCGTTCACCGTGCGAAGCGTGGTACCGGTGGCCATGAACATCGTTGTCAACCAGCTACGGCGCACAGAGGAGGCGGCAAAACTCCTTACTGTCAGAGGCTACACCGCCGGAGGGGAGATAAATCCGCGGTTCGAGACCACGGGGCAGGATATTTTTCTGACTTCCATAGCTCTGCTTACGTTTTTCACATCTTTTCTAGCATTTTAGTGAAATTTTTTATACTTGTATTGCAGATTTCTGCTGAAACAGTTTTTATGAAAATTTGAACCCCGCAGAGGTATCTCTCATGTGTCCCAATGCAACTAAATTAAGGATTACCGACACCACCCTACGCGACGCCCACCAGTCTTTGATAGCCACTCGGATGCGCACCGATGACATGATAGACCTGGCAAAATCCATGGATGACATGGGTTTCTGGTCATTGGAGGCATGGGGCGGTGCGACCTTCGACTGCAGCATGAGGTTCCTCGCCGAGGACCCTTGGGAGCGTTTGCGTAAGCTGAAGGAGGTACTACAAAAGACACCGATCCAGATGCTGCTGCGGGGACAGAACCTTGTCGGGTACCGCCATTACCCCGATGATGTGGTGGAGAAGTTCGTAGAGGCCGCACACCGGAACGGGGTCCAGATATTCAGGGTGTTCGATGCGCTCAACGACATACGGAACATGAAGAAGTCCATGGTGGAGGTGAAGAATGTAGGCGCCCATCTGCAAGGCGCCATATCCTACACCACCAGCCCCGTGCACAGCAGCGCGACATTCATAGAGATGGCCAAGGAGCTCTACTCCTTGGACTGCGATTCCATAGCGATAAAGGACATGGCCGGACTCATAACCCCCCAGGAGGCGGTGGATATAGTCACAGGCATAAAGGACGAGATGGACATAATGGTCTGTCTCCATTCACATTCCACAAGCGGCCTGGCACCGATGAGCTACCAGGCCGCGATCGATGCGGGGGTCGACGTCGTCGACACAGCGATGTCCCCCTTCGCCTTCGGAACCTCCCAGCCCGCCACGGAGAGCATAGTTGCCGCGGTCGCAGGGACGCCCCGCGACAGCGGTCTGGACGTCAACAGCCTCAGGGAGGCCCGCAACCACTGTGTTAAACTAAGGGACAAGTACTGCGGCCTGATTGACCCCGTCTCCGAGAGGGTGGACTCCGACGTTCTGATATACCAGCTTCCAGGAGGTATGATATCCAACATGATATCGCAGCTCAAGGAGCAGGATGCCTTCGACAAACTGCAGGACGTCTTCCAGGAGATACCCGAGGTACGGAAGGACCTGGGCTATCCGCCATTGGTCACGCCTACAAGTCAGATAGTGGGCACCCAGGCCATATTCAACATCCTCTCCGGAGGGGAGAGGTACAGCAACGTGACCAAGGAGGTCAAGGACTATGTTCTAGGCCTCTACGGCAAGCCCCCCAAGCCCATCGATGATGATGTGCGCCGGAAGATCATAGGGGATGCCGAGGTGGTCACCGTCAGACCGGCAGACCTCTTGGAGCCCATATACGAGAGCATGAAGAAGGAGGCTGAGGAGCTGGGCATAGTCAAGAAAGAGGAGGATGTGCTCAGCTACATAATCTACCCCAGCATCGCCCCGTCCTTCCTGAAGGGTGAGAGGAAGTGCGAATGTCTGCCGCCCAAACCGGGAACGGCACCTACCGCCGGCACCATACCCGCAGCGATGGAGGTCGAGGTCGACGGGGAGATATTCTCGGTAAGGATTGTATCCGTGGACGGTACCGCGTCCGCAGCGCCTTCCGCTGCTGACAACGCACCCCGCGGGGACGTCCCTGGCGGTGTGAAGAGCAACATGACCGGGATGGTGCTCAAGGTCCCGGTAGCCCGTGGGGCCACCGTGAAGAAGGGCGACACCTTGGTTATACTGGAGGCCATGAAGATGGAGAACCCCATCAACAGCCCCCGGGACGGTACCGTGAAGGACATCTTCGTTGACAACGGGGACGTCGTCTCCAGCGGCGATGTGCTCATGGTGGTGGACTGAAGGGGGTCCTGAACATGGCTTACTTCGACAAGATACTCATCGCCAATCGCGGCGAGATAGCGATAAGGGTAATCCGGGCCTGCCGTGAGCTGGGCATCGAGACCGTGGCCATATTCTCCGAACCAGACAAGAACGCCCTCCATGTCAAATACGCCGATGAGGCCTTCTGCGTCGGTGAGGCCCATCCCCGCCATAGCTATCTGAACAAGGAGAGGATCCTGGAGGTCATCAACCAATCGGGAGCCGAAGCGGTCCATCCGGGTTACGGGTTCCTGGCGGAGAACGCCGAGTTCGCCAAGATGATCGAGGATTCGGGAGCGACCTTCATCGGGCCTCCGTCGAAAGCCATTGAGATCATGGGTTCCAAGATCGGCAGCAAGAAGATGATGCGGGATGCTGGCGTCCCGGTGCTGGGAGGCACCGAAGGAGGCGTCAGCACCTTTGATGAGGCGCAGCAGATAGCCGCGGAGATAGGCTATCCGGTCATTACCAAGGCCAGCGCCGGAGGTGGCGGCATCGGCATGCAGATAGTGCATTCCGAGGATGAGCTGGAGGAGGCCATAGAGAAGGCGATGAGGATCGCCGGATCGGCCTTCGGGGATGCAACGGTTTTCATCGAGAAGTATCTGGAGAATCCGAGGCATATCGAGGTGCAGGTCCTTGCTGACAAACACGGGGATGCCATCCACCTGTTCGAGAGGGAATGCTCCATACAGAGGCGTTACCAGAAACTGGTGGAGGAGGCCCCCTGCCCCATAATGACCGAGGAGCTCCGTGAGGCGATAACCAGTTCGGCCCTGACCGTGGCCGAGACCGTTGGCTACACCAACGCTGGAACAGTCGAATTCCTCTACGCTGACGGTGAGCATTTCTTCATGGAGATGAACACCCGTCTCCAGGTGGAGCACACCATAACCGAGATGATAACCGGTGTGGACCTGGTCAAACAGCAGTTGGCCATAGCATCCGGTGAACCGTTATCCTTGAAGCAAGGGGATATCAAAATCAACGGTCACGCCATAGAATGCCGGGTCAACGCTGAGGATCCGATGAACGATTTCAACGCCGACCCGGGGAAGATCCTCCGCTACCGCTCACCTGGTGGTCCAGGGATTAGGGTGGACTCCGGTGTGCATATGGGTTACACCATACCTGCACAGTACGACTCCATGGTCTCCAAGCTATGCTCTTGGGGTCAGGACAGGGACGAGGCGATACAGAGGATGCGCCGGGCCATCTATGAGTATGTGATACTGGGGGTCAAGACGACCCTGCCTCTCCATTATGCGATAATGAACAACCGCGCCTACATCAAGGGCGACACCCACACCCACTTCCTGCAGGAGCAGGACATACTATCCAAGCTTCAGCTGTACATGGAGGACGAGGAGTCCCGCATGCAGACCCTGGCGGAATCCTTCCGCCAGAGCAAGGAGATCGCCGCCATAACGGCTGCCGTGGATGTATACGTTCGGAGCAACCAGCCCAAACAATGAGCGGACATCTGCGACAATGAAATAAGAGATGATGACGTTCCATGTGCAAGGCCGGGGGTGGTCATTCTGGGAATCGATGAGATAAAGGAAAGGGCAGCACAGAGCAAGCACCGCGAAAACCCGTTCGTGAAGAAGATATGGAACCTGATAAACGACCCAAAACTGTTCCAGATGAGCGCCGATGAACTCGCCGCTCTCAGAAAGGAACTGATGCGGGGTTCCTTGGCGTTCTTCCGTGACAATTCCGACTACTATGCCAACCTCTTCGAGAGACTGGATATAGATCCTGAGACGGCGGAGAGGGAGGACCTCGTCAAGCTCGTCGTTCCTGCCGACATGTTGCGTGGAGGCGGTCAGGAGCGTTTCGTGATCGATGAGGTCGACGAGGGTGGCGAGCATTTCCAATCCAGCGGCACCACCGGAAAGGCCCCGGTCAAGATATACCGAAGCCCCTTGGACCTGGCCATAATGGTCAAGGCCAACGCTGACCTGTTCGAGTACGCATACGGCCATGAGCTGGAGGAGAACAAGGGGCTGGCACTCTTCATGGCCGCCCCCGAGCTCCGTAACATGCTGAGTTTCGTCGCATTCGTCGAGCTGGCATTGGAGTCCAAAGGCATCGAGTTGCTGTATGGGATGAGCATGCGCGAGGCCGAGGAGGGTGAGACGGTATGGCAGCGACTCCAGCCTGACAAGAAGAACATCCTCAAATTCCTGAAGAGCAAGGATGAACCCAAGCTTTTCTTCACCGCTCCTGCTGGCGTCTACCTGATGTCCAAGCGGTTCAATGAGATGAGCAACCTCAAGCGAGAGGTCTCAAAGATCATAACCCGTGCACCGCCCGTGAATCTGGGCAAGGGAGGGGTTATAGTGACTGGCGGCGGATCGAAAGGTTTCGTCGACCTGCCGCCGTATGCCGAGATGGCCGAGGGCGCCCGTAACTATTTCAAGGCCCTCTCCCGCAGCGGGGATGGTGTGGAAGCGCCGTTCATGGACGTCCTCGGTATGACCGAGACCCTGACCGCACTCATAGACCAACATGGGATGATGGGGAAGGTGCCCCATCCCCTTTCCGAGGTGTTCCTGGTCGATCCCAAGACATTCGAGCTCATCGACGAGCCCGAAAAGGAGGGTCTGATATGCATCTACAACCCCTTCGTCACCACCTGGTTGGAGGCCTTCTTCCCCGGGGACATCATGATGTACCATACCTCCGACCGTTATTACGGCAAGGAGTTCGAGTTCGGAAGGAGACTCACGGTGAAGGAGGGTTGGGACCTGCAGCGGGCATGTGGCGGAACCCTTGAGGAACTTATGGAGGACTGAGCATGCACAAACCCTACTGTCCTGGACACAAGATAACCTTCGATGAGGACCAGAAGACCCCGGAGATTGACAGGATCTCCATGGACACCATACTTTCCAAGGCCGACCGTCTGCAGAGGGAAGCCGCAGCAATCCCGCTCTCGGTCCGACTGAAGACCATCGAGGAGATGGGGAAGGCCTGGAAGCGGAAATGGGAGTCCGGTGAGCTTAAGGAGGTCGCGGAGAACCTGGCCATGAACACCGGCTACTCGCCCGAGGTCATAAAATTGGAGATGGCCTTCGTCTCCGAGGTCCTTGATCCCGTGAAGATGATGAAGAACCTCGATTCCACCCTCCGCGGCGGAGCGGAGTCGTTGGAGAGGATCGTTGAGATCGCCGACGGTGAGCATATCCGGAACCACCCTTGCGGTCCGGCGCTGATCATCAGCTCCGGTAACTCCCTGGTGCCCCCGTTCATACCCACCATCAGCTCCCTGATGACCGGAAACGTCACAATCCTCAAGCCCTCATTGGCCAACTATGAGGCGGTCGTCGCTGTCATAAGCACTTTGGAGGAGGCGGTGGAGAAGACCGGCGCCAAGCCTCTGCTGGACCTGTTGGTGGTCAGCTACATGTCCCATAACAGCCCCTTGCTGGACTATCTACTGAGCAATGCGAGGATCGGTGTGGTCAACTTCTGGGGCGGCGATCCCGCCCGAGGGGAGGTCTCCGCCAAGGTCGCCAGCAACCCCCACATGCCGCGCTACTTCGCCAACGGCCCCCTGACTGGATTCGGTGTCATAGACAAGGACAGTGCCACCGATGAGGCGGCCCACGGTCTGGCATTGAACATACTGCTATACGACCAGCAGCTGTGCTCCTCTCCCACCCAGGCCGCCTTCATCGGTCCGATGGATGCGGCGAAGTCATTCTGTGAAAAGGTGTCCAAACACCTGGATGAGATCGGCCGGAACATGCCGATGGGGATATCCCACGACGGCGCCTTCATACTGCAGTGCGCCAGGAAGTATGTGCAGTTCGCGGGGGCGAAGATATTCTCCTCCGATGACCTGCAGAACATGTGGACCATCTCCTTGTCCGAGAGCGTGAGCGACCTGGACGATGCCAGCCAATCCTATGGACCACTGGCATTCCATAACCGGCGTCGTTTCCTGGAAGTGGTCCGTGTGGACGATGCGGAACAGGTCATAGAGTTGATCAGCGACCTTCCCATGAACAACGCCTACCGGGGGGCGGACAAGGTCCAGACCGTCGGTCTGGCCCTCAGTAAAGTGAACCTTGGGTCTGTGGTCCCGATGCTCCCATCCACGGGGGCCTATAGACTGGTGCCGATAGACGACATGTTCATGCGCAGTCCTCTGGAACCATACGACGGCATGGACATGGCCAAGCTGTTCACCTATGGCGTCTATCTCCGTGACAGGTCATTGGGCCGAGAGGTGCTGCGTTGAAGGTACTGGTCACTGGAGCCACCGGTTTCCTGGGCGGCCACATGTCGGAGGCTCTGATCGACCAGGGCTTCGATGTGGCCGCCATGATACGCCCCAGCAGCGACACCCATCTGCTCGAGAAGCTGGGAGTCGAGCTCCGGGAAGGACATCTGGACCAGCCCGATTCCCTCAAGGAGGCCGTCAGAGGGGTGGACGCGGTGCTCCACCTGGCCGCCTATTACACCTTCTCCGGGAAATGGGAGACCTACCTGAAGATCAATGTGGAGGGCACCGAGGCTCTCCTGCGGGCCTGCCTCGCCGAAGGTGTCGGCCATTTCATCTACTGCTCATCGACCGAGGCCATGGGGCCGGTGGAGAGCATACCTGCGGATGAGGGGAGTCCCTTGAACCCCGCTTTCGATTATGGTAGGTCCAAGATGATGGCCGAGGAGGTCGTGCGAAACTACGCCTCCAACGGCATGGCATGCACCATCCTGAGGCCCTCTGGGATATACGGGCCCAGGAACGTGAATGACGTGTCCTATTGGTTCATAACATCCTTCGCCAACAGCATCGCGTCAAGATTCATGATAGGTGATGGTCGGAGACAGGTCCAGTTCGTCCATGTGGACGATGTGGTCCAGGCACACATCCTGGCGTTGAGGAAACGCGATGTGGCCGGGGGTGAGACCTACATCGTCAGCGAGGACCGCTCCTACTCCTATGGGGAGGTCTACGGCATGTTGGCGGAGATCCTCGGCAAGAAGGCCCCCCGCATCAAGCTCCCACCCTTGCTCGCCAAGATAATGATGGCCCCGGTCCAAGTAGTCAACCATATGCTACGGAGGGAGAACTTCATGTGGCGGATCAGCACCGTGGATGCTGTCACTAGTGACCGGAGCTATTCCGTGGACAAGATAATGGGTGATCTCGGATACTCTCCGCAACACAAACTACGTGACGGTCTGGAGGAGACCGTGAAGTGGTACAAAGAGAACGGGCACATCTGATGCTTCAACAGTTCAACTTAGATAGCCCTTCTCGTAAAGGGTCTTCACTCCCATTGATATGAGGAAGAAGGCCGCCAGGGTGAGTACGATCGAGGCTCCGGGTGGAACGTTGTACGCTATTGCCAGTACCAGACCGAGCAGGGATAGGACCAGGGAAGAGGCCACCGCTAGGACCATTATCTGCTTCAAGTCATTGCTGAACATGCTCGCCATCGCTGCCGGTATCGTCAGCAATGCGATCACAAGAACGATCCCCACTATGTTCATCACCATGACCGAGGTCATGGCCACCAGTATGTACAGGAGCGTATTCATCAAGGTGACGTTTATCCCTGATATCCTAGCGTGAATCTCATCGAATGTGACAATCTGAAGATCCCTATAGAAGAAAGCCCCCAAACCGAGGACCACCAGGATCATGACCAACATGAATTGGAGGTCCTGGGAGCTCACTAGCAGTACGTTGCCGAACAATATGCTCTCATAGGATCGGACAACAACGACATTATGATCTGATAGGTTTATGAATAGGACTCCTAGGGCCATCCCCACCACCCATAGGACGCCTATGGTGGAATCCTCTCTCAATCTCTTGTTGATTCTGGGAGATCCGATTATCAGGGCCGAGCCGATCGCGAAGAACAAGGCTCCGAGCATGGGGTCGAACCACGATATCAGGAAGACAGATTGGAGATAATAGGCGAACCCGACACCTCCGAATGTCGCATGGGCTATCCCTCCACTCACGAAAACGATCCTCTTCACGACCACATATGTACCTATGATGCCGCATAGTATGCTGGCCAGGATCGTCGCATAGAACATGTTCTGGATCAGGCTTATTGATAGTATCGATGCCCAATCAGTCATGGTCATGTTCTCCCAGGGTTCGGTGCGGGATGCCGTGGGCGAGGAGTTCCACCGGACAATGGTATCCCAATTCCATCATGTCCGGCGTAATCAAGGGCTCATCGTGCACTATCATCCTACGGTTGAGACAGGCGATCCTCTTGACCTGCGAGGACACCACCCCTATGTCGTGGGTTACTATCAATATTGAGACGAGATCATTGATGTTCTTGAGCGCATCATATATGCAATCCTTCATCTGGGGGTCGAGGCTTGCAGTAGGTTCATCGAGAAGGAGTATCTTAGGGTCGCCCGCCATCGCTCTGGCAAGAAGTGCCCTTTGGAGTTGTCCTCCTGATAACTCTGAAAGTGTGGTTTTGGAGAATTCGGATATACCGACGATATCCATAGAATCCTTGGCCTTCTCGCGATCGATGCGGCGATAAAGAGGTCTGTACCCCTTAGCGGCCCTGGTGCCCATCAGTACCACATCAAGGACGGTTATGGGGAACCTATTGTCAAAGTTTCCTTTCTGAGGCACATACCCTATTCTCCTGATGCCTTCATCAACACCCTGCCCGAATATTCTTATCGAACCTTCCAAAGGGGGTATTATGCCGAGTATGGCCCTTAGAAGCGTCGTCTTACCGCCACCGTTGGGACCTATAATGGCGAGGAAATCGCTTTCCTCGAGGTTCATGGTGACGTCTTCGATGACGACGTTCTGGCCATACCCGGCTGTCAGGTTTCTGATCTCTATGGGTGGATGCTCCATCTTTCAGCCTCAGACCTCAGGAGGTCTGCCAGAAATCCTCCAAGGCATTAATGAACTTTTCCAACTCATCCAACCATGTTAAGGACAGAGGGTTCGCAATGACTATGTCAATGTTCTTATCCTCGAACTCAGCCTTGATGGCAGAATTATCGTTAACGGGGTCGAAGGGCCTTACGAACATCTTTGTCAATGTCGCGTTCTGATTCTCAATGTAATCAACGAATTGGATCACGTTCTCAACCGTTAAATCAATTGCAGCCTCACCTCTTGTAAGGTGCTGGATTGAGACTTCAGTGAGGTTGTAATCCTGAGCAAGATACTTCCATGCGGAATGGTACACAAGGAAATCATGGCCTGCTCTCGGGCCGAGCTTTAAATCCGCTAGGTCCTTTATCTCATTGACCCTCTCGACATAGCTGTTGAAACCGTCAATATAGTCCTGCTCGTTGTCAGGATCTAGTTCGATGAGCCCATTCTTGGTGTTGTTGGCCATTATCACCAAGTTATCCGGGGATGTCCACACATGGCCATCGCCTTCAATGAGTTCCAGATGCTCGGACATCTTTATCATTTTAAGATTTTCAAGCTCTCCCTCTATTGTACCAAGATTGGCAGTCTCCCAACCCATCCCGGCTCCGATGTAGAAGTAGGCAGACGATTTGGCAGCACCTATGACCTGCGAGGGAGTCATGCCCTCAGGCACATGAGGGTCCTCGCCAGGCCTCACCATGTGCTCAGCTTTGACATGGTCACCTCCTATCCATTCAACCATCTCCTTCTGCCAAGCCAATGTTACGGTGATGTGCATTCTGTCATCATCGTCAGAATCGCCTGTTAGGAGGACGACACCTCCGCCGAGTACAAGGGCACCGACAAGGATCAATGCTATGAGCTGAACCTGCTTCATAAATGAAATCATCAATGAAATATTATTAAAACATGATTAAGTCTTTAATAATTTTTGACAATTTTTCAAAATTATTTAATAAGAGCTAACAAATAAGTCCAACTGGTCGGAAGAATCCGATTGAAAGGTCGTGAACAGAAACATGCCCGTTATCAGCATATCATTGAATGACAAGAACATCGAGGATCTCGACTCTTTGCAGGAGCAACTCGGCCTGAGCAACAGGAGTGAGGCCATCCGCCTCTGCCTTCGCTCGGCGGAGGCCGATCTGAAGGAGAAGATGGATCTGAGCGGCGAGGTGGAAGGGGTCCTCATAGTGGTCCATGACAAACACAACGATCTATGGCTGAACAATATCATCCATAGGAACGAGAGGATAATCAAGACTCATATGCATTCCCACTTGAAGGACCATAAATGCCTTGAGGTCCTCATAGTCCGGGGGGACTCGGAAGATCTGAAGGGCATGCTAGTGGATATTCATGGTAAAGGTGTGGCGGAATATGTCAAATTCGTGAGAGGATGAGGAACAAATATAATACTGGGTGATACCCAATAAACTTGATATCCATACACATAAACTTTCATGGTAGTTTGGAAAGCCGTTTCCAAAAGACCGTTTGAATACATTTCTGAAACGGAGATGAAACAAATATCACTCCTTGGATAATTAGACAAAAGATGCATATATATCTTCATTATTGAGCGAAATGATAACGTTGTCTCTAATGGTGGATGTTGGAAATCTATTGAGTTCGCTCTTCGCACCGATCATGGATGCTCCACTATTGGAGGCAGTACTGATCCAGATATTCGTCGTTTTCCTCTTGGCCCGTGTATTCGCAGAGGTTTTCGTTCGATTGGGTATTCTCTCACAGGTCGGTGAGATAATGGCCGGCATAACAATCGCCAACCTGGCCATCGGAGGCTTCACTCTCGCTGAAGGTCTGGGGATAGCTTGGCACCCCACCGAACCTTCAGTCTATCATGAGATATTCGAAGTCCTTGCCAATCTAGGTGTGATATTCCTCCTTTTCACCGTGGGCATGGAGACCAAATTCTGCGATCTCAAGGCGGTCGGGAAGACATCATTCACTGTGGCTATCCTGGGAGTAATAATACCATTCGTACTGGGCTTCGGATTGATAGTGGCTTTTGACACATTCATACTCCACGACCCAAACTGGCTCGTCCATGCACTCTTCATGGCCGCGGCGATGGTGGCAACCTGTATAGGTATGACTGCCAGAGTGTTGAATGAGATGGGGGTCATGGATACCATCGAGTCCAAGATTATCGTCGGTGCGGCGGTGGTGGATGACATCCTGACCATGATAGTTTTAGCGATGGTTGTGAGCATTTTCGCCGCTCAGCAATCCGGTTCCGGAATCGACCTCATCGGTATGGGTTCCAGTATCTTGGTGGCGGTTCTTTTCGTGGCCGTCATCATGCTGCTTTGCTCACATGGCATACCTAAGGCTACTGAGTTGAAGAGGTGCCGTCTGACTGAGAAAGGAGTCAGATGCCAAGAGAGGGATTGGCCTTGGAACATAGACCCTTTCCCCTTGGCAGCCGCCACCTGTCTAGGTCTATCCGCCTTGGCGTCCATTATAGGCCTCGCATCCATAATCGGGGCCTTCTTGGCAGGTATGTTGTTCGCTGAATACGCCCAAGAACGCCTGGAGGCAAAATTCAAGGGGATAAATGCGTTCCTAGTCCCGTTATTCTTTGTTTATGTGGGTATGAGGGTGCAGCTGACAGGCTTCGGAGACATGATCCTGCTGACCTTCGTGGTTATCATACTCGCCATAGCAGGGAAATATGTGGCAGGTTACCTGGGAGTCATATGGACCGACAAGTCTTTAGGCCGCAAGGAGGCGAACATAGTCGGTATAGGTATGTCCCCCCGTGGGGAGGTCGGAATAACTGTGGCATACATGGGTCTCACGGCCGCTGCCATAACCCAGGAGATGTACACCGTGGTGGTGTTCATGTCCATCGTGACCGCTATGGTGGCCCCACCTTGGATGGCGAGAGCCTTCGAAGGGAAATACGGTCGGCTCAGAGGGACGGTAAATTGAAATATCAAAGGTACCGCCGAGGCTAAAAATGTCGGTGTTCGACCGAAATCCTATTATAGCCAATCTATTATGAAAGCGAGGTGAGACCATGTCCTTCATGAACGACATAGGAGACGCGCTTTTCGATATCTTCGAGCCGTTCGCTGCAGAATCCCTGCCCCTTTTGGAGGCGGTTCTGATACAACTTTTCATAATCTTCCTTCTAGCCAGGATATTCGCCGAGCTCTTCATGAAATTCGGCATGCTTGGCCAGGTAGGGGAGATCGTAGCCGGTATCCTTCTAGCCAATCTGGTTATCGGCGGATTCACATTGGCACAGGGATTGAACATAGATTGGGATCCGGTGCATCCCAGTGTTTATCATGAGATATTCGAGGTCATCGCCAATCTGGGCGTCATCTTCCTGTTGTTCGCTGTAGGTATGGAGACCAAGATATGCGATCTACGTGCAGTGGGCAAGACTGCGACGTGGGTCGCTGTTCTAGGCGTCATCATACCTTTCGTTTTCGGTTTCGGACTGGTCTTCGCTTATGAAGTCTATTACAAGCCTCACCCCGACTGGTTCATTCATGCACTCTTCATGGCTGCAGCGATGGTCGCCACCTGCATAGGTATAACGGCGCGTGTGTTAACTGAGCTGGGAGTCATGGACACCATCGAATCGAAGATAATCGTTGGCGCCGCAGTCGTTGACGACATACTGGCAATGATCATATTGGCCATAGTCGTCGCTGTTGCAGGTTCCGCCATGAATGGCGGGGGAGGGGTGGACATATTCGGTATCGCATCCACCGTCGCCATCGCACTGCTGTTCGTCATCTCCATCCTCCTGCTCTGCACGGGCATACCGAAGGCCAAGGAGTATCAGTTGTGCCGCATGACTGAGAAGGGCATAGTCTGTCAAGACAGGGACTGGCCACTGCGCATAGAGCCCTTCCCGTTGGCCATGCTGACCTGTCTGGGACTTTCCGCGATGGCGATATCGCTGGGACTGGCAGCCATCATAGGAGCTTTCCTGGCGGGAATGCTCTTCGCGGAATTCGCACATGGGCAGCTGGAGAGCAAGTTCAAGGGCATCAACGCCTTCCTCGTGCCCTTCTTCTTCGTCTATGTGGGAATGCGCGTCGAGCTGGCCGGTTTCACCGAGATCCTCGGACTCGCTGTCGGAACGATCATCCTCGCCATAGTGGGCAAGTACCTCGCCGGATACCTCGGCGTCATCTGGACCGACAAGTCCCTGGGTAAGAAGTCCGGTGACATTGTCGGTATAGGTATGTCTCCCCGTGGAGAGGTCGGCATCATCGTTGCAGCCATCGGTCTGACCGCTGGAGCGATATCCCGTGACATGTATACCGTCGTGGTCTTCATGTCCATAATAACCGCGCTCATCGCACCACCCTGGCTGGCTAAGTCCTTCAAGAGGAAGTACGAGGACGATGCCGCCAAGATGCTCGACTGAGCACCAAACCCCCTTCCCATTTTCATTTTTCCTTACAATAAGGAACGATTGCCGCGCTTTTTGTTTACTTGGTCATTTCCCAAAATGGAGTCCAATGACCATTTAGTAAATGATTCAAAAATAACACTTCAGATCGAAGTAAGTTAAGAAATGGACGGTTCAGACCGGCCAGATGGAACTCGAGATAATCACCGTCAGCGACAGGATTATCCCGGCGGCGATCACGAAGTAGGGACTGATCTTGAGTGAACTGTCATCGTCCGTGTCGAAGTAACAGACCAGACCAGCTGAGGACTGAAAACCCTCATTCTTCTTCTTTGCCATCGTTATGCCACAAATTGTCCTCGCTATAAATACATTTTCGAACCATAGGAAGAACAGGACGTGCATCATCTCCCGACAAACAATTTATATGAACCAGGTATACCAGCGATTGATAGCATGCATTGGGCAGACGTGATCGCCAAGGAATTGATGTCCAAACAGGACAGCAATCTGATTTCCGCAGGAATAAGCCCCACAGGTTCCATACATGTGGGTAGCCTCAGGGAGGCAGTGACCGCTGAGGCGGTACGTAAAGCCCTGGCGGACAAAGGCGCCGATGCACGCATGATCTACCTGATCGACTCATACGACCCGTTGAGGCGTTGCTACGAGTTCCTGCCCGACAGCTTCGAGGATGAGGTGGGTAGGCCGATAAGTCACATACCCTGCCCCTACGGCTGCCATGACACCTATGCGGACCACTTCATCAAGCCCTTCATGGACTCCATGGACGGCATGGGCGTGAACTGTGAGATTTTCTGGACCCATGAACTCTACCAGAGGGGGGAGTTCGCCGAGACCATCGATGCCTCCTTCCAGAGGAGGGACAGGGTTCTGGAGATACTCAGCACTGTGACTGGCAGGGCCATGCCGGAGGACTTCCATGCCTTCAGTCCGCTCTGCAAATCGTGTGGCAGGTTCAGCACCACCCGCGTCACCGGTTATGAGTTCCCGTTCGTCAGTTATGTCTGCAAGTGCGGCATGGAGGACAAGGCGGACATCAGGAAGGGAGAGGGGAAACTGAGCTGGAGGCTGGAATGGCCGGCCAAGTGGAGGATATTCGGCGTCACATGTGAGCCTTTCGGCAAGGACCATGCCGCAGCCGGAGGTTCCTATGATTCCGGGGTCAGATTGGTCAGGGAGGTATTCGATGCCGAACCCCCTTATCCGATACCCTATGAGTTCATCCAGCTGAAGGGCAAGGGTCAGATGCACAAGTCCACTGGGTCGGCGGTATCCGGTGTCGACGCCCTGAACATGACACCTCCTTCGGTATTCAACTACACCATACTCAGGGTCAATCCTGAGCGTCACATAGATTACGATTCCGAGTTGGGAATATTGGACATGGTCGACGAATACGACCGTATCGAGAGGTCGTTCTTCGACGGAGATGCTACCGACAAGGAGGAGGACCTGGTCCGTGCCTATGAGCTGTCGCAACCAAATGGTCCCCGCACCACGATGCCGGTGCAGATATCCTATCGGCATCTGGTCAACGTCGTCCAGGTCTCCAGGGACTTCAATGAGGTTTTGGAGACCTTGAAGCGCACCGATGACCTTCGAGGTATAAGCATCGAGGAGCTCAAGACACTGGAGCAGAGGGTGGAATGCGTCAAGTACTGGTTGAACGCCTTCGCACCGGAATCGGTCAAATACACGATATCAGAGGAGATGCCCGATGTGGATCTGGGCGAGGAGGAGAACAGGTTCCTTTCATCCCTGTTGGATAATCTCAGAGGGAGCGATTGGGACGGGGACCTTATCCACAACACCGTCTATGAGACCGCCAAGGAGAGCGGTTTGGGGGCCAAGAAAGGATTCCAGACCCTTTACCGCATATTCATCGAGAGGCGCAACGGACCAAGGATGGGCTACTTCCTGGCGACGTTGGACCGTGAGTTCGTCCTACAGAGGATTTCCGAGGCGGCTTCCAAGGTCTAGAGGAGTATACCCATCTGGGACAGCTTCTCTGGCAGGTAAGTGTCGGTGACGAAGTCCAGGCCGTACTTGGCCAGGGCCTGCTGTTCCGCCTTCTTCCCCATCTGGAGCATGGCCTCTATCTCCGACCGCCAGAACTCGTCATTGAACCTGGGGTCGTTCAGCTCGCTCTTCAAGGCCGCCACGTCCTGGTCGCTGAGCTTGTCGGCAGGAAGGTCGTAGTTCAGTATGTCGCTGCTGGTTATGCCCACGTACTCTGCGCTGGGGGTCGCCAGGTAGTCTGAGATGTGGGCGGTCTTGATCGCCCCATAGGCGATGGAGGCGAAGATGCGGAAAGACCAGGGGTCTCCATCGGTGAAAACCACCACCGGTAGCCCCATCTCCTCGTTCAGGCGTTTCATGAACCTCCGGGTGCTACGGGCCGGCTGTCCCTTGAGATGGACCAGTAGGGCATTGCTCTTTTCGTCGAAGGTGTTCTCCACCAGACGGTCGAACATACCTCCGGTCTCTATGGCGATGACGAAATCCGCGCCAGCGGACTTCATCTCCACCTTCTCCTTCTCCACGTTGAAGGGGATGCTGTAACCGGAGTCCCCCACGTCATCGCGGCAGTTGATGGTCTTCCTCTTCCCTTTGCGGTCGGTCTCGATGAGGGTGAGGTCCCCCATGACCCGGGCCCCATCCTCCTCGGGACGGAGCTTGAAGTCCTCACGCATGCAACGGCTTATGATCTCCAGATCCTCGGCCAGGAGATTGCTCTCATCCTGGGAGTGGAACTTGCCGTTCCCCCATCCCTCGGAGATGTAGTACATCTCCCTCAGGGTGGATGAGTGCTTGTTGTCTATCATGTCACGTATGAAGTCCACCATATGCAGGGTGCGCAGCATCAGGGTCGCCCCTTTGATGGTCTTCGCGGTGCGGTGTGCGGTCTGGTCTCCATAGGTCCAGACGTTCTTGCGCACGTCGAATTCGATGTTCTTCTTGGACCTCAGGGCGAGCTCCATCTGGGGGATGTCGCCCAGATCGATCTGGTCATAGACCGATTCCACTATCTGGAGGAGCTCCCTGACCGCCCTCTCATGTCTGTCAGTCGTCGTCATTCAGGACCTCCTCCTCCATCTCGTCCTCTTCCTCCTCGGGGAGGTTCTCGCTCTCACTGATCTCCATGCCTTTGATGCCCCAGTCACCTGGCAGCGGCTCAGCCCCCATGATCATGGTGGGGTTCAGGCCGGAGACGAACACATCCGACTCCCCGAACACATCCGACAGCTCCCCATCGAGCTGGAACTCCAATTCGAAGCAGGCTGATGGAGGGAGGTCCTCCATCTTCCAGGTGGTCTTCCCTTCCTCGGTGACCTCCACAAGGACGTCGGAGATGATCGTCTCATTCAGGCAGCTTTTGGGAAGTACGCTGTGCAGCATGAAACTCTTGGGACTCGTGGTGTAGTTGTAGATGTTGTAACGAACGGTCCTCAAACCCTTCTTCTCCATCATGGAGGAGGGTTCTATCCAGACCACGTTCATGATCTTGGTTATGGTGGAATCGAGACTGGGTACGGGCCTTCCCAGCATGGATGCGCTCTTCTCGGCTATCTCCGGTAATATCTGCTGCACCACGTCGAACTTAGCCCTGGTCTTCTTCTTCCTCTCCTTCTTGTTGAGGTGGCTCTTCAGGCTGCGGGCGCAGAGACGGAGGGCCAGGGCGACCTCCTTACCTATCTCCTCCAGATTGGCCACCGCCTCCTTCCCCTCGGATGTGAAAGGCACCTTGGTGGAGGCTATGTGGATCATTATTATGGCAGGCCCGTATGGGATGCCCTTGCCTCCCCGCTGCTCCAGGCCGTATTTCCTCCAGTCGATGGACTCCACGGCCTTGGTGATGGCGCATGCCCCTTGTTGATAGAGCAGAGGGACCCGGTTGGCGAACCTCAGTATCGTCACCTGACCCTCGGAATGCAGCTCGCCCCCATACACGATGCCCGCCTCTATGACGAACGGGTTGCCGTTCGCGACCCTCGGGGCCCTGGTGACCGGAGGGGCGTAGTATTCCGGTCTGTTGCCCTCCAACACATGCTTCAATCCTTTCTTTATCAGATCCTCGCCGATGGGTGAGAGGCAATCGGTGGGAGGTGCCATTATCTTGACCGATGAAACCGCATGCACCAGGTCGCGGACGTTCTCCCGATTCAGTGAGGATAGCCGCATGTCACCATTCAACTGGGAGAGCTGCAGGATCTCGTTGGCGACCCGGTCGCTTATCCTACTGAAGTCATTCTTCAGGAAGTTCTTCAGGGTCTTCTGCTTACTGTCCCTGGCCAGGCGCATCATGTCGCCTATCTCCAGGCCTTGGATGTGTGGCTTGACCTCCTTGGCCTTGGGGGGCAGGCGGGTGGTAGCCCTCTCGAAGACGTAGGTCTTGCCCTCCGGGTCCGAGTAGACGAGCTGGGCATGGGGGTTGACGATGGCGGTGTTCTTCAGGTATTCGAAGACCGACTGCTTGCCCTTCACGTACCTCCCGCGGATGTAGTACTCGATGCGGGTCCCATGTTCCTTCTCTGGCCATATGAATGGTTGGTCGTTTCTGACGTCCGGACGGTTCTTTTTGGTGTCTATGGTTATGTCCATGCTCCAGGCGGTCTCCTCCTCTTCCACCTTGGACATTATCTTCGCCGGTTTACCGGTGGTTATGTTTCCGTACATGACGGTTGCGGATATGCCGATGCCCTGCTGGCCGCGGGATTGTCTCTGCGCATGGAACCTCGACCCGAACAACAGTCTGCCGAAGACGTTCGGCATCATATGATGCACTATGCCCGGTCCGTTGTCCTCGATGACTATGCGGAACTCCTCTTCCTCATCGGTCCTCTCCACCGAAACCGATATGTCAGGCAGTACACCGGCCTCCTCACAGGCGTCAAGGGAGTTATCGACCGCCTCCTTGATCCCCATCAACAGTGCCTTGGAGCGCGAATCGAAGCCCAGTATGTGCTTGTTCTTCTCGAAGAACTCGGTTACGGAGATCTCCTGCTGCTTCCCCGCCATGTCGTTCGCTATGGAACGTTTGCCCTTCTGGGCAGCAGCCTTGGGGTTCTTACCGTCATCTGAGTGCATCCGAGGATATGAAAGGATGGAACCCTAATAAAACTTGCCAGATTCCTTCAGTCCTCGAACTCCTCGCCACAGCCCGGGCAGGCCTCAGCATCCTCCGGCACCTCGGCTCCACACTCAGAGCAGACGAAAGTGTCCTCCTTCTCAGCGGGCGGGTCCCGGCTAGGCATCTGCGGCGGTACATATTGCGGTATCACCCTTCCACAGCCTGGGCAGGTCTCGGCGTCCTTGCTCAATGGAGCACCGCACTTGACACAAGGCCTCCCATCCCGCGGTGGTATGCGACCTTGCTCCTCCATCTTCTCTACTGCGCGGTCGATGTTGCGCCTCATCCACCATGAGATGAAGGCCAGGAAGAAGAACGGCATCCCGACCAGCACGAATATCTGATTGAAATTCTGACTCCAGTAGAACAACAATGCGTCCGAACCCTCGAGGGTCAATGGGCCAATGGCTATACTGGTCTCGAACTCCTCACCATTGTCATCCGCAGTGAAGAAGAAGAAATAGTTCTTCCCCTCCTTCAACTCAACCACGGCGCTGTGGATGTAGCCGCCCTCATTCTCATTCGTGGTGTTGCTCAGAGACTGGGTCTTGACCTCGTCACCCATCCAAGCCTCCAGATAGACGGTCTTGATCTCTCCGATATGGACGGTCACGTTATCCAAGGGTCCGATCACCGTCACCTGGAAGGTGTAGTTGCCGTCCTCGGAGATGTCCGTCGGCGTCACCGTTCCCTGCAGCAACGGGCCACCATCTATGGATGCGACGCTGTCCGGGTTCTCATCGTAGTAGGCCAGGGTGAAAGTGAAGGCCACCGTGGACATGATGACCGTGAACGCAACCCCCCACATCAACATCCACTTCAGGTCCTTGAGGCCGAAGTTCTTGGGTATGATGTATCCGGCGATGGCTATCAGGAGGGTGGCCATGCACAAGGTGCCGTCCCTCTCAGCCGTGAGGAGGAAGACGGACACCACAAGCGCCAGGGCGATACCGGTCGGGACGGCGTACTTGCTCTGCAAGAAGGTGAGCGCCTTACTCTCTGGAGGCTCCGCGGACATTGTTCCCGGATATGCGGTTGAATCCTTAAACGTTGCCTTGGTTCGGATGACTAATTTATATTGTTGAAGGATTTCCCGATTGCGGAGCTGTCAAATGGCCAAGACCATCGAGGAACAGATTCAGGAACTCGAGGACGAGATCGCCAACACCAAGTACAATAAGGCGACCCAGGCCCACATCGGCAAGCTCAAGGCCAAGATCGCCAGGCTGAGCGCCGAGGTGGAGAAGAGGAGGTCCGCCAAGGGTCCGACCAAAGGGTACAGTGTTAAGAAGGCCGGAAACGCCACTGTCGCCCTCATAGGATTCCCCAGTGTGGGAAAATCCACTCTACTCAACCAGCTGACGGATGCCAAGAGCGAGGTCGGTCATTACCACTTCACAACACTGGACGTTGTGCCCGGCGTGATGGAGCACAAACATGCCAAGATACAGATACTGGATATGCCCGGTCTCATCCGCGACGCCTCCCGGGGCAAGGGCCGTGGTAGAGAGGTGATCGCCGCCGCCCGCTCCGCTGATGTCATACTTTTCGTGGTGGATGTCTTCGACCCTCACCTGCAGGTCCTTTTGAAGGAGCTCGAGGATGCAGCCATTCGCCTGAACCAGGAGAAGCCTGACGTGGTCATAACCCCCTCTGACCGAGGAGGCATCACAGTACTCAGCACCATCAAGCTTACAAAGATCGATGAGGAGCTCGCCAAATCCATGGTCTCCGCCTTCGGTTATGTCAACGCCAATGTGGTCATCCGCGAGGACATCGATGAGGATCAACTCTTGGACGTCCTGGCCGGTAACAGGGTCTACATCAAGGCGCTCATAGCGGTCAACAAGGTTGACCTGGTGGATCCATCGCAACTCCCTGAGGTCTATGCCAGGCTACCCGACTTCGGGAAGGTCCCGGTATCCGCCCAGCACGGCACAGGGATGGAGGACCTTAAGGATGCGATGTTCGAGACCATTGACCTCATAAGGGTCTACATGAAGCCCCAAGGTCAGGAGGCCGACCTCGATGAACCTTTGATAGTCCGGCGGGACAGCGAGATCGGTGACGTCTGCGACCAGATCCACCGCACATTCCGCCCCAACTTCCGTTATGCCAACATCTGGGGCCCCAGCGCCAAATTCCCAGGGCAGATGGTGGGCATCGACCACGTGGTCAAGGATGGCGATGTGATATCGATCATCGTCAAGCGCTGACCGACAAACAATTAATACCCTCTTCTTAATCTCCAAGTGATGATACAGCGTCCGCGTGGGACCAGGGACTTCCTCCCTGATGAGATGGAGCGTCGCAGGCATTATGAATCCCTGTTGCGGGAGGTCTGCCGCACCCATTGCTTCCGGGAGGTGGCCACGCCGATATTCGAGAACACCGAGCTCTTCACCGCCAAATCCGGGCCCAACATCGTGGACGAGATCTATTCGTTCCAGGACAAGGGGGGAAGGGAGATATCCCTGAGGCCTGAGCTCACCGCCGCGGTGATGCGGTTGTTCATCAACGAGATGAGTAACCACGCCCGCCCTTTGAAACTCTTCTACTTCGGTCAGTGCTTCCGTTATGAAAGGCCGCAGAGCGGCCGTTACCGGGAGTTCTTCCAGTTCGGGGCGGAGATCATCGGTGCACCCAACGCCGAGACCGATGCCGAGGCGATAGCCCTGGCACACTCGATGGTCAAAGCTCTGGGACTGAAGGAGTACGTGCTCCGTGTAGGGCATATCGGTATTCTACGGGGCGAGTTACGTTCCATGGGAATCGCCGATGCGGACATGGCAGAGATACTCCAGAAGTTGGACAAGAAGTCGTACGATGAGGCGGCACCCCTATTGCGCCGGCACGGCATAGATGATGATGGAATGACATCCCTCTTCGAGAAGACCCAGCTCACCGGAGGTAAAGAGCTCCTGCCGGGCATAGAAGGGGAGCCTGGCGAGTACCTCCGGGAACTGTTCGGATTCTTGGAGGCATACGGTGTCGATGATGTCCTGGTGGACATAGGGACGGTCCGCGGGCTCGATTACTACACGGGCGTGGTGTTCGAGATCGAGGCGCCAGGTCTGGGGGCGGAGAAGCAGGTCTGCGGCGGGGGGTCTTACACCCTGTCCGAGGTACTTGGCGGCGAGCCGGTGTTCTCCACCGGTTTCGCCATCGGATTCGACCGTATCCTCTTGGCTCTGGAGAAGGAGGACCATCCTTATACGGCAAGGGTCCCGGACGCTTTCGTGATCGCTGCCAGTGAGGACGTAAGGCCGGAAGGTCTGCGCATAGCTTCCATGCTGCGGCAAGCAGGCCTGGGGGCCGATGTGGACCTCATGCGCCGAAAGGTCTCGAAGGCGATGAAGGCAGCGTCCTCCAGCGGTGCGCGCTATGTGGTAATAGTGGGAAGCAAGGACCTGGCTCAGGGAGGGGTCACCGTTCGTGACATGCAGAGCGGCGACCAGGAACTCGTACCCCTCGATGGACTGGTGTCACATCTCCAGAGCTGACTTGCCGTCCAGTGCGGCATTCAGCAGGGCATCCGCCCGGGTTATCATCGGATCGTCCCTGCGGACGTGACGGTAACGGACCTTGGGGATCTCACCTGAAAGGGCCATCGCATCGTCCCTCAACCGCCTTAGGTTCGGTGCCTTGACCCTGAACTCCCCTCGCATCTGTTTTATCACCAGTTCGGAATCCATGACGAACTCCGCCTCCTGGGCACCGTAGGATGCGGCCATGTTGATGGCGGCTATCAGGCCTCGGTATTCAGCTTCGTTGTTGGTCGCGACACCGATACACTCCGCCTTCTCATAGAGCACGAAACCATCCTCTTTGCAGGCCACCACGGCGAATGCGGCAGGTCCAGGATTACCTCGGGCCCCGCCATCGGAATAGAGGACCATCCTCATGCGAACACCTCATTGGTCGATGGGTAGGTTGTCATCATCTAGGACGATGACCTTGGCGTCCAATGGTGAGTCTGTCAACTCATAGCCGAGGATTATGACCTTGTCATCAGGCTGGGCCAGCCTAGCAGCGGCACCGTTTATGGCGATGATGCCACTACCGGCCTCTCCTTCTATAGTATAAGTCTCGAAACGAGCACCGTTGTTGATGTTGACAACGTGCACCTTCTCACCCGGCCATATGTCCACAGCGCGCATCAGGTCGGAGTCGATGGTGATGCTGCCAACGTAGTCGAGCCTGGTCTCAGTGACCTTGGCCCTATGAATCTTACCGCGGAGCATCCATCTCATGTATTGTCCATCGGGGAGGAATAGATTAAACTTTCTGTCCTATCCTCTGCTTGGTGTTTTCAGTAACACCCATGTAAATATTTTTATGCCTAACATGTGTTCCAGTGAGCATCCAAGGCAGGAATCGACATGATGCAGAAGGTTTTGGCACTGTTGTGCGTGTTGATCATGGTATCCGCCGGCGCCCTCATCCTCATCAGGGGTACGGAAGGCTACGACCTCAAAGTTGATGACATAACCGTCGGAGGCGATACCAATATCACGATCAGCAACGCAATATTCTCCCAAGAGAGATTGGAAGGGGACCACGAGGTTATCGTGGAGATAGCTGGAAAGGTCTACGAGGACACATTGACATTCAACGACGGTTCAGCGTCATTCAATGGGATAGGCCCCTTCGATGAGGTGGGTCAGTATGATGTCAGGGTCACCTTGAACGACCGTGTGAAATTATCCAAGCTCAATGTATATCTCTACATGGTCACGGACGACCGCGGTAAGGACGTGGGATTCTTCGACTATCCTGAGACCATAGTCTCATTGGGAAAGGCCTTCACCGAGATCCTGTTCGAACTGGACCGCGGTGACCGGTTGGTAGCGGTCGACGGTTTCAGCATGGACCTCAAAGATGAGGATCCCGACAAATACTCGTCTCTCAAATCAGCTGAGTACCTCGGAACATTCTCATCCTCCTGGGACAGTGAGAAGATAGCCAGTTTGAATCCTGACCTGGTGATTCTGCACGATTACACATGGGGAGCCTATCCGCAGCTGATGGCCCATCTGGAGGGATTCAACATCAAGGTGCTGGCCTATTTCCCCTCCTCATACGATGAGGTGGTGGAGCTGGTAGGTAGGTTCGGAGTACTGATGAACAACACCGATGCCTCCGATTCACTCCAGACCTACATGACCGATGTCAAGGCCGAGGCTGTCGCCAAAACCTCCGGTCTCGATGAGAGTGAAAAGAAAAGGGTATACGCTGAACTGAGGAACTCGCGCACTGTGAACAACGGTTCCCTGATGCATGAGCTCATCACTACTGCAGGAGGAATCAACGTGGCTCAGAACGATGATGCTCCCAGCACCTATTTCGCCGACGTTGAGACGCCGATAGCGATGAACCCTGACATCATAGTGCTAGAGGATGCCCACCCCAAGAGCAGTGCCCAATACCGTGCAGACTTCGGTATACCAGAAGGTGTGGAGATACACCGTTTCACCAACACCTACCTGAACTACAGTCCAAGTCTGGCCGAGGGCATGATCGAGATGGCGGAGACTCTATACCCTAGCAAGAACTTCGACTGGCCGTCGAGGTAAACCCCTTCCTTTTTATCCTTTATTACATCACAGGTGAAGGATGAACAATCCCGATGGCATAGAGAAAGGGGTCGAGCTCTTCCGCAACAGGTCCGTTCGTTGGGCCCTCTCACTCCTAGGTCTAATATTCATTCTATTCCTGGTGATTCTGCTCTCACTATCCCGAGGGGCATTGGATATCACATTCCTCGGAGTCATAGACGTTCTGTTCGGTGGAGGCACGGATATTGAGAGAAGGGTAGTTTGGCAGCTACGATTCCCAAGAGTGGTAATGGCATTGACCGTAGGGGCGGGCCTGGCGGTTTCCGGGGTGGCGATGCAGGGCCTGTTCAGGAACCCCATGGCTTCCCCATTCATACTCGGACTCTCCTCCGGGGCAGCATTCGGCGCCGCTCTCGCCATGGTATTCGGTATAGCATTGCTACCAGGATACCTGGCCATACCATCGATGGCTTTCGCATTCTGCCTGCTAACCCTGTTGCTCGTTTACAACATCGCCAAAGTCGGAGGCAGAGTGCCCATTGAGACACTACTCCTCGCAGGTATCGCCGTGGGTGCGTTCTTCTCCGCCCTTGTCAATCTTATGACCTATCTGGCCGGTGACGATCTGCAGGGTATCGTATTCTGGATGATGGGAGACCTGACCCAGTTCGGCTGGGATAACGTGTACGTCGTTCTTCCCATGGTCATTTTCGGTGCGTCGATCGTAATGTACTATTCCCGGGACCTCAACGCCATGATGCTGGGGGACAATCACGCACAGAATCTGGGGATCGAGGTCGGGAAGGTCAGGGTGCACCTATTGATAGCCTGTGCCATGGCCACCGCAGCAGCTGTGGCGTTCGTAGGTATAATCGGATTCGTAGGGCTGGTCATTCCCCATGTGATGCGGTTGATAGTAGGGCCGGACCATAGGATACTCGTCCCGACGTCCATATTGGCCGGGGGGATATTCCTATTGCTAGCGGACGTTCTGGCTAGATGGGTTCTCGCCCCACAGGTTCTACCGATCGGTATAATCACCGCCCTGATCGGAGCCCCATACTTCGTTTATCTGTTGCGCCGGAGGAGGAAGGAGGTGGGTTGGTAATGATAATGGAGGTCGACGGGGTCTCATTCGATTATGCCGGGAACCCGGTTCTGGATTCGGTGAGATTCAGGGTACGCAAGGGCGAGGTCCTGGGGATACTGGGTCCGAACGGCTCTGGCAAGACCACCCTGCTGAAGATAATGAACCGGAACCTATCGCCGAAGGCAGGTTCGGTGGTGGTTGAGGACCGGGACATCGCCAGGATAACCAAGAGGGAGATCGCCCAGAGGATGGCGGTCGTTCCCCAGGGCGGTGAGATAAATTTCGCATTCACGGTGGCGGACATCGTACTCATGGGCCGCATGCCCTCCCTGGAGAGGTTCCAGATGGAGAGCGATGATGACCTGCGCATAGTTTGGGACGCCATGCAGAGGACCAAGGTGGACCATCTGGCGGACCGACCAATAAATCAGGTCAGCGGTGGCGAGAGGCAGAGGGCAATAATCGCCCGGGCCCTGGCGCAGATGCCCCATATCATCCTGATGGATGAGCCCACGTTACACCTCGACGTCAACCATCAATTGGAGGTACTAGATCTCGTTTACGGCCTTTCACGGGACCAGGGGCTGACGGTGATCATCGTCTCCCACGACCTCTCCATGGTTGCACGATACTGCGACCGTATCATACTCATTCATGACCACCGCATCGAGGCGGCAGGGAGGGTGGAGGATGTCCTCACCCCAGATAACATGAGGAAGGTGTTCAACATCGAGGCTGAATTGGACTACGATGAGCGGATAGATAAGAACGTTGTCAGCATCATCCGCCCTTGCCGTCAGTGACGAGTCGGTGACTGGTCAATGGCACATCCAACAGGAACGATGCCCCTTTGCCCAACTCGCCCTCCTCACTTATGGTGATATCGGTGATGCCGAGGATCTCCCGGGCCAGGAACAGTCCCATGCCGCTGTTGTTTCCGAACCCACGCTCGAACACCCTCTCCTTCAGACTCCCATCGATGCCGATGCCGTCATCCGAGAAAGCTATCCTCAGGGAGCCATTGCCCTTCTGTACTGAGACCTTGACTTCACTGACATCCCCGCCGTGCCTCTCGGTGTTATCGAGCAGGTTATGGAAAACCAATGAAAGCATCGGATCCGCATACACTTCAATGCCTCCAAGACCTTCGTCCAGGACCACATTGAAAGGTCTGCCCGTACCTACGACATCATCAAGCAGGCTGCCCAGATTCTGCCAGCAGGAGGATCTGGTCCCGAGGTCCTGATAGGTCTTGGTGAACATCATCTGGTTGGACATCTTCACCACGGCCGATCCCAATTTCTCCAGGTATTCCGATTCCGGGGGTTCGAGTTCCTTTCCTTGCTTTATCAACTCTACAAGCATGCCCATGACGGTCAGGGAGTTCAATATGTCGTGACGCGTTATCGAGGACAATAATGCCATACGCCGATTGGTCTCGGTGAGGGCCCTCTCCGCGATCCTCATGTCTGTGATGTCATCGAGAGTGAGCAGTACCGATTCCTCATCCATCTTGATCGTCGACACCCTCAGTATATGTTTCCGGAAACCACTATTATGACGTATGTTGAACTCACCCTCCACATTCATACGTGGTGACCCGTCCTTGAAGGTCTTGGACACCGAATTCCTTATCACACAATCCTTGCAGGGGCGGTTGGTGCCGCATCCCTTGCCATAAGTGGAATTGTAGCAACCGATCAGTTGTCCGCACCTGCCATCAGCCTCCATGATCTCCAGGTCCAGGAGTTCTTGACAAGCCTGGTTCACAATGGTGGCACGGACATCCTTGTCCACCAGTGCCATCGGTAGTGGCGAGAGGTCGAACATCCGGTCGTATCGCAATGGGACAGAGTATGTTCTTTCATCGCCATCGTCGTACTTGAGCAGATAGGCATTGACCCCGTTCAAGGATTTGGTGACCGGCCTCATGACGATCATCCCTCCGGGGGCTTGCAAGGTTGAACAGGGATCTGCAAATCTTCTGCTAAGGCCTAAGGCGAACTCCTCGAACTCCTCTGCGGTTGCTCCTAGATCGACGAGCCCAGTTGCAACAAGACAGTCCTCATCATAGAATATGATACGGCCTTCTGGATCCGTTATGCACAATAACATCTCGTTTTCTGGCACTGACATGTCGACTGCATGTTCATGAGATGATTCCAGATTGCCATCTTGTTTCCCATGCTGCATGTTAACCTATGGTAATCATTGAGCATCTCGATGATAATCCTTTACATCCCACCATATAGAAGAATCGGATGTCCGAGAAAGGGTGGATGATGGCGCCCCGGCCGGGATTTGAACCCGAGTCGAAAGCTCGACAGGCTCACATGATAGGCCACTACACTACCGGGGCAGGTAATTTGTGAATACTGAACACATATATAACCATTGAGGTCTGTTTTCCCCTATGGCCAGGTCTGCCGACAAAGCATTTATGAGTCGTCCGGTGGATTGAACGCTTGAGGTGCGGGATGAAGAAGAAGCCAACTGTAGCCGACTACATGGTCAAGGACGTGGTCTCGGTGGAGCCGAGTGTCAACGTTTACGATTGCAGCAAGATACTCATCAACACGCCGTTCGCCGGTCTTCCTGTGACCGAGAGAGGGCATCTCCTAGGTTTCATCACTGCCAAGGAGCTCCTGCGGAACACCCACCGCCCCAAGGCCAAGATAAGGGAGGTGATGCGCATGGGCACCGTGAGCGCCAACCCCTCCATGTCCTTGGACGATGCCACAAGGGTGATCTTCCGTTACAGCATCCGTAACCTCCCCGTTGTCGATGAGAAGATGAAGCTGGTCGGTATCATCTCCAACGTAGACATCGTACGTTCCCATATAGAGAGGACCAAGCCGAACAAGGTCCGTATGCTCAAGACCTTCCTGGAGAAGCAGCATGGTCTGCATGTCACCATGTACGATGGCGATGTGAACATCTCTGACCTAAGGCCCACTCAGAAGGAGGTTTTCCGTGATGAGCTCATAGGTCGGCAACATGAGATCAACCGGGGCCTGGTGGAGCCGCTGATAGTTATCAAGCGCCGCACCCATCATCTTCTGGTCGACGGACACCACCGTGCCCTGGCCGCGAAGCAGATGGGTCTTTTGGAATTCTCCGCCATCATCCTGGAGCCCGATGTGTTCGATATCCAATTGGGCATGGAGAAGACCGCTGAGCAGTGGGGTATCAGGAGCCTCGACGACATAAACATAATCGAGGGCTCAAAGCATCCTTTCGTGGAGATAACCACGCGGCTACTCGGCAAGGACGATGAGAAACTCGAACCTGTCGCACCCACGGACGATAAGGAGTAGTATCAGACCTTATCGGTACCGACTCTCTGTCCACTTGAGTTTGAGTCAGGGACGATGGTCTGATTGGGAAAAGATGGGGCTGTGCCCCGAAAAATGGTGAAATGGTTTCAGCGCCAGCTCAAGAGCGGTCGCGCAGGTCCCTGAGGCCTTCCAGTATGACCTTCTGCTCAACCGAGGCGATCATCGATTTGGTTTTGATGACCGTGTCCGGGTTCAGGGATATGCTGTCTATGCCCTCACGCACCAGGAACTCGGTGAACTCCGGGTAGACCGAAGGACCTTGACCGCAGATGCCGACCGGCTTACCCTTGGAATGGGCGACCTTGATGAGGTGGGCGATGGCCCTCTTGATCCCCTCACTGCGCTCATCGAAGTATCCCATGCGTCCCAGTATGTCCGAGTCGCGGTCCGCCCCCATGATCAGCTGTGTCAGGTCGTTGGACCCTATGGAGAAGCCATCGCAGTAATCACAGAACTCCTCGGCCATGAAGATGTTCACCGGTAGCTCCGCCATGAGGTATAGCTTGAAGTCGCGGGAGCGCTTCAGGCCGACATCGCTGAACATCTCGGCGATGGTGTCCAGTTCTTCAGTGTTGCGCACGAACGGCAGCATGACCCAAAGGTTCCGGAGCCCCATCTTCTCGCGCACCTTCTTGATGGCCCGCAGCTCGCACATGAACGCCGCCCGGTAGTTGTCCGAGGCGTATCGGGAACAGCCCCTCCATCCGATCATCGGATTGGCCTCCACGGGTTCGAACTCCGCACCTCCCTTCATGTCCCGGTACTCATTGGTCTTGAAGTCCGAGGTCCTCAGGATGACCGGGCGCGGATAGAAGGCGCGACAGACGGTGGCTATACCTTCCGCCAAGCGGTCCTCGACCTCAGTCGCACGACCCTCTTTGACCATCGCCATCGGGTGCTCGCCGATGTATCCCGTGAAAAGGAACTCGATCCTCATCAGACCGACCCCGTCCACTGGTAGCTCCGAGACCTCCTCGGCCTTCTGAGGTATGGCCAGGTTAACCATGACCTTGGTCCCGGTGACCGGGGCGCTGGGCATGTATACCGCCCGACCGTTGTCAGACTCGTCCTTCTTCTTGCTCAGGTCGCCCTCGTAGACGGTTCCAGTGGTCCCATCCACAGTTATCATCATCCCGTTCTGCAGGACCTGTGTGGCATCGCCTGTGCCCACCACACAAGGGGTCCCCAACTCACGGGAGACGATGGCGGCATGGCATGTCATCCCACCCTCATTGGTGACTATCGCGCCAGCGCGTGTCATCGCCGGGACCATGTCCGGCATGGTCATTGATGTGACCAGGATGTCCCCGTCCTTCACCTCGTCCAGGCTCATGCTCTCCTCGAAGAGTTTGACCTTTCCGGCGGCGACGCCGGGGCTGGCTCCGAGTCCAGTTGTGAGTATATTCGCACCCTCCATGCTGCCACCTCCGTTCTTGGCCCCGTTGCCCAATGTCGTGATCGGCCGGGCCTGGACTATGAACAGGTCGCCATTCTCCACGCACCATTCAACATCCATGGGTTTGTCATAATGAATCTCGATCTGCTTGCCGTATTCCGCCAGTTCTATGATGTTGGCGTCAGCCAATTTCTGGGCCTCTGCCAGGTCCGGGGTGACGTCGGATTTGATGGTGTTGCCATCGGGACCCTTTTTGTACATCCAGGACTGCTTGGAGATCCTCTTGTTGAGTATCTTCTTGTGGAATTTGTCCACGGTGTAGGTGTCTGGCGTCACCTCCCCGCCGACTATGGCCTCCCCCAGTCCGTAGCCTGCCTCGATAAGGATGTGGGTGCCCTCGGTGCCTGGATCGACCGTGAACATGATTCCGGAGACCTCGGAGTTAACCATCTTTTGCACCACGACAGCGAGTTTGACATCGGAGTGGTCGAAACCCTGCCTCTCCCGATAGGAGATGGCGCGGGCGGTGAACAGGGAGCTCCAGCACTTACGCACCTTGTCCAAGAGATCCTCCTCGTCGAACACATTGAGGTAGGTGTCCTGCTGGCCAGCGAAACTGGCCTCGGGCAGGTCCTCCGCAGTTGCGCTTGATCGCACGGCCACGAAGCCCTTTTCCCCCTTCTTGAACATAGAGCGGAAGGACTTCAGGATCTCTTCCTTCAAGTCCTTGGGGATCTCGTATTCATCAAAAAGGGACCTTATCTCCACCGAAGCATCGGTGAGGCTCTGGTCAGACCCTTTGTCGATGCTGTCAAGCACCTCGTAGATCCGGTCCAGCAGGCCTGTGCCCTCCATATAGTAGTCATATGCGACTGTGGTAAGAACGAACGCGGGGGGGACTGGGAAACCAGCATTGTCCAGTTCACCCAGGTTCGCTCCTTTGCCACCGACATATGGGATGTCGTCTACGCTCAACTCCCCTATTTCAGCGATCCTTTTCATGGTTCAACCCCGTTCTGAGTCGGTCCGCTTGGCGGCACCGTGCACGACGCCGAATCGGCGCCGTATCCTACTCGATATCAATAATCGGTTAAATTATTGATTACTATGTTATCGTTATTGCAACATGGGTAAAATTGTTTTCCGTCACCTACTGGTTTATTGGTAGCAAATCTAAGACCTGAAACTACAACCTATAAATCCTTTCTGCGTATAAAGGGGATATATTCCTAAGATAATCTGTAAAACGTACCTTTGATACGAATAACCTCGAAAAGGCACAAATACATTGACTGTTTATCGAAGGAAAATCAAAGGTTTTATTATTTCAAACGACTTTCAGAACGGAAACGAGGGATTAACTTTGAAGATGGAACTACGTTGGCATGGAAGAGGCGGCCAAGGCGTCGTCACCGCCAATGAGATTCTCGCAGAGACGGCCATAACCGAGGGGAAGTACGTCAAGGCGTTCCCCGAGTTCGGCCCAGAGCGGATGGGTGCCCCCATAAGGGCGTTCACCAGGATCTCCGAGAATCCCATTAGGGTGCACAGCCAGGTCTATGAGCCCGACATCGTGGTGGTAATAGACCCCACTTTGATCGGTAGCATCAATGTCCTCGAAGGCCTGAAGGAAGACGGCTTCGTGTTGGTGAACTCCCCGGCCTCGCCGAAGGAGTTGCAGCAACAGTTGGGTACGGATGTGGAGGTCCACACCGTCAACGCCACCAAGATATCCACTGAGGAGCTTGGTAAGCCGATGGTCAACACCGCCATGATCGGGGCCCTCACAAAGGTGTCACCGATGGTCGGTTATGAGGCTCTTGTTGACACCCTGACAGACAAATTCACTGGTAAGCTGCCGGACAAGGTCATCGTCAAGAACATCAGTTGCCTTAAGAGAGCATATGAAGAGGTGCAGTGAATGTCCAAGATGAACGTGAAGGAGCTGTTGCCCGGTGGAATGATAATCGAACCTGGTAGCGCCATCAATTTCGAGACTGGGGACTGGAGGTCATCCCGCCCCATACTGGAGAGGGAGAAGTGCATCGACTGTCTCACCTGTTGGATATACTGCCCCGATGACAGTGTGCTGACCAAGGACGGTAGGATGGAAGGTTTCCGTTATTCGCATTGCAAGGGTTGCGGCATCTGTGCCCGCGTCTGCCCGAAGGATGCGATCCGCATGGAGCCGGAGGGAGTGTGATCATATGAAGATTGGTATCAATGGTGATTCGGCCATAGCATTGGCCTGGAAGCAGATCGATCCAGATGTCTGCGCAGCGTATCCGATCACACCTCAGACCATCATAGTGGAGAGGTTCTCCGACTTCGTTGCCGATGGGGAGGTGGAAACCGAGTTCGTGACCACCGAGTCCGAACACAGTGCCATGACGGTCTGCATAGGCTCAGCCTCGGCAGGGGCAAGGACGGTCACCGCCACCGCATCCGCGGGAATGGCATACATGTGGGAGATGATAGGGATCGCATCCGGTATGAGGCTCCCGATAACCATGGCCGTGGCAAATAGGGCATTGAGTGCCCCATTGAACATCCACTGCGACCATAGTGATGTGATGTCAACCCGTGACACTGGATGGATTCTGCTGTTCGCGGAGAATGTCCAGGAGGCCTATGACAACGCCATAATGTCCATGAGGATCGCTGAGCATGAGGATGTCAGGCTCCCGGTGATGCATAACCTCGATGGTTTCATCCTGACCCATGCGATAGAGAGGATGACGACCCTGGACACCCATGCAGTCAAGGATTTCGTGGGAGAGTACAGGACCAAGCACAGCCTCTTGGACATTAAGAATCCCATAACCCATGGTGTGATGGACCTTCAGGACTACTACTTCGAGCACAAGTACCAGCTCGTTGAGGCCATGGAGAGGTCCAAGGCTGCTATCGACGAGGTGTTCGAGGACTTCGCGAAGATCAGCGGTCGGAAGTATGAGATGTTGGAGGCCTACCGCTGTGAGGATGCTGAGTATGTGACAGTGGTCATCGGCTCGACAGCAGGTACCATGAAGGAGACGGTCGACCTGCTCCGTGAGGAAGGCCATAAGGTCGGTGTGATAAAGGTCCGTGTGTATCGTCCCTTCCCGACTGAGAGGTTCAAGGAGCTGTTGGCAGGAAGGAAGAAGGTCGCCGTCATGGACCGCCATGTGAGCCTCGGTTCCGCAGGTCCGATGTTCAATGAGATCTGCGCATCCGTGATCGACCTGGAAGACTCCCCTGAAGTCGTGAATTACATCTACGGCCTAGGCGGTAGGGACGTCCCGGTCAGCGACCTCAAGGAGGTCTATATGAACATGATCGAAGGAAAGTGCAACAAGGTCAATTTCCTGGGGGTGAGGCTGTGAAGCTGTCACTCAAGGAACTGTCCAAGTCCGAGCAGAGACTGACCCCTGGTCACCGCCTTTGTGCAGGATGCACAGAGGCGATAATCGCCCGCCAGGTGCTGATGGCGACTGAGAAGCCCGTGGTCATTGCCCAGGCGACGGGTTGTTTCGAGGTCTCGACCACCATCTTCCCCTACACCGCCTGGAACGTGCCTTGGATCCACACCGCCTTCGGCAACGCCGCCGCTACCTGCGCTGGTGTGGAATCGGCATACCACGCCCTCCGCCGAAAGGGCAAGATCAAGGATGACATACGCTTCCTGGCCTTCGCCGGTGACGGTGGTACGTACGATATCGGATTCCAGGCTCTCAGCGGTGCCTTGGAGAGGGGTCACCAGATGATGTATGTGTGCCTGAACAACGAGGCGTACATGAACACCGGCATCCAGAGGTCGGGGGCAACCGCGCACGGCGCGGCCACGACGACCTGTCCGGCAGGGAGCTGCATACCTGGTAAGGAGCACCACCCCAAGGACCTGACGATGATCGTCGCTGCCCACGACCCCTCATACGCAGCGCAGGCCGCACCCCACAACTGGAAGGACCTCATCACCAAGGCTAACAAGGGCTTCGAATGCGGTGGACCGGCGTTCCTGAACGTCATAGCCCCCTGCCCCCGTGGCTGGAGGTATGAATCAGATGGCGCCATTGAGCTGTCCAGGCTCGCGGTCGACACTTGCGTTTGGCCCCTGTATGAGTACGAGAACGGCAAGTTCTCCCTCACCAGCGACAGCCTTAGGATAGCCGAGGGCAAGAAGGACAAGCTCCCCGTCAGGGACTGGTTGGAGTCCCAGGGAAGGTTCAAGCACCTTACCAAGGACAAGTGGATGGACACCGCGGATTCGATCCAGGAGTACATCGACAACAAGTGGGAGCGCCTGCTCAAGCTGTGCAAGCTATAAACACCTTAACAAAATCCCTTCCTTTTTTATCCTACGAATAAAAGGATATGAATGAAAGTGGCTGACGGCGCCCCAAGGTTCCCATGCGCTCGCGCAACACAGTACCGCCAGGGACGCGGGCGGGCTTAACTACCGGGTTCGGAATGGGACCGGGTGTGACCCCGCCGCTATGGC